>JAGAOE010000144.1 GCA_017623885.1 Eubacterium sp. | reverse complement strand
TTCGCTATATTGCAATTCTGGATGGCGTGGATTCTGTTCATCACAGTAATGAGGAATTGGCACAGTTTAAGACGCTGTTTAATGATATGTATAGTCGTGACATATCTAAGAAAATCAGGGGTGCGCTATCTGCACAAAAAAAGCGAGGATACTTTATGTCGGGGTTTGCACCCTATGGGTATGTGAAGGATCCGGACGATAAACATCATTTTCTCGTTGATGAAGAAGCTGCAAAGGTAGTGAGGAGAATCTTCAATATGAGTCTGGAAGGATATTCTAGAGATAGTATTGCAAGAAAGCTGAATCAGGACGGAGTTATGACACCTTCAGAGTATAAAAGGAAAGTGCTTGGATTGAAATATTCAAATGCAAAGGAGAAAATAGGTTCAAAAGGGTGGGCGTATCCGACAATCGATGTGATTCTAAGGAATCGAGTGTATACGGGAGCAATGGTACAGCACAAGTCAGAGAAGATTTCTTATAAAGTAGAGAAAATTCATTATATTCCAGAAGAACAACAGTATGTTGTAGAGGGGATGCACGAAGCAATCATAAATAAGGAAACCTTTGAACAGGTTCAGGAAAATATGAAAAAAAGAGCACGAACACCGGGTTTTCACAGTGAAGTGAGGAAGGTGAATCCATATGCAGGTATCCTTATCTGTGGAGATTGTGGATATAATCTGCAGCGGGTTACCTGCAGAGATGGTTATGAGTGTGGCACCTATCATAGAAAAGGGAATACCATTTGTTTCTCGCATTTCATTAAAAAAGACACACTGGATACCATTGTAAAAAATGAAATTCAAAGACAGGCCCATCTGGCATTAAAGGAGAGTGATAAGGATGAAATATTAAAAGCTGCTGATCGGAGAAATGAGGTACAGAGGCGCTGTGAAGAAGCTGATCTTCAAATAGAACGACTGCAAAAGGAACTGGAAGTCATTCAGAAGTATAAAAAGAAGACTTATGAAAACTACGTAGATGGCGTTTTGGACAAAGAAGAATATCTCATGTATAAGACGGAATATGAAAAGCATGATCAGGAGATCAGAACGAAGATACAGCAGATAGAGCAGGAGAGAGATTGTTTTGGCAAAACCGAAGAACTGTATGAAAACTGGATTGAGAAATTTATCAAGTATGGAACATTGTCGGAAGTGACAAGAGAAATTGTGATAGAGTTGATTGATAAGATTGTTGTAAATGGGAATAACAGTATTGATATTGTATTTAAGTATCAGTCACCTTATTCAGTAGAGAAACATGCAGTGTAATGACTGCAGATTTTTTTAGTCGAGATTTTCCCTTAGTTATATGCAACACATAGCGGAACCTCGTTATTAGAGACTTATTTGACCGATATCGCAGGCTATTGGAAAACGAGTATTGTAGTAGGAAATGGAAATGAGGCAACGAGGCGTGTGCATACGTCCGGTGTTCTGGGAGAAGATACCGTGCGTATCGAGCTGGCAGTGGCAGAGTACGAACAGTCCTTGAATGTGCAATTGTGGAAATCCTATGCAGATGAATATACGATCGTGCTGGTACATCCATTTGGTATGCGACGAGAGGTTATTTTGCCGATACCGGGTGCAAATCGCATACAGATGGAAGATACAACGGTGCTCATTTTTTACGGAGAACCGAGTCCCTACAGTAAATATCAGGAGATTTATCTGGAGTTTTTAGCAGAAGAAGGGAATCAAATCGATGCGGGAATCTGGCAGATTTTATTAGTCCCGGAGAAAATAAAAAACGGCGCTTATGATTTATGGTTACCGGCAGGTGCGGTAAATCAAACAGCAACGGGATTTTTACAGTCCACACCAGAGACGACACTGACGATTCCGGCGACGGCAACAGGCGTCATCTCTGTCGGCGCATATGATGCATATACGGATGCACCGGCAGCATTTTCCGGTCGCGGTTATACCAGAGATCTGCAACAGGTGAAACCGGAGCTGGTCGCACCGGGGGTCGATGTAATATCTTGTGCACCGGGCGGCGGCTATGTGAGAAAGACCGGTACATCTATGGCAGCACCCTTTGTCACCGGAGCAGCCGCACTTTTAATGCAATGGGGAATCGTTGGTGAACGGGATTTATATTTATATGGAGAAAAAATCAAGGCGTATTTCATTCGCGGAGCACGTGAACTTCCGGGAATCAGTGTGTATCCGAATCCGCAGACCGGCTGGGGTGCGCTGTGCGTAGAGGAGAGTATACCGAGAGGGTAGAAAAAAGGTAAAAACGCACGAAAAAAAGCTTGTAATTCCTTTTTCGCTGTGCTAGAATATCAAAATAAAATGTAAAGCATATTATATATGTTAGAAGAATAAATAAACAGTATTATTATAATAGAAAAAGGGAGTAGCCGGCGCACACTGAAAATAATTGTGTGTTCATATCCCGTCAGTACGGTCGAAAGACCCGGAATGTGATCAAATGGCGAGACTTTATGCTGAGAACACAGCAGAGGTCTCGTCTTTTTTATTTGATAGGAAATTCCTATCAAATAAAAGCACTTCGTGCACAGATGCGCAGCTAACGCGCGCGGAACAAAAGTTGTGCTGAAGAAGGAGTTTGTAGACGTGGAGCGTGCAAAGCACACTTTTGTTCTATGATTAAATCAAGTCCTCTGTTGAAAATATAATTCAAGGAGGATTTTTTATGTTAAATGTAGTATTTCTTGTGGTCGGATTTTTGTGTCTGATTAAAGGAGCTGACTGGTTTGTGGAGGGTGCATCCAAACTGGCGACGCGGTTTGGTATTCCGCAGTTGGTAATCGGTCTGACAATTGTAGCGATGGGTACGAGTATGCCGGAGGCGGCTGTCAGTATACAGGCGGCAGCAAAAGGAACGGCAGGTATCGCAGTCGGAAACGTGTTAGGAAGCAATATTTTTAATGTATGGGTGATACTGGGAATTACTGCGGTACTGGCGGTATTGAAGCTGCAGAAATCAACGCTGATTGCAGAGATTCCTTATATGTTGTTTGTGACGGTCGTCTTAATGTTGCTTGGTATGGCAGGAATGAATGTCAGCCGTTTGGATGGCATCGTTTTGTGGCTGTTGTTTTTCGTATATTTCGGATATCTGTGGTGGCTGACAAAGCAGAATAAGGAAGAAAATGAGGTGACAGAGGAATCGTGGTCCGTAGTGCGCTGTATCGTATTTATCCTTATAGGAGGCGTGTTAGTTGTTTTCGGAAGCAATATGACAGTAGATGGTGCTTGTGGCCTGGCAGCGTTAGCGGGTATTAGCGAGCGTGTAGTAGGACTTACGATTGTAGCGTGCGGAACCAGTTTGCCGGAGCTCGTGACTTCTGTGATGGCGGCTCGCAAAAACAACGCAGACATTGCGATTGGTAATATCGTGGGAAGTAACATTTTCAATATTCTCTTCGTAATCGGAACCGCGTCTCTGATTGCACCGATTCCGTTTGAACCGTCATTTGTGGTCGATGCAATTCTGGCATTGGCAGCAGGTCTTTTGCTTTGGGCAGGAGTGGCAAGAAAAAGAGAATTGCGTCGTCCGTGCGGTATTTTGATGCTGCTTTGCTATGTGGCATATGTTGTTTGGCTCATTATGAAATAAAAAATGAAAATATTTTTGTTATCTGCATGAAAACTGAATCAAAAATGTTCGACGCTTGCATTTTTGCAGGAAATGATGTATGATAGCAAAAGTAGTCAAAAGCTGGAAAATTAACCCTGACTGCGAAATAATAAAAATGTCGCAGTCGGGGTTTTTGCAAGTTATAGAATTAGTTTATTCAAAATCAGTGATGGGAGTGGATATATGAAATTACATGAGATGATGGAGCTGGGCGAAGAACTGGATCAGCAGTTTGATGAGCTGGTGAATACCTGTCTGATATCGGGAGCAATCGATCAGGGTCTGTATCAGAAATACGATGTAAAGAGAGGTCTGCGTGATTCAAACGGTAAGGGTGTATTGACCGGATTAACAGAGATTTCTGACGTTTTGGCGACAAAGACAGATGAAAACGGAGTGAGTCATCCGACCGATGGAGAGCTGTATTTTCAGGGAATCAATGTCGTTGATTTGATAAATGGAAATATGAAAAAGCGGTTTATGTTCGAGGAAGCGACTTATCTGTTGCTGTTCGGAAAACTGCCTACGGATGAGGCGTTGGAACAGTTTGTACAGATATTGAGCAGTCTGCAGGAGTTATCCAGTGGTTTTGTCCGCGATGTTATTTTGAAATCACCGCCGTCAAACTTGATGAATGCATTGCAGAAATGTATCGTATTGCTGTATTCGTATGATTCAGATCCGGATAATATTTCAATTGCGAATGTATTGCGTCAGTCCTTGCAGTTGATTGCAAAAATGCCGCTGATGGCAGTATATTCCTACTATGCATATCGCCATTTCAGTATGGAAAAGACCTTGTTGATTCGTCCGCCGCGTAAGGATTTGTCAACAGCAGAAAATATTTTGTATATGCTTCGAAAAGATGGAAGCTTTACAGATTTGGAAGCACGTGTATTGGACGTGGCACTTGTACTGCATGCGGAGCATGGTGGTGGTAACAATTCGACGTTTACCAATCATGTCGTTACGTCATCAGGAACAGATACATATTCAGCAGTAGCAGCTTCGATGTCGTCTCTGAAAGGACCCAGACACGGTGGCGCAAACCTGAAAGTTATGCAGATGTTCGAGGACTTGCGGGCAAACTGCAATATATCTGATGAAGATTCGCTGACGGAATATCTGACGGCGATTCTTGACAAAAAGGCATTTGATAATGCGGGACTGATTTACGGAATGGGACATGCGGTTTACACAGATTCTGACCCGCGTGAAGTATTGCTAAAGAAATATGCACGTATCTTATCGCAGGAAAAAGGAATGGAGCGCGAATTTGAGCTGTACGATACAGTAGAACATATTTCGGCGCGTCTGATCGCAGAGCGCAGGCATCTGTTTAAGCCGATTTGTGCGAATGTAGACTTTTACAGCGGATTTGTATATACAATGTTAGGAATTCCGACCGAGCTGTTTACGCCGATTTTTGCGATTTCCCGTATTTCCGGTTGGAGCGCACATCGTTTGGAGGAGCTGGTCAATAAAGGAAAAATCATTCGTCCGGCATACCGCTATGTGGGTGAGCACCGCGACTATGTGGCTGCGGAGGATCGTGAGTAGAGCTGTGACAGGATAGATTTTGAAACGAATCATATATTTCTTATAACTGTTCAGAGTCAAAAAAGGTTGTTGTTTTGCAGAAATGTAAAATTCTGCGAAGCAACAACCTTTTGTTTCATTGGAAATTCTTATCAAATTTAAAAATAAACAGCATATAACAGTTGACAACAGTTTGATGCTGTTATATACTGTTATACAGATGGAGGAACACATATGCATATTATTATCAACCATTCATCCATGATACCGATTTATGAGCAGATTGTAGATCAGATCAAGACCATGATAGTAGACGGAGCGCTGACCGCAGATACCTGCCTGCCGTCCGTGCGTGCATTGGCCGGAGAACTGAAAATCAGCGCGTTGACTGTAAAAAAAGCGTATGACGCGTTGGAACAGGATGGATTTACCGTGACGGTACATGGAAAAGGAACATTTGTAAAAGCTGCGAATCAGCAGCTATTGAAGGAAGAACAAAAAAAAGAAGTGGAGCAGTTGCTAGAGCAGGGCATCTCAAAAGGACGCAGATGCGGTATTACCGACGATGAGATGCGAGAATTGTTTCAGTTATTGTTGGAGGAAGAATGATGTTAAAAATGGAGCGAGTAGAAAAGAACTACAGTGATTTTCGACTGAACGTGTCAATGGAAGTGAAAAAAGGCTGCATCACCGGACTGGTAGGAAAAAACGGAGCCGGAAAAAGTACGACATTCAAAATTATCTTAGGGCTTGTACGCGCAGAAAAAGGAACAGTGACGGTGATGGGAGAAATGCAAAAAGAACTGTCCGCAGACAAAAAGCAGGAGCTTGGTGTGATTTTGTCGGATGCAGGGTTTAGCGAGTATCTGACAATCAAAGACATCAACGCGATTTTGACACACTGCTATAAAAAACATGACGGAACTTATTTTTTGCAGCAGTGTGAACGCAGAGGACTTCCGTTAGACAAAAAGGTAAAAGAATTTTCGACCGGTATGAAAGCGAAGCTCAAGATTCTCATTGCACTCAGTCATGGTGCAAAGCTGCTCATATTAGATGAGCCGACACTCGGACTGGACGTGGCGATGCGAGAAGAGTTGCTCGATTTGTTGCGTGATTATATGCAAGAGGATGAGGAACGCTCGATTTTGATTAGCTCACATATCGCGACCGATTTGGAAAACTTATGCGATGAAATTTATATGATTGATAACGGAAGTATTGTGCTGCATGAGGAGACTGACCAGCTATTATCTTCTTATGCAGTATTAAAAGTGGACGAAAAAACCTATGAGCAATTAGATACACGCTACGTGTTAAAGTCGAAGAAGGAAGCGTATGGATATAGCTGTCTGACCAATCAGAAGCAGTTTTATGTGGAAAATTATCCGAAGCTCGTGATTGAACAGGGTGGAATTGATGATTTGATTTTATTTATGATCGGAGGAAAATAAAGATGCGTGGATTTATCGAGAAGGATTTGAGATTACTCAGAGGACAGAAGCGAACATTTCTTATAATTGTGGCATTGGCTGTGTTTTTGGGATATAATTCAACGGATTTTTTCGTTGTCAGCTATTTGACGTTTGTATCGGGATTTCTGGTGTTTAGTACGTTTAACTATGACGAGCACGGGAACAGTATTTCTTTTTTACTGAGTCTGCCGGTGTTGCGACAGGATTATGTGCGCTCAAAATATGTGATGGGACTCTTGGTTACGGGAGCGGGCTGGTTGATTGGCATGATTCTTACAGTTGTGATGTCTGTGATACGCGGCACTGCTTTAGTGCCTGCGGATTTAGCATTGCAGATTGTTTGGCTGGCTGTGTGGAATATGATCCTGGCATTGATTTTGCCGGCAATGATTCGTTTTGGTGCAGAAAATGGGCGTATCATCATGTTGGCGTTGATTTTGGGCATCGCAGCAGTGGCATTTCTGGTGTCAAAGATTGCAGAGACGATGGGAATGGATTTATCGTTTGTCATCCCCAAGATATCAATGATGGGTACAACCGTACTCGTGCTGGGAATCGTGGCGGTGACATTGGTTGTGATGTTTCTTTCCTATCTGATATCTGTTCAGATTATGAAAAAGAAAGAGTATTAGTATTGTAGTTGCAATAAGTCTGAAAAGTGATTGACAAAAAAAGCGAAAAGGTGTACCATTATCCGCGTAAAGGCAAAGGCGTCTTTAAGTTTTAAATGAACTTAAAGGCGTCTTTGTCTTTTTTTGCGTGAGAATACACGTGATTATCTTTGAAGGAGGATATGCGAAATGCAAAAATGTGAGCAACTATATGAAGGAAAAGCAAAAAAGGTCGTCTTAACGGAGAACCCGGATGTCCTGATTGTATCCTATAAGGATGATGCGACTGCTTTTAATGGATTGAAGAAAGGGA
>JAGAOE010000143.1 GCA_017623885.1 Eubacterium sp. | reverse complement strand
GTTTTTTCGTTTGATAAAAACACGGTTCTCGCTAGCTGCTGTGTGATGGTACTTCCGCCCTGTGTAATTTTCTGGTCGCGCATCATCGCCATCGCTGCACGAACAATTGCCTTAAAGTCAACACCCTTATGCTTATAAAATTTCTTGTCTTCGATGCTGACAATTGCCGCTCTTACACCTTCCGGAATGTCATTATATGATATATAATAACTGTCTTTTTCGCTTTTCAGAACCGATATTTCTTTTCCATCCGCATCATATACGACACTGGTCTGCGTCGAGCGAAACGTCTGCTCTGTCGAAGCATTTACGAGCTGCTGTGCTTCTTTTTTCATTTCGCCGATTTTCTGCGCATATCCACCGAAAAAATAGTATGCCAGCGCACCTAAAATCAACGTCAAAAGCAGAATCTGTGATAACAAAAGCCCTTTGAGCTTCTTCTTTTTTCGGTTCTTTTTCTTACTTCCTGTTGTACTTTGTTTACGTTCTTCCATTTGTTAAATCTCTTTTTAACTTCCGCCTATCTACTGAGCTTGTCGATCATTTGGATTTCATCCTCAGAAAAATTGATATGTTCAACAATTTTTACATTCTCAGCGATCTGCTCCGGTTTGGAAGCACCGATCAGTACAGAGCACACTTCATCGTCTTTCAAAATCCAAGACAACGCCATCTGCGCCAGTGTCTGTTCTCGGTTCAGCGCAATTTCATTCAATGCCCGAATCTGTTCTAAGCGTTCCGGTGAAAGCGCACTTTCCTGTAAAAATCTGGAGTCGCGTGCGATTCTGCTGTCAGCAGGAATACCCTTCAAGTATTTGTCTGTCAACAATCCCTGCGCCAGAGGGCTAAATGCGATGATTCCCATTCCGGCCTCTTTACAGTATTTCTTTACTCCATCTGTCTCTATCGTACGTTCAAAAATAGAATACTTACGCTGATTTACAATCAGAGGACAATGCAGCTCTTTCATGATTTCTATTGCGCGCTGTGTATATTCCTGATCATAATTTGATATCGCCGCATATAATGCCTTTCCGCTTCGCACAATCTGCGCCAACGCTTCCATCGTCTCCTCTAAGGGTGTCTCCGGGTCCATGCGGTGATGATAAAAGATATCCACATAATCTACGCCAAGACGCTTCAAACTCTGATCCAGACTTGCCACTAAGTACTTTTTGCTGCCCCAGTCTCCGTAAGGTCCATCCCACATGCCATATCCGGCTTTTGTCGTAATAAGCAGCTCATCTCGATACGGTACAAAATCTTCTTTCAGAATTCGTCCCAGATTGATCTCTGCTGCTCCGTTTACCGGGCCGTAATTGTTCGCCAGATCAAACTGTGTAATACCATTATCGAACGCACAACGACACATCGCTTTCATATTATCATAATTATCCTTTGTGCCGAAATTGTGCCAAAATCCTAACGATACCGCCGGAAATTTCAATCCATGTCTCCCCACACGATTGTATATCATCTTTTCATAACGATGGTCATTTGCTACATATACATCTGCCATTGTTTCTTCCTCCTTGTTGTTTCTGTTTTATAGTCCATCATATTTCATTATACTTTTATAATGCTAAAATGAAAAGGGGAATGGTTCGATTTTAAAAAAATCCACCATATAACTTACGCTACCATTATCAAAATCAATGCTCCCCTCCAGATAACAAGCAATTCTTACTTTTAAGACTCGTATATCTGAAAGAGAGCATCTGAGATTTTTATTGCTCCATCTGTTTTCCTAAAAACCCGGCTGCAATCAGCACAAGCTGGTTTTCGGTCTCCCCCATCCGGTATTTTTCGTTTTTATCATATAAGATGACCGCTCCGATTGCATCTCCTTCACAAATAATCGTGCTGATTGCCTGTGATACATAGGTGCCCTCATCATCCATCGTTATCTTGATAAACTTATTTTCTCCCTGACTTGCGACATGTGTTCTCCGATCCTCAATCAATTCGTCTAATGCACGGCTGATGGGTTTTCCTTCGAATTCACGCTTCCCGCTCCCGGACGCTGCGATGACATGATCCCGGTCTGTGATACAGACTAAATGTCCTGTGGTCTGTGCCATCGCCTCTGCATATTGTCCTGCAAACTGACTGAGCTCCCCGATCGGTGAGTACTTTTTTAATATAATCTCACCCTCACGGTCTGTAAATATTTCTAATGGGTCACCTTCGCGAATTCGTAAAGTTCTTCGAATTTCTTTCGGCACGACTACCCGCCCCAAATCATCTATACGACGCACTATGCCTGTTGCTTTCATGCTGATATCTTCCTCCATTTCCATCATCATCTTTCTTGTAAGGATTCAAATCCTTGGATATGGAGTTATTATGTGGAAAAGCATTCGAATTATACTACTTTAAATATTTCTCCACATCACTTGGCCAAACTTTTTCAAAAGTGACTGAGCATTCTCAGATGTTACCTTTACATAATCACATCCGATATAATATTGATTTGTCTCGCCTTTTGCAAACTTAATAGCTGCATCTGCTGCGCTGTGTGACTGTGCAATATGATCGTTAAATACAGTACCTGTCATCTTACCGGCGATAACGTTCTCAAGTGCTTCTGCTAACGCATCTACACCTACAAGGAAGATATCTTCTCCTACTGTACGACCTGCTGCATCCTCCGCAACTTCTGCTTCTTCTGTCTTCTCT
>JAGAOE010000142.1 GCA_017623885.1 Eubacterium sp. | reverse complement strand
GCTGCCCATTTTGCAATCAGCATTCCAAACGGTGCCAAGTACATACCCGCAATACCGATCAACATAATATAAGCCAAACGCGGCAAACGATAAATCAATCCCTGCATATTCTCAATATTTCTACTATGTAAGGAGTTTTCTACTGCTCCGACATCCTGGAACATCATCGCTTTGCTCACTGCGTGGAAAATAAGCAGATAAATAGCTGCCCAAATCGTCTGACGCATACCTACTCCGGCACATGCCACGATCAGACCTAAGTTTGAAATCGTTGAATAAGCCAGTACTGCCTTGGAATCTGACTTTGAAATCGCAAGCAGTGAAGCTAAAAGGAATGTCAAACCTCCGATAAAGCTAACCATCGTACCGGTCATAGTTCCTGCCAACGCCGGTGAGAGACGCAACAAGAGATATACACCTGCTTTTACCATCGTCGCACTATGCAACAATGCAGAAGACGGTGTCGGTGCTACCATCGCGCCCAAAAGCCAACGTGAGAACGGCAACTGCGCAGACTTGGTCAGTGCTGCAACTGCAAAACATGCAATCGGAATCGTCAGGTTGTTTGCAACAATCTCCTGGATATCTACAGAACCAATCGCATAGATGGAATAGCCGATACCGAGTACCATCATCAAACCGCCAAATAAGTTCATCCACAACGCGCGGAATGAATTCTGCACTGCTTCATCTGTCTTTGTATAGCCAATGAGCAGGAATGAACAAACGCTGGTGATTTCCCAGAAAAAGCACATCCACAGCATGCTCTTTGAAAGCACCAGTCCAAACATCGCACCTAAAAATACAAAAATCAAAGAGAAGAAATAATATCTTCGATCCGGAAACTCTGTATGATAGTGATGATAACCATGCATATATCCGACTGCATAAATCGTAATCATTCCACCGATAAAAGCAACAATGATTACCATCAGTATCACCAGACGATCCACTTGAATCTGCGGCGTATGCGCAAACTCAGGTCCATAATGCTCCAGCCAGATAATCAGCGGTGTCTGCACAAGAGACAATACACTGATCAAATACTTTTTGTGCTTAAAGCATTGATAAACGACGAGGAACATGAGACCTACTTCACCAATCAGAATCAGCAACTCTACGACTTCATTTTCCACAAAAAATGCAGTATCCTTTGCGCCGTTCGAAATATAATCGAACATCAGCCAGAGTGCTGTCGCCATGATTACAGCAAGCGACACATATGCCACGCCGTTACGAATTTTGTTATTCCTGATTAAGTACATAAAAATAGCCACCACAAACGGGAAGCAGATTAGGAATGGTATAAGATTCATAACTGTAACTCCTTTCGACCATTTCCGGTCACTAAACTTTTTTGATAAGATTGTTAAAAATTTATCGCGTCCCTATTATACACCTTTAAAAAAAAAAGAATAGACCTTTTTTCATTTTTTTTTAATATTTTTCATTTTTCTACAAAAAGCGGTCTATCGCCTGATTCAAATCGTCTATTGCCTGATTATCTCCCTGTTCTACTGCGCTCACAATGCAGTGTGAAAGATGCTGTTTCAGAATCAATTTTCCGGTATTATTGATGGCAGATTTTACTGCTGCGAGCTGAATCATTACCTCGGTACAGTCTTTTCCGTCTTCTACCATATGTTTTACTGATTCCAAATGTCCAATCGCTTTTGCCAGACGATTAATAATCGCACGCACTTCCTCCGGATCGTGCACATGCGCATGAGGAAAGTCGTGACTATGCGTCACGACCTCTCCGTTTTCTAATCTATGTGTATGTTTCTCCTGCATATCTTCTCCTTCTGTCAAATCACAGCTCGCCAATCGACAGGCGATCCACAGATTTGATAATCTCTCGAATCTCATCCTCATATTCCGGATGCATTTCCATCAAACGGTCTATCTGCGAGCGCTCTGTCTCCACGACATTCGCATTATATTGAATCCGCGCTCTCAGCTTTTGTCTGCGCACAAGCAACTGATGTTTAATCTCAGACATCTCATGCGGATTAATCAGAGCGATTGGCTGGTCAATCCAGACACGCGCATCATACATTTGATATGCTCCCAAAAGATTCACCAGCTTTTTATTATAAAACGCCAGCTCATCATTCGTGCGCATATATCGTTCTTTTTCACGTACAGCTTCCAGATACTGATCCCACTGATACTCCAGTTCTCTTGCATTCTTTACGTGATATTTTTCATAGGCATAATCTACTGCATTTGTGATATTTACATATTTTATCTTCGTCTTATTTAGCAGTGATATCGCGTGATTGGCATTCATCTCCGAGCGCACAATACCGGTCTGCGCATTTTGATATCTGATAAAAATAAAAAAGCCTACTGCCGTAGCAATCGCAGTAACAATCAGCCAGCCCCAGGTCGCATCGATTTCAAATCCAATCTGCATAATAAACAATCCGAACATCAGCAGAAAATACAGCGAAAACGCAACATACGATGCAATTTTCAACACATATTTTTCATGAATCAGTTCACTTCGAAGCAACGTCCACTGCATCTTCTCGCCTTCCAGATAAGACATATCCCTGCGCACGGTCGCCTGGTATGTCTCATTTGTCTGTAATCGACGAATGGCATCCGGAATATCCGCTTCCATGCGTTCCATCATATGATACTGTGCATCAGACAGCTTCTTTGATGTATTCAAATACAAATCGCGCGCCTGATTCAGCTTGCAGATATTCTCTGCCGCATCCCGAATCGGAGCCTTTTGTTCCTCCTCCAAATCTGTCAACAGCTCGATATCCTGTAAATAACTGGTAACAATATCATATTCTTTCTTCTCTTCTCCCAGCTCACGTGCCGCCTCGATAATCTGCTCACAATGATCCAAAACATAATGTCCGACCTGTCGCTGCTCGGTCTGCTGTTTGAGCAAATAGTCTTCTGATGTCTCCTGCGACTGTTGCTCCAGCTCTTTGCTTTGCTTTTTTGAAAACAAACGTTTGAAAAATCCCATGTTGTGCTCCTACCTGTTTATCTGTCACACTGACTGCGATATGTCTGTAGCCATTGTAATAACTGTTGTTCCTGAAAACTTGTACCTTTTACACTCTGTATGGTCTGCTCCAGCAAGCGTTCCATATGCACGCGCTCCGATGCAATCTGCGATGCATTCGTCGAAAATCGTGTCACAAGCGACTCTAACAACTGCGGATTTTTGGACAAACACGCTGCCGCTACCGCCTCCTGCAAGGTCTCCATGCGTCGATTCAGCATATAACCTCTCGCAAAGCAATCCACTGCCTCCGAAAAATCCTGCAGTCTGGCATATGCACATCCGAGATTACTCCAAATGTCACCTGCCACATGCCCCTGCTCCCTGATCACTTCATCATCCGTGAGCAGACTTCGGTATGCACAAATCGCCTGCACATACTTTTCCTGATGCATAAACTGGTCTGCATACAGCTTCTTTGCTTCAAGCCCGGTCATATGATCATATTTTTGTAACTGCATATTCAAAATCTGCAATTCACTCGTTGTCAGATAGCCGTTTGCCGCCTCGATTGGCAAAAAGAATTCTTTTAATCCACTCTGCGCTTCCAGTTTTTGATAAAGCAGCTTTGCGAGCTGTTCCAGCCCCAGCTCCTGCTCAACCCATGTGATAAACGCAGGACATACAACATCCTCTCGCGCCACATATTTTGCAGACTGCGCATAATACATCAATTCTTCTAAAGAGTAAATATTCACTTTTCCGCTTTCGATATAAAACGGCCGCTTTGCACGCGGCGTCTTACATAATATTAGCTGACCCATTCACTCGTTCCTTTTATTTCTATCCTAATATCTCACTCATTACTTTAAATAATTATAGTTGTAAGGTATACTCCCATTTTTTACCGCTTCCCGGAACCAACTCGCCAAGACCAACATCTGTCAATGCAAACTGTACCTCATGGTCCGAAACCGGCGTCGCTTCAATCCGTATTCGCGTCGTTCTGTTTTCGCGCTCCGGCAACGTATCTAACTCTATCGTTTCAATCCGCGCTTCTCTGCTGTTCGGATATTGTATCCAAAAGTCGATTGTCGGCGTTCCGTCTATGATTACTTCACAGCTCTCGGCAGCTTCGTACCAAGGTATACCGGCACTGATCAGGGTATAAAACTGCAAATTTCCACGCTCATATACCTTTAAACTGATATTGCTTTTTATTTCATGCTCGCCGATATATACATACCCAAATCCGGTCTTATCATCCAAACGCATCGCTGCATAGCAGGCACCTTTTGAAAACAGATTTTTTCCTAAAAATACGCGTCTGCCCTGACAAAGCAATTTCAATGAATGCTGCATCCAATTTCCTTCAAATCCGTCTCCTACCAGATAAACGGTCGACACAATCCGTTTGCCGAATGACTCCGGAATAATGCGGGCGAAAATCTCATCCGCCTGCTCTCTGGAGGCATTGTAGGTTTCTTCTCGTATCGATAATAACTGCGGTACGGATCTCTTTTCTTTTTCCAGACACCAAAACTGGAGACGATTTCCATCATAAGAAAATAAAACCATGTCATGTGTCGAAAACTCCGGCGGCTGATTGCTTCCATAGTAAAAAAAGCTCTCCTTGTAATCCATAAAATGCACACAGCCCTTCGGCAACTGCATCAGACTCTCGCACTCTTTCAGCAACTGAATCATCGCCACATTTAATGTTTTGGTCGTGATTACCAATTGCGACAGACGAGATGCCGGTCCGAGTCTTCCTGCCATCGTCACCATTTTCTTTAAAAACATGGCAAGCAGTTCCGTAACGGCATAGAGCTTTTCACCCATTTGCACCTGTTCACCGCGCAGTGCACGCTCCAGGAGACGCTCCTGTGTCACTCCGAGTCCTGCTTTTGCGACACGCCGCGCTTCTTCTCCATACGCCCATCCGCCATCATTTTTCAAGCAGATTGCCAGAGGAATCGCAAAAATTTCACTTCCCGCAAGCGGACTGACCGTCTCAGGCTCACGAATCTGACCTCTGTTTCCTATCGCGGTGCCATACGCATAGCTCACCATCACGGCATCCGTGTCCAGATCAATTCCAATATATATTTTTTTTCCTATATCCTCTGTTGCCATATCCTGTCCTCTGTCGATTTCAGTCTCAGATCACACGGAATAACCGTGTCGTCAGGCTCTCATATACCTGATAATCTTCCATTTGCTGTCGCAGTAACGTCTCTTCACCATTTTGTACACTTTCTACCATCTGCGACAACCGCGCATGTCGGTTTCGTTCCAGTTGTCCATAGACATTCACTTCCATCAAATGACTTTCCGTAATCGTTTCCATTCGATCACTTTTTTCAGAAATGTAATACTCCAACTGTTCCCCGCCAATCAGACGAATACTCCACAAATAGACATTTGCGATCGCCGGTTCCAGTAATACCTTTTCAAAGGTACGGCTTTTTGAACTTAGTCTGTAGTTCAACCATACCTGTGACTGCGGTGCACTCGAACGATATTCCACCACGCACAAATCATAGAGATGAAATTTCGAAAGCTGTCTCACAGGCAATTGTAAAAAGCATTCGAAAATCTCATTCTTTTCCAATGCCTTACACAGCAAGTCATCTACAAAATGCTCCTGCTCTGTTGTCAGCACTTCCTTCTTTGTATAATGTTCCAGCAACGCAAGCTGCTGATAACGATTTGCCCGTCTGTTTTTCAGTGTACTCTGTTCCAGATAAATATATAGTTCCGGGTCTACCTGCATCCGATTGATAAATGTCTCGTATGCAAAATATGTCAAATATGCCATGCGAACCTGCTCACGTCCCTGACGCGCACAATAATCCGAAAAGACTTTTTGTACATCCGGTGCAAAAGCGCCCGAAAAGACCATCTGAATCAACAGACGTTCCTCCAAGTCTGTCACTGCCAGCTTTTGCTCCATCGCCGCACGCCAAAGCTCAATCATGCGCTGCGTCGGTCCCTGATAATAGTCACACAGATACTCCAATAGCAAGCGATGTCTGCTTCCGCGCACAAAGCACTGAATCGCAAAGTAAAGCAGATACTCTTCCGCCTGCAACTGCTGTGTTTGGAGCTGGAACAAAACAATCTGCTCCAACGCCTCTACAGAGACTTTTCCGACTCCGTACTGTACCAAAAATGCCCACGCTTCCTGATACATATGTAATTGAATCAATGATTCCAGGTAACGATCGCGCGCACTGCGCTCCAATCTTCCAAAATCAATTTTCAATACATACTCCCGAATATCTCCGGCAAATCCTTCCCCTCTGCAATACTCTAAAAATCCCGGACTAATCCGACATTTGAACTCATCTGCGATGAAATCTGCACGCACCAGGGTACGTGCATATCCTGCCATCCGTTCATCCATATGCAGCAATTTTGTTTTTCCGTTCATATGGTGCAAGACATAGGGCAATGCCTCCGGCGCCAGTTCCAGACATTTTCGTATGTAGCGTCCGGGATTCATCAGGCGCTCTAACTGCGTCTCCGCCGACAACGCATATCTTCTGCCATGCGCGTCCTGCAAGAGCAACACATAGTTTCCCGGATAAATCGGCAAATATGCCTGTTTGTTCACTACCGGAAAGATTTGCGGCTGTTTTAAGTTTTCCTGCTGAACGACCACATGTGTCACCGGTTCCTCCAGACAGGTGAATTTGTTGATATATATAATTCGCGAAAGTGCCTGCGCCAGCTCTTCCGTCAGACTCATATGCTCCAAGACATGTGCATACACGACTGCCAGATTGTCATCCATATGACCGGCGAGTATCTCTGTCTCCGCAAAATCCTGTATAATCTGTCGATAGCGCTCATACACCATCGGCTGCGACTCTTTGTTCGCAATGATATTCACATAGAGTACCGCCTTTTGGCGATACGTCAGATGATTGTTATACTGGAAATACAGTTGTACGGATTTTGGTAATTGACGAATCTCTCTCGCATCAATGGATGCCATAAACGCCTCATACAGACCAGTAATCTGCAAATCGTATTCAATCGCCATCTCGTACCACATATGATACTTTTGTTCAAAGCGCTGTCCCATAATACGATATGCACAAAGTCCCGCCAACAGCTCCTCCTGCGGATATGCTTCATAGCATTGCTCCAAAATCTCATCCAGCATGCGATTGTACGAACG
>JAGAOE010000141.1 GCA_017623885.1 Eubacterium sp. | reverse complement strand
ATTGACAATACCCAGACGGCACTGACGAAACAGCATACCTTTACATGCCATATATTCCTCAAAAGAGGCATGCTCATTCGGCCCGATGTGATCCGGTTCAAGATTTGTGAAAATACCGATATCAAACACAAATCCACCGACACGATGCATCATCAGTCCCTGCGAAGACACCTCCATCACGACTACATCCATTCCCGCATCTGCCATCTGGCGGAAGCTCTCCTGTACAATATAAGATTCCGGTGTCGTATTCACTGCCGGAATGTGTGTCTGACCGATAATCGTCTCGATTGTACCGATCAATCCCACTTTGTAGCCTGCGTGCTCCAGAATCGATTTTATCATGTAAGTCGTCGTTGTTTTTCCTTTTGTTCCGGTAATTCCAATGGTCTTTAACTGTTCTGCCGGATGACCAAAATAAGCCGCCGATAATTGTGCCAGTGCCAGACGCGTATCAGCCACACGAAGCACGGTCACATGCGCCGGTGCTTCCACTTCATCGGATACAACCACTGCTACCGCACCTGCGTCACACACCTGTTGTACAAATGAGTGCCCATCTACGACTGCACCTTTGATACATACAAAGACACTTCCTGCTTTTGCTTTTCGCGAATCATACACCAGACTCGTCACTTCCATATCTATATTTCCCTGTATACAGTTATATTCCACACGTTCTAAAAGCGATTGTAATGTCATACGTTCCTCCTTTTTGATGGTCGTGTTCCTATTCTCACTCTATTCGAATAGTTACATCTTATTGCTTTTTCGAAATCGGTGCAAGTGAATTTGAGAAAATTGCATAAAAAAAGCATTCCTTGCACACACTCCTTACATGTATAAATTTATAAAGAACACTTTATTCCCTCTTATGGCACAATTTTCCAAAAACTTTTTTGTTTGCGGTCTGACCGGCTGGTGTATCGAAATCCTATTCACCTCGTGCAAATCACTGACCAAAACCAATCGCAAGCTGCTCGGTCAGACGTCTGTGTGGATGTTTCCGATTTACGGATGCGCCGCCTGTTTCAAACCGATGTACCGGCTCATTCAGAAACGTTCTCCGCTCACCCGCAGCTTCATCTATGCCTGCTCTATCTTTACTGGTGAGTATATCAGCGGCAGTATTCTGAAAAAACACGCCTGCTGCCCTTGGGACTACAGCACAGCGCACTCGAATATTCATGGTATCATCCGACTGGATTACACCCCTTTATGGATGCTCGCCGGTCTCCTCTTTGAGCAAATTTTGTGCCAAAAAAAATAGACGCGAAAAAACAAAATCCCAACTTGAATTTCATTTTTTGTTATCGTATAGTATAGTAAATAATGTAACAGATCAAGGAGGAACGATCATGCGTCATCTAATGAGTCCGATGGACTTTTCCGTTGAAGAGCTGGACGAACTGTTGTCTCTCGCCAATGACATTGAAAATAATCCCGCAAAATATGCACATGCATGTGCAGGAAAAAAATTAGCCACTTGCTTTTATGAACCGAGTACCCGTACCCGTCTCAGCTTTGAAGCTGCGATGTTAAATCTTGGCGGAAATGTACTCGGTTTTCACAGCGCAGACAGCAGTTCTGCTGCAAAAGGTGAGAGCGTTTCTGATACCATTCGCGTCATTTCCAGCTATGCAGATATCTGCGCGATCCGTCATCCGAAGGAAGGTGCTGCACTTGTTGCTTCGCAAAAGTCCGGCATACCCGTTATCAATGCAGGAGACGGCGGACATCAGCATCCGACACAGACACTCACCGATTTACTTACTATCTACAGTCTGAAAGGTCGTCTGAACAACTTAAAAATCGGTCTTTGCGGCGATTTAAAATTTGGACGCACCGTTCACTCTCTCATTCATGCGCTGATTCGTTATCCGGGCATCGAATTTGTACTGGTATCTCCTGAGGAGCTTCGCGTTCCCAGCTATATCCGTACCGATGTATTAGATGCTCATCAGATTCCGTACCATGAAATGGAAAAGCTGGAAGATGCCATCGGCGATTTGGATATTTTATATATGACCCGCGTACAGCGTGAACGTTTCTTCAACGAAGAAGATTATGTTCGCATGAAAGACTTCTACATTTTGGACAAGGCAAAGATGACACTTGCCAAAGAAGACATGCTCGTGCTGCATCCCTTACCCCGTGTAAATGAAATATCTGTAGAAATCGATGACGACCCGCGTGCCGTATACTTTAAACAGGCACAGTACGGCGTCTATGTACGCATGGCTTTGATTCTTACATTGCTGGGCATTCAGGTAGATTAGGAGGTTTGAAAACATGTTAAACATCAGTGGAATTCATGAAGGTTTTGTCTTAGACCACATTCAGGCAGGTATGAGTCTTCGTATCTACCATGACCTCAAGCTGGATCAGTTAGACTGCACCGTTGCCATCATTCAAAACGCCAAGAGTAATAAAATGGGAAAAAAGGATATTATCAAGGTCGAATGTCCCGTACATGCACTTGATTTAGATATTCTCGGTTTTATCGATCATCGCATTACCGTCAACGTAATCAAGGATGATAAAATCGTAGAAAAGAAAGAACTGCATCTGCCGCAGGAGATTCACAATGTTATTTCCTGCAAAAATCCCCGCTGCATCACTTCGATTGAACAGGAGCTGGATCAGATTTTCTTATTGACGGATGCGGCGAACAAAGTATACCGCTGCAAATACTGCGAAGCAAAATTCAAAAATTAAAAACCTTTGAAAAACAAAAAGGACTGCAACATTTGCCAAGAATCAAACGTTCTTTGACAAATGTAACAGTCCTTTTTTATTTGCAAGTTCCAACAAATTCTCCCAATCAAATCGAAAAACAATCAGAAAAAGCAACAGCAATTACACAACAGGTTCATCAGACACAAGCTCCAGCAGAAACCGCTATTTCCTGCATAGGGTCTCGTATAACCGCGTCCCATGTTGCTGTACCAATCTCCGCCGTAGCTCAACTGCTGTTCGAATGCCCGATACTGTATATTTCCGGGGTCCATTGTACACGCCTGTGAAATATGTTCTTTTGCAGTCACATTGTTTCCGGCTCCGGCATTTGCCATCGCGCTGTAATAATACCAACGCGCGGAACGTGTGCGTATGTTAGAAAGGACATTTAACGCCTCTCTGTAGCAACGATGATTGATATAGTTCGCAGCCGCCTGCAACTCAATCGTATCCGTATCCGAAGTGCTACTGTGCTGCTGACCGCCATATGCGCCGCGAAAACCACCATAGCTGCTGTAATAGCCGCCCTGTCCCTGACCACCAAAGCTGTCATAGCTATAGCCCTGCTGCTTTTCTTTCATAATCTGATCATACGCCTGCTGTACTTCCTTGAAGCGTTCCTCCGCCTGCGCTCTGTTCGGATTGTTGATATTTGCATCCGGGTGATATCTGCGGCTCAGATTTCGATATGCTTTTTTGATTTCTTCGTCATTGGCACCGGGTGAAACGCCCAGCACCTCATAAGGATTTGCCACTGTCTTTTTTTCCTTTTTTTGTCTGTTTTTTCAAATCTTTCGTGCGCTGTGAAGCCTGCGCTTTCTTTTTCTTTAAATCCTTTTTTTGCTGCTTGAGCAATTTGTACTCATAGCGCGTCCACACACCGGAATAGAGTACATTTCGTAAAATATCCGCGTGCTGTAAAATCGGAAGCCGCTCAAAGGACTTTGCACATTCTGCCATCATACTCGTGAGCAACTGGCGGCAATAGATTTCATATTCTTCATCACCATAGATGTGTGACAGGATATTGTACTGCTTGTTTTTTCGGTCTTTTTCGCAATCCTCATAGGCATCCATCAAATAGATAAATTTACCCATGTAGAAGCCGAAGCATCGAAGCTCGTCCGACCACTCATCCTGTCTCCAGTCAAACAATTCTGCCAGCATCTCACCGGTCAATCCTGCAACAAGGTCTATGTTTTTCTCTTTCTGACGTTCTGCCTCTGCGAGCTGTTCAATGTAATGCTCCAGTGCTTTACACTGTCTCGGATATTTCTCTGCAATCTTGATATAATCCGGATACAGTGCCTTGACAAGTACATGCTTTGACACTACATGCTCGTCCCGCCAGTCATCCTGTGCATTGTGATATGATAATAAAATATTCATATCCGCCGCATAATAAGTCGCCTCATTAATCCACACATTCTGCTTCGCTCCGGGATGACGCACACAAGTAAGTGTGTGATGCGCGTTTTCCAGCTCGTACAAACCGGACAGCAAAATAATCAGGAAGGTCATATCATAGTTTAACAACATCTGACCCTTTTTTCCACTGATTTGTTTTAATTGCTGACATAATCCGCAGTAATACGCGTGATAGGTGATTTTATTTTCTTGTGTCAGTTCTTTTGTATTCGCATGAATATATCCAAACATATGCTCTCACACGCTATAATTAGCTCCTCCGAATAAAATCCAATTTACATTTAGGGCAGGTAATACAAATCTTTCCCCTGCCGCGCGGCACACGTACCTTCTGTGCGCACTGCGGACATCTGTAAAAGCGATGTGTCTTTCGCTGCTCCATATGCATTCTGGCTTTCTGTCTTTTGACAGCCAGTCCGTATCGCCAGTTCAAATATTTCTGATTTTGCGCACTCATTTTCGTTATATTTTTCGAAAACATCCGATAATAACTGTAAATCAGCAACGCCATGCCTGCAATATAAAAAAGCGTCCAGCGTGTAAACAGGGATAACACTAAACATACGAGCGTTATTCCCAGATAAACTCTGGACAACTGATCATTCCCATATCTTCCATACATAAACTGCTGCATCTTTTCTCGAAATCTCATACTGCTTTCTCACGACTGTGCTCATGCAGTCGTTCTTCCTCCATGTTCAGATTCTATACGGAGTATGTTAAATCGTTTCCTATCTTTCGTCAATTGCTTTGCGAAAGAATTTATACTTTTTTAAGAATCTATAGCAAATTCTTTTTTTACTTTTATTGATTAAGCAGAACGATAAGCCGGGTTATGTCGTTGAATGATCATCTATCTAGGACGTATGTTACCACACGCCTCAAGCGACCTACCTGAAGCTGGCGGGCCACGTCATCGCTTCGTTCTGGTCTTGCTTCGAATGGGGTTTACATGGCTACGGCTGTTACCAGTCGCACGGTAGTCTCTTACACTGCCTTTCCACCCTTACCACGAAATTCGTGGCGGTTTATTTCTGTTGCACTAGCCTGGGAGTCACCTCCACCGGACGTTATCCGGCATCCTGCCCTATGAAGCCCGGACTTTCCTCACCTGCGGTCTTTCGACACTCGCAGCCGCGATCATTTGTCCTGCTTAATCAAATGTTTATTATGCCATTTTTTCAATTCATTTGCAAGCGCTTTTATACATTAAAACAGCTTCCGCCTATAAACTCACGAATGAGTGAATTGTGATGAATATTCTCACTCGGAATCGCAAGGAAATAATCTAAAAACTTCAGCAAACGCTTGGCTTCTACATATTCCGGTGCATCTGTCGGAATATGGAATAACTGCGGCTCTGCATATACTTTCAGCACCGCCAGCTCATAAATCAATGCAGAGTTGAAAATATAATCTGCCTGCTCCTGGAACGGGAAAATATAGTTTTCCTCTCCTCTGCGGACAGAATCCCACATCGCTATCGTCTCCTGCGCAGTCGTATTTCTCGTTCTGGCATCGCGCACAATTCGACGAATCAGTCTTCCGTCTGTCGTCGGCAATGCATTGTGCTCATCAATCGCCAACTGTGTCAATGCACTAATATAAATCTTAAACTTGCTCTCTCCCGGAAGTGAATGTGACAATCTATCATTTAATCCGTGAATTCCCTCGATTACCAGTACATCATCCGCACCGAGCTGCATATATTTTCCACGATATTCTCTCTTACCTGTTTTAAAGTTAAACGTCGGAAGCTCCACACGCTCTCCTGCAAGTAAGGCTGACATATCTTTGTTGAACAATTCGACATCCAAGGATTCCAGACATTCAAAATCAAAGTTGCCGTCAGCATCACGCGGACACTTTTCACGATCTACATAATAATCGTCCAGTGGAATCGGATGCGGCTTCATTCCTCGTGCAGACAAATGAATCGACAGACGGTGTGAAAACGTCGTCTTGCCGGACGAGGACGGGCCTGCGATCATGATAAACTTTTTATTTCCTGCCTCTGCAATCTGTTCTGCCAAATCACCGATACGCGCTTCCATCTGTGCTTCCTGCATCAGAATAATATCCTGTATACGTCCTGCGGCAATCATCTCGTTTAATTCACCGATATTTTTCACGCCCATTTTCTCGCCCCAGCGACTGCAGCTCCGCTGTGTCGCAAACAGCTTTTCAGAAGAACGATACGGCGTGACTTCACCGGTCTTTGCATCGGGATAAAGCAATACGAATCCATTTTCATATGCTACCAAATCAAACGCATCTACATAGCCGGTGGACGGCAGCATGTATCCGTAAAAATAATCTACATATCCGTCTAACTCATAAATATTCACATGCGAGCTGCGGCGATAACCAAACAGCTTTTCCTTGTCAGTCATGCCTCTCTCGTGGAAGAGTCGAATTGCTTCGCGAATCGGATAGCTTCTTTTTCGAATTGGCAGATTGTCCTGCGCCAGTTTCTGCATCGTTTCTTTTAGTTCGCTCAAAAATTCGCCTGTCACGTCCATCGTGGTTCCGGTCAGCTCACAATACTGTCCGTTTCCGGTCGTCTGAAGCACGCGTACTCCCACGCCCTTCGCTCCGCACATCAGATCCAATGCTTTTTGCATCAGCAAAATAACCGTGCGTCGATATGCCTTTACACCGGATTTTTCTGCGGCTGTTACAAATGTCAGCGTTCCATCTTCTTCTACCGTTCTGTTCAGCTCCCGCAGACGACCGTTCATAAGTACCAACACAATCGGTCTGGCATAATTCGCCTGATGTTCCTTTGCAATCTGCTCATAAGTGGTATCATCCGCATACACGGTCATGTTTTCATTGATTGTTATTTTTTTCATGTAAATCCCCCCTTCTATCGCCATCTACATTTCTGTCTTATTTTCACAAGATTAGGGTGTCAAAAGCCCTTTCCGAAACTCGGCACTGTCCATCGCACAAAGCGTATATGTTTTTGCAATTTGACAGTTCGTTTTCTAAAATGTCATTTTTGACAATCTAATTTTTATAAAAAAATGAACGGCTCCTGACGCTCTTTTGCGTATATTTCTACCCCCTGCAAATGCGTCTTTAAATATGATTCCATATACCTGATAAAAATATGCTCTATTCCGTAATGTCCTGCATCAATAATCGTCAAGCCCTGTGCCAGCGCATCGATTCCGCTGTGGTGATCAATATCACCGGTGAGCAGCACCTGTGCCCCCGCACGAAGTGCATCGCTAATCGTACTTTTGCCGGAACCGGGGCAAATCGCGATACGGCTGACTGCTGTCTGTGCGTCTCCGAACAATTTTACCGCCTGTAATCCGAAAGCTTCTTTTACCCGCCTGCAAATCTCTTCCAACGTCTGCGGCGACGCATAATTGCCTACCACACCGATTCCATATTCTTTTTCATCTGCGACAAAAGCATCTGCCAACACGCCCTCGACCGGCAAATCAATATATGATGCGGCTAATGTACCCATCACGGCTGCATCAAAATTCGTATGCATCGCATACAAGTTCATATGTGCATGCAACAGTTCCACGATACGCGCACTGATAAAATAATCTTTATTTATTTTTTTCAGCGGAGAAAAAATCAACGGATGGTGTGTCAGCAAAAGCTGTGCACCCACATTTTTTGCCTGCTCAATCGCCTCGTCATCCGCATCCAGCGCTATATAGATTTTTGTAATATCCTGCGCCCGGTCACCTGCCAACAAACCGCAATTGTCCCAATCCTGCGCGTATTCCTCCGGTGCAACCCTGCATAGTTTTTCTATAATATCCTGCAATATCATTTTGTTCTTTTTTATTCCTCTTATTTGTAACTGTTCAGAGCCAAGCAGTTTCATCAAAAACATATGAGAAATGTTTACATTTCAGAGTATGTTTTTGTATAAAACTATTTGGCGGATACGCCACACCGAGGAAATACGTAGTATTTTCGAGGTGGCTCTGAACAGTTACTCTTATTTTAAGTATTTGCGAAACTCCAATTTTCTTTATCGAATATGTGCAACAAGGAGTTTCGCAATTGCCTATTATCTTATTTCCATCCAGACAGGTACAAAACTCCCATAGACATTATCGTTCTTGCCCTATACGGAACAGTTCCGTTCATCTCTCATATATGCCTGTGCAGCCTGATTATATGATAACTTTTCTAATAATTCTTCACGTCTCGCACGAATCCGCTCTTCGTCTGTGCCGTTTTGCGCTAAGCCTTGCAAAATCTGCTGCCACTGTTGGCTCTCTTTTTCCAGATACATCTGCAAAACGGGATGACGCATAGCCAGCAAATGCTGACCATACGCGTCGATGA
Organism: Eubacterium sp.; assembly: GCA_017623885.1. Lineage (GTDB taxonomy): Bacteria > Bacillota > Clostridia > Lachnospirales > Lachnospiraceae > W0P33-017. The sequence continues at coordinate 6,881 of JAGAOE010000141.1, read as the reverse complement.
CCCTCATATCCAGTCCGCTCTCTTTTGCAAACAGCTCCGCATCGGACTTCTGCTTTGGTAACACCCGTAAAATCGGATAAAATTTACCGTCTTCCAAAACCAAGTCTTCTGCCGCTACGCAATAGTTCACTTCGCGCAAATATTTTCGGACTGCTGCCAGCTCTGACTGCGGCTCCAAAATCAACTGTTCCAGACATTCAGCCACTGCTTTTCCGCGTGTTAAAATGTCAATCGTGAGATTACCGCCCATTCCGGCGATAATCACCGCATCCGCCTCACCGACTGCCAGTTTTTCCATTCCGTTTGACTGTCTCGTCTGTATGTAATCCCCCAGCGCCTCTTGTACGATGTGTTCCTTGGCACGCAACAGTGGTCCTTCGTTAATATCCATTGCCAAGGCACGCGACATGCACCCGTTTTTCACCAACAAAATCGGCAAATATCCGTGATCACATCCGATATCAGCCAAAACTTTTCCCGGTTTGACTTGTGCCGCAATCGACATTAAACGATTTGATAAACGATTCATCTTACTCTAAATAATCCTTTAATTTTCTGCTACGGCTGGGGTGACGCAGCTTGCGCAGTGCCTTTGCTTCGATCTGACGGATACGCTCACGTGTAACGTTAAATTCACGTCCTACCTCCTCCAATGTTCTGGCACGACCATCCTCTAAACCGAAACGAAGTGTCAATACTTTTTTCTCACGCTCTGTCAATGTGCCAAGCACCTCTTCGAGCTGCTCTTTGAGCAAGGTAAATGCCGCTGCATCTGCCGGTACCGGTACATTGTCATCCTGAATGAAATCGCCCAAATGAGAATCTTCTTCCTCACCAATGGGTGTTTCTAATGAAACCGGCTCCTGTGAAATCTTTAATATCTCACGCACACGCTCGACCGGCATGCTCATCTCTGCTGCGATTTCCTCCGGGCTCGGTTCTCTGCCCAGCTCCTGCAATAACTGTCTCGACACACGAATCAGTTTGTTTATCGTCTCTACCATATGCACCGGAATACGAATCGTGCGCGCCTGATCTGCAATCGCACGTGTAATCGCCTGACGAATCCACCATGTCGCATAAGTCGAAAACTTATAACCTTTTCGATAGTCAAACTTTTCAACTGCCTTGATCAGACCCAGATTTCCTTCCTGTATCAAATCCAAAAACAGCATTCCGCGTCCGACATATCGTTTTGCGATACTGACTACCAATCGCAGGTTTGCCTCTGCCAAGCGCTTCTTTGCTTCCATATCTCCCAGCTCCATACGCTTTGCAAGCTCGATTTCTTCTTCTGCAGACAAAAGCGGCACTTTTCCGATTTCTTTCAGATACATACGAACCGGGTCTTCGATGCTAACGCCATCCGGCACAGACAAGTCTATCTGCTCTACTTCTACTTCGTCTTCGTCATCCAGCAAAATATCGTCGTCATCATCCGAAATACGGAGTACATCAATGTTGTTCGACTCCATAAATTCCAAAATCTCTTCGAACTGCTCTGCATTCAGATTCATATCCTTGAAGTGCTCACTAATCTCCTGATACTCCAACATATTTTTCTTTTTCTTTGCAGTCTCCAACAATTCTCCCAGCTTCGCCATAAACTGTTCTGCTGCCGCCGTAGTCTCAGCACGGTCTTTCTCGTTTTTTGCTTTTGTAGTTTTCTTGTTTTCCATCTTGTTTCCATCCTCTCATGGTTAATATATATCTTGTGTAAACATTTGCTACGAACAACACGTAATTATTCGTATCATGTCCGTTTTTTTATTTTTTATGTAGTAATCCCGCGCAAAACACGAAAAAACCACATATTTAGATATTTTCGTAACTGTTCAGTTCAGGACAGTTACGTATTTCTTTATCCTTTACTCGCCTTCGCCGCATCGATAAAGCGCTGCATTTCTTCCAAATTGGTCGCATCAATCTGCGCTTTTTTTGCTCCCAGACTATCCCTTCGAATGCGCTGAAGCACATCCTGCAACGCTTTTTCCTGATCCTGCGCGCTCTCCAGCTCCTCAGGCAATCGCGCATGAAACAGGCTCGCTACCGTCCGCTGTTCCTCATCATCCGAAAACTTGCTGATAATCTGTGCCGGATTCGCATTTCCCTGCTCGTACTGCTCATACAACATCGCTGCTACTTTTTGGTACAACGGTTCTGAAAAATCATCCGGCGAAATCTCGCTTTTGATCTTTGTGTACAATTGCGGGCGATCGGTCAGCCATGTGAGCAGCAGCTTCTGTGCCTGCAGGCTGCCATTTTCGCGCTTATTCTTGTGATTCATTCCGGATTTAGGCTGTTGCTCCGGTATCACCGTCTGTGCGCCCAGCCCGCGCGCTCCCAATGTATTGACCAGCTTTCGCAATTGTTCAAATGCAATATGATAATGCTCTGCTGTCGCAGTGATATACGTCTCACGCTCCAGTTCTTCTGAAAAACCAAGCAAACGACGCGCGACTTCATTGTAAAAAGCAGTCTTACTCTCCGGGTCTCGCATGTCATAATTTTGTTCCAGTACACGCAGTTCAAAGAAGAAGCTGTTTTCTGCCTCATCTATTCGCTTTTGGAATTCTGCCGCCCCCAACGCTTTGATAAACTCATCCGGGTCTTTGTACGGCTCCATATGAATCACCTTTGCCGTCAGACCGACTTCTTTTAATATCGGAATGGCTCGCAACGCCGCTTTGATGCCCGCTCCGTCACTGTCAAAGGTCAGATATACCTCTTTTGTATAGCGCTTTAGCAGACTCGCATGCCCGGTCGTAAACGCCGTTCCCAGTGATGCGACCGCATTGTCAAAGCCTGCCTGATGTAGTGCAATCACATCCATATAGCCTTCACACAACAACAGTTGGGGCTTCTTCGTCATTCGTGCAATATTCAGTGCATACAAGTTTCTTGACTTATCAAAAATCATCGTCTCCGGAGAATTCAAATATTTCGGTTCTCCTTCTCCCATGACGCGCCCACCAAAACCGATGACTTTTCCACGCACATCCATAATCGGAAACATCGCACGATTCCAAAACTTATCATGTCCGCCGCGCTTCTCATCAAACGTCACCAGACCGGATTCCTTGAGTATCGCATCCTCATATCCCTTGCTCTTTAGATAACGATACAAATCATCGCTGTATTTATCAGAATAACCCAATCCGAATTTTCGCATCGTCTCCTCTGACAATGCTCTTTTTTTGAAATACTCATACGCCTGTTTGCCTCGCTGATTTCGAAGCAGTGCGTAATAATATTTCGCCGCATCCTTTTGTATATCCAAAAGCCGACTGCGCTTGTCCGCGCGCTGCTTTTGTTCTTTGTCATACTCCTGCGTCGGAAGCTCGATTCCGGCTCGCTGCGCCAGCTCCTGTAAGACTTCCGGAAATGTGGCATTCTCATAATTCATCAAAAATGTAATCACATTTCCTCCTGCCCCGCATCCAAAACAGTAATACATCTGTTTCCCTGCCGATACAGAAAACGACCCCGTCTTTTCGTTGTGGAAAGGGCACAGCCCTACATAATTACTTCCCCGTTTATGCAGTTTTACATATTGAGAGATGACATCCACGATATCGGTTCTGGAACGCACCTCTTCTACTATTTCATCTGAATAAAAAGGCATCTCAATTCACCTGCCAAGCCAACGGAACAAAATATTCATTGAATTTTGCAATTGCATACTGATCGGTCATACCTGCAATATAATCACATACGACCCGATCCTGATGCGTACCGGCATCAATCATTCGCGTAAACTGTTCCGGCATTAGCTGTGGCTGTTCCATATAGAAATAGAATAATTTCCGCAACAGCTCTTTCGCTTTTGCCTCCTCCACTTTCGCTGCAGAACCCCGATACAGATTGTCAAACATAAATTGACGAAGTCCTGTCATCGCCTTCGCGACTTCCGGTGACATGCAAATATCATTTTTGTCCATACTGTTGATAATAATATTATGTACGAGCGTATCCAATCGCTCCTTTGTAGAGTTTCCCAACACCTCTCGATATTCTTTCGGAATATCTTCTTCGACCATGATTTTTCCTCGAATCGCATCATCGATATCGTGATTGATATACGCGATTTTATCAGACAAGCGAACGATACGACCTTCTAACGTAGATGGCATCAGCGCAGTCTGATGATTGCGAATACCATCCCGCACTTCCCATGTCAGATTCAGTCCTTCGCCGCCTTTTTCCAAACGCTCTACGACACGCACACTCTGTTCATTATGTGAAAATCCACCTTCACACAGCTCATCCAGCACATGTTCACCGGCATGTCCAAACGGTGTATGTCCCAAATCATGCCCCAATGCAATCGCCTCTACCAAATCCTCATTCAGACGAAGTGCTTTCGCGATGGTTCTCGCATTTTGGGACACTTCCAATGTATGCGACAAGCGCGTGCGATAATGGTCTCCTTTTGGTGTCAAAAATACCTGTGTTTTATTTTTCAAACGACGAAACGCCTTACTATGCAGGATACGATCCCGATCACGCTGAAATACCGGACGGATATCACACTGCGGTTCCTCGCGCTCTCTTCCTCTCGTATTCTCATCCATGCATGCATACGGACTCAGCATCGTATGCTGACGACGTTCCAATTCTTCACGTATTGTCATATGTTGTATTCCTTTCCTTCAGAAAAACCAACATCAAATTTATGCTCCTGTTTGTAACTCTTCAGAGCCAAATAGTTACTCTTATTTTATATATTACGCATTTTTGACAATTTTCCTTTTTTCATGTGATAAAAAATTTCTAACTTTTCAGAATCAGACAGTTTCAGCAAAAACATATGAGAAATGTTTACACTTTAACGCAAAAGGTGTCAAAAACCTTTTGTAAAAGATTTCTGACACCTGTCTCTCAATACTTATAAAATTTGTCTGCCACTACACGCGCCACTTGGAAAGCCGGATTTTCCATTCTACGCTTCACATTTTTTAGCTGCTCACGAATCGGAATCTGCTGCGGACAATGTGTTTCACACTTTCCACATCCGACACATTTTGATGCAATTGTTTTATCCTGTCGCAAGGTCGTACACATAAAATACGCCATCATACCGCCAAACCAGCTATCTGTATAGCTGCGATTGTATGCCTGAAAGCATGTCGGTATATCTACCCCCTGCGGACACGGCATACAATATCCGCATCCTGTGCAGCCTACCTTTACACTCTTGTTAATCGCATTCTTCACTCGCTCAAACACCTGCAGGTCTGCTTCCGTCATTTCATTTGCCTGTGCTTCGGAAGCAATTCTACAGTTTTCTTTCACCTGCTCAATGTCATTCATACCTGACAAAATCACATTCACCTGCTCGTGATTCCAAATCCAGCGCAATCCCCATTCTGCCGGTGTACGCGCAGCATTTGCCGCCGCAAACTCGCGCTTTGCCTCATCCGGTAATTGGTTCACGAGTCTGCCGCCTCGCAACGGTTCCATAATAATCACCGGGATTCCTTTTTCATGAGCATAATTCAATCCCTCGATTCCTGCCTGCGTATATTCGTCCATATAATTGTACTGTATCTGACAAAAATCCCAGTCATACGCATCAATCAATTCTTTAAACTTTACACTGCCGCCGTGAAAAGAAAATCCAATATTGCGAATGATTCCTGCTTCTTTCTTCTTTTTAATCCACTCTTGTATGCCTAACGCACTCAGACGTTCCCATGTCGCAGGGTCATTGAGCATGTGCATCAGATAATAATCTATATAATCTGTCTGCAAACGTTCCAGCTCCTCCGCAAAGTAACGCTCCATGTCCTCTAATTTCTTTATATAATAGTGCGGCAGCTTCGTAGCTATTTTCACACGCTCACGATAGCCGTACTTTGCAAGAAATTTTCCCAGACATACTTCACTGCCATTGTATGTGTATGCAGTATCAAAATAATTGACACCCTGCTCTACTGCGAGCGCCATCTCTTTTTCTGCTTTTTCCTGATCAATGGCATTTCCTTTTTTGCTAAAGCGAAGACATCCATAACCCAGTATGGATAGCTGATCTCCATTTTTTTGATTCTCACGATATTTCATCGTCATTTACCCCTTTATATTTTATCCCCTATAAACAATGCAAATTTTCCTAACTCATGAAAGAACAACCGTGTGCTTTGCACACTCCACGTCTACAAACTCCTTCTTCAGCACAACTTTTGTTCCGCGCGCGTTAGCTGCGCATCTGTGCACGAAGTGCTTTTATTTGATAGGAATTTCCTATCAAAGAACAAAGAATCTCGCTTGCGAGATTCTCCGCCTGCGGCGGGTCGCGACAAGCGACATACTTCTTTTCCGCCGCAGTGCGATCCTCGCGGAGCGTTTTTTATTTCATAGGAAAGCTCGTCACTTTCACACTTTATTGCGACAAGGTCTTTCCTATGAAATGAAAAAAAGGAAGTCAATGTGACTTCCTCTTCCAATGCAGAAGATGGGACTTGAACCCACACGATATTGCTACCACAGGCACCTGAAGCCTGCGCGTCTGCCAATTCCGCCACTTCTGCATGTCGAACTGACAAAAGCTATTCTACCTTTTTTCCTTCTCATTGTCAACTATAAATTTCGTTTTTTTCGAAAAAACTTTTTTCATTTTTTCCTTGACATTTATCGAAGTATTTGCTACTATAGAACAGTCGTCAGACGCGCGGAAGTGTCGGAATTGGCAGACGAGCAAGACTAAGGATCTTGTGGCTATCGCAGTCGTGTGGGTTCAAGTCCCATCTTCCGCATTAACCTTTTAATAAAAAGCCTTGAAAATTCAAGGCTTTTTTCTTTTGTCCTTATGATTTTTTGGGGTTACACCCACCTTTGATATCTTTATGACCTGCAAAATCAGACAGATTAAGAAGCAAATT
>JAGAOE010000140.1 GCA_017623885.1 Eubacterium sp. | reverse complement strand
GAAAATCCGATGCAGTTTTTCAAAAAAGCGATTTATATGGAGTTTTTTAAGAAATACATATTTGAGAATGCCAAAAATCTGGCGCTTCTGGAACAGTTTTATCTAGCATCCTCAGAGCCGGTGCCGCTCATGCAGCGGGTGGCAGAACCGATGGTCGCACGAGTAGACGAAGATTTAAAGTCTTTGCGTGGTCGTAAAAAAGACGAGCTGCAGATGGACTACAATCTGTCAATGGTGGTATATGTATTTCCGGCATTGCTTGAGACGAATGAAAAGTCGGGTAAGGCATGGATTGAAGTGCTGACTTCGACATGGAAACAGCATTTTCCGAAAACAGATTTAAAATTTGCGACAGCAAAAGAAATCAATGCAGGATTTAAATATCGGTTTTGCTATATCACGACAGCCGTATGTGATTATCAAAATAAGGCGGATGATTGCTATGAACTGTCGCTGTTTCGCTCTTTCCGGGATGACTACTTATTGCAGCGTCCGGATGGAGAAGCTCTGGTGCACGAGTATTATGATGTTGCACCGTCGATTGTAAAACACATAGGGCAGCGTGAAAATGTTGCTGAGATTTATGAAGGCATTTGGAAACAGTATCTTTCACCCTGCATTCATTTGATTGAAACAGATCAAAAAGAAGCTTGTGTGGAGTTGTACCGTGATATGGTATATGATTTGAAGGAGTTATACTTTCACTAAAATATAATTTAAAATCGGAGGGAAATCATATGAATAAAGTTTTGTTTGCTGCATCAGAGTGTGTACCGTTTATTAAGACCGGCGGATTAGCAGATGTTTGTGGTGCATTACCGAAAGAGTTTAATAAAGAATATTGGGATATTCGTGTTGTGTTACCGTTCTATAGCTGTATTCCGGAGCACTTCCGTAATCAGTGCGAATATATTACACATTTTTATATGGGAACAGGTTCTTATGTTCCGAACAAGTATGTCGGAATCTTCAAATTAGAGATGGACGGAATTAAGTATTACTTTATCGACAATCAGGAGTACTTTAATTGTACCGTTCCGTATGGAGACATTCGCTATGATATTGAGAAATTTGTATTTTTCGATAAAGCAGTTTTGTCTATGCTCAAGGTGATTAATTTCCAGCCGAATATTATTCACTGCCATGACTGGCAGACCGGTTTTATTCCGGTATATCTGAAAACAGAATTTCAGGCAGATATGTTCTACTGGGGAATGAAATCCATCATGACGATTCATAATTTGAAATTCCAGGGTGTATGGGATAAAAAGACGATGATGGGATTGACCGGATTTTCAGCAGATTTGTTTACGCCGGACAAATTGGAATTCAATGATGATGCAAATATGTTAAAGGGTGGTCTGGTATATGCAGACTATGTGACAACGGTTAGTGATACTTATGCAAATGAGATTCAGACACCGTATTACGGAGAAGGATTAGATGGACTGTTGCGCGCACGTCATTTTGATATGCAGGGAATCGTAAACGGCATTGATTATGATGTATATAATCCGGCAACTGACCCGAAGATTTATGTGAATTATGATGCTGATACATTCCGCAAAAAGAAAGCATCAAACAAAGAAAAATTACAGCAGGAATTAGGTCTTGCAGTAGATAAGAAGAAGTTTATGATTGGTTTGATTTCACGTCTGACCGATCAGAAGGGTCTGGATTTGATTAACTATGTGATAGACCGAATCGTAGATGACTATACACAGTTAGTAGTCATCGGTACCGGTGACCCGCAGTATGAGAATATGTTCCGCCATTATGTATGGAAATATGGTGATCGTATTTCAGCAAATATTTGCTACAGCGATGACTTGGCACACAAGCTGTATGCGGCTGCGGATGCGTTCCTGATGCCGTCACGCTTTGAGCCGTGCGGACTGACACAGTTGATTTCTTTCCGTTACGGAACTGTGCCGATTGTACGTGCGACCGGTGGTTTGCGTGATACGGTAGAGCCGTACAACGAATATGAACACACAGGAGACGGATTCTCATTTACCAATTACAACGGGGAAGAGATGCTGGGAATTATCAATTATGCAAAACATATTTACTTTGACTTTAAGAAAGACTGGAATAAGATGATTGACCGAGGTATGGCGAACGATTATTCTTGGAATTCATCAAAGTATAAATATGAAAATCTGTATAACTATCTGATTGGATAATAAAAAATCTGATAACATATGAAATGATAGAAAAACGGGCTACTGCGGTAGCTCGTTTTTGGTGTACAGATGCGCAGCTAATGCGTGCAAAATAAAAGAGTTACATAAGTTTTGAAAATCGTGGAATACTTTCTGTATTGGTATAGAAAATCAAACGAGTAAAGAAGGAGCAGGGATGAATCAATTAAGCAGCAAAAATAGCTCTACAGATGTAGAAAATGATGATGTGATGAAAACAACAGAAGATGAGCTGATTGAATACGGAAGTGTGAAACTGGACGATCCGATTCGGCGTCATCGCATTCATTTGATGACGATTATTGGCGAAGTGGAAGGGCATGATGTACTGCCCAGTACGAGTAAAACAACGAAATATGAGCATGTTTTACCTCGCTTGGCTGAAATAGAAGAAGACCCAGATATAGATGGCTTGTTATTGTTGTTGAATACGATGGGAGGTGACGTGGAATCAGGACTTGCGATTGCAGAAATGATTGCGTCAATGTCAAAGCCGAGTGTATCGCTTGTATTGGGCGGAAGTCATTCGATTGGAGTACCGTTGGCAGTATCGACTGATTATTCATTTATTGTGCCGAGCGGGACGATGGTGATACATCCGGTTCGGCTGAATGGTTTGACAATCGGTGCACCGCAGACCTACGATTATTTTCAACAGATACAGGATCGAATTACCGGATTTGTATCCGGGCACAGTGGAATTTCGCAGAAGCGTATTGAAGAATTGATGTTGAATACAGGAATGCTGTCAAAGGATTTAGGAACTGTATTAGTAGGTGCACAGGCGGTAGAAGAAGGACTCATCAATGAAATTGGTGGACTTCATCCGGCATTAACAAAAATACACGCGATGATAGATGAAGAGAAACACAAAATATAGTATGAAATGAACTTTGTGATGACATTTTTTTCTAAATGTGCTAATATTATAAAGAATATGGCTATTTCATGATTTAAAGGAGGAAACAAATGTCATTACTGGAAGCAATTCTGATGGGAATCGTCCAAGGCGTGACCGAATTTTTACCGGTCAGCAGTTCCGGACATCTGGCATTATTCAAGATATTTTTTGATATAGATGATGTGGGATTGTTGTTTGATGTTATTTTACATCTGGGAACATTGCTGGCTGTTTTTGCAGTATACTATAAAGATATTTGGAAAATGATCGTAGAAGGGTGTGCGATTATTGCGGATACATGCAGAAATATTGCTATCTTTTTCCAAAATCTTGCAAACCATAAAAAAGGTGGCTATCATCGTGTGATTTGCAACGGATATCGTAAATTTGTAATGTTAGTTATTATGTCGACGATACCGACCGGTATTATCGGAGTACTTGGTGCAGATTTGATTGAAATGTCTACAAAGATTTTGCTGGTTCCCGGTATCTGTTTGATGACGACAGCGATTTTGCTTTTTATTGCAGATCGTTGCAAAGAAGGAGAAAAATTGCCAAAGCAGGTAACGTATTCCAATGCATTTATTATCGGTATCGCGCAGGGAATTGCGACGTTACCCGGCTTGTCGCGCTCCGGAACGACGATTACAGCTTGTCTGTTGAGTGGCTTTAATCGTAAATTTGCCGTGAAGTATTCGTTTATTATGTCGATTCCGGCGATTTTAGGTTCTTTGGTATTAGAGTTGTCAGATGTGATGAATACACCGTTAAAGAGTGAGGAAATCATATATTATCTGGTAGGTATGCTGGTAGCTGCAGTGGTTGGCTACATATGTATAAAGGCAATGTTGTATGTTGTCCGTCAGAAAAAATTTACGGTCTTTTCTATTTATTGTTTTATCGTAGGTGCAATTTCCGTAGGTGTTTATTTTTATAGGGTATAGGGATTGAGTCTGTTCCCGATGTAGTGAGTGGAGGAAACGTAATATGTCCGGTCAAAAAAAGAAGAATAGTAGCCGTAGTAGCTCTGCAAAGACTACGACGAAGAAAACCGGCTCAAAAGCAGTTGTAGCAGAGAAAAATAATATTTATCAGGAAGTGATTTTATGGGTCATGCTGGCAGTTTCCGTTGTTTTGTTTGTCAGCAATTTTGGAATCGGAGGAAAGGTCGGTGATTTGCTGAGTAGCTTTTTCTTCGGCGTGTTCGGCTTGCTGGCATATATATTCCCGATTTTATTGTTTATAGGTACTGTGTTTATTATGTCAAACGGAAAGAATAAAATTGCGGTGATCAAAGTGATTGCTGCGATTCTTTTTGTGTGTTTTTTGTGCTTCTTTTTGGAGCTGCTTTCCGGTGTGAAACGCGATTATTCTCCGGTTGCGTCGTATCTGCATGGAATGAGCGAGCGCAATGGTGGCGGATTTATCGGAGGCGTGTTTTCATGGCTGATTTGTCCGAATTTTGGAAGAGTCAGTGCATTTGTAATTGATTTTATCGTGTTGATTATTACGATGGTTGTCGTGACAGAGCGTTCTGCATGGAAGCATGTTCAAAAAGGCGGAAAGTGCGTTTATGAGTCTGCGAAAGAAGGAAACGAACGGTTGCGTGAGATTCAGGAGCAGCGTCGTGAAGAACGTGAAATTCGCAGAATGGAAAGAAAGATATCCGGCGTGTCTGCGGATACAAAGCTGGTAGATGAAAAGAATGTATACATACCGTCGGATGCTTTGACAGAGATTACGTTTGACAGTTATCAGAAACTGCCGGAACAGATTCCGGTGACAGGACATGTAAATGCAGAGCCTGTATTACAGGAAACTGTTTTGGAACATGTGACACCGGATTTTGGACAGATGCACGGAATAGAGCCGGAAGTGATACAAAAGCATCAAGTGAGCTTGAAGCCGTTGGAAGAACCGGTGGCAGAGGTGTCGGAGGATGCGGCGCTTGAGACAGAAATGCCCATTTTTTCGCCGGAGTTACAAAGCTTGTTTGCGCAAGCAGAAGAGGCTGAAGCGGATGCGGAAGGAATCGAGGAAGAAACGGTTGTACAGGAACCGGATTTACCAAAAGATTTGGAGCAATTGATTGTAGCCCAGACCATGCAAGAGGTAGAAGCACCGGTAGAAGAAATGGCAGAAGAACCGTTATATGAGGCCAATGAAGTTCAAGATGTGGCGATGGAACCGATGATTTCGGAGGCAGAATCGTTTGCACCGCAAGAACATGTGGCGCATGTGACATCTGCACCGACAAATACAGAAACGAAAAAAATGACTTCGTTTGAGCCAAAAACGGAGCAAAAAGTATCTGTAGCAGAATCGGAAACTGAAACAGATATTCAGGCAGAAATCGCGGCAGAAGCAGCGCGTCAGGAAGTAAAACGTACCTATGTCTTCCCGCCGATTGATTTGTTGAAAAAAGGTGATTCGCGCAGACAGGGTGACAGCAAGCAGCATTTGCAACAGACGGCACTTAAATTACAGCAGACATTAAAGAATTTTGGCGTCAATGTCACGATATTAAATGTAAGCTGCGGTCCGACGGTTACGAGATATGAGATTCAGCCGGAGATGGGTGTGAAGGTTAGCAAAATTGTAAATCTTACAGATGATATCAAGCTGAATCTTGCAGCGGCAGATATCCGTATGGAAGCACCGATTCCGGGAAAAGCGGCGATAGGTATCGAGGTACCGAATAAAGAGACGACACCGGTAATGTTCCGAGATCTCATTGAATCGGATGAATTTTCACAGCATACATCGTCGATTGCTTTTGCTGCCGGACGAGACATCGGTGGCGAAGTAATCATGGCAGATATTGCAAAGATGCCGCATCTTTTAATCGCCGGTGCGACCGGTTCCGGTAAATCCGTATGTATCAACACGATTATTATGTCGTTGTTGTATCGTGCAGATCCGGAGGATGTGAAGCTGATATTGATTGACCCGAAGGTCGTGGAGTTGTCTGTGTATAACGGAATACCGCATTTGTTTATTCCGGTTGTGACAGATCCAAAAAAAGCAGCGGGAGCATTAAACTGGGCAGTAGCAGAGATGACAGAACGTTATCAGAAATTTGCGACATATGGTGTGCGTGATTTAAAGGGATATAATGCGAAAGTCGAGCAGATATCTGACATCGATGACCCGGACAAGCCGAAAAAACTGCCACAGATTGTCATTATTGTTGATGAGCTTGCGGATTTGATGATGGTAGCGCCGGGAGACGTGGAAGATGCGATTTGCCGACTGGCGCAGTTGGCGCGAGCGTGTGGTATTCATTTGATTATCGCAACACAGCGCCCGTCTGTCAACGTTATTACCGGTTTGATTAAGGCGAATATGCCAAGCAGAATTGCATTTTCTGTTACATCAGGTGTGGATTCGCGTACGATTCTGGATATGGTCGGTGCAGAAAAATTGCTCGGAAAGGGCGATTGTCTGTACTATCCGCAAGGTTTGAATAAGCCTTTGCGTGTGCAGGGCGCGTTTGTGTCAGATCAGGAAGTATCTGATGTCGTTGCTTTCATAAAAGACAGTTACGGACAAGCTTCTTATGATAATAGTATTGAAGAAAAAATGAGCAGAATATCAGAAGCTTCCGGATCGACTGCAAGTGCATCTGCCGGTGGCAATGCATATGCATCGGGAGGAAGAGATGCGTATTTTGTCGATGCAGCGAAGTTATTGATGGACAAGGACAAAGCATCGATTGGTATGCTGCAGCGGTATTTTAAAATTGGATTTAATCGTGCGGCGCGTATTATGGATCAGCTTGAGGAAGCCGGTGTTGTCGGACCGGAAGAGGGTACAAAACCGCGTCAGATTATGATGAATACTGAGACATTTGAAGCGTTGCTGGAGGATGGTTCATTTTAAACAGCAGATAAATGAAGAATAAAAACAAGAAGATTATTTAGGAGGAGACAAATGGCACAGTTAATTGACGGAAAGCAGATATCAAAAGAAATCAAAGACGAATTAAAAGAGAAGGTCGCAGCCTTAAAAGCACAGGGAATCGAGGGTGCGATGGCAGTGATTCAGGTGGGAGAAGACCCGGCATCTTCGGTGTATGTGAATAACAAAAAGAAAGCATGTGAATATATCGGTATTCGTTCAGAGAGCTATGAGCTTGCAGAAAGCACATCGGAGCAGGAACTGCTGGACTTGATTGAACGCTTGAATAATGATCCGAAGATTAACGGAATTCTGTGTCAGCTTCCGGTGCCTGCACATATGGACGAAAATAAGATTATTCGTGCGATTGCACCCGAAAAAGACGTTGATGGTTTCCATACACAAAATGTAGGAGCACTTGTGGTCGGACAGAAAGGTTTTGTTTCATGTACACCGGCTGGTGTGATACAGCTTTTGAAACGTTCCGGTATAGAAATTGCAGGAAAGCATTGTGTCGTGGTAGGCAGAAGTAATATCGTAGGAAAACCGATGAGTTTACTTATGTTGAAAGAGCATGCGACTGTGACGATTTGCCATTCACGCACAAGTGACTTGCAGGCTGTGTGCAAACAGGCAGACATTTTGATCGTGGCGGTAGGAAAACCGAAAATGATTACGGCTGATTATGTCAAAGAAGGTGCGGTAGTCATTGACGTAGGTATCCATAGACAAGAAAACGGAAAGCTGTGCGGAGATGTTGACTTTGAACAGGTAGAACCGATTGCGCGTGCGATTACACCGGTTCCGGGTGGCGTAGGTCCGATGACAATTGCGATGCTGATGAATAATTGTGTACAGGCAATGACCGGTGAGGCGTAAACATGAAATGTTCGACGTGCAACGCAGAAATAAAAGCAGGTAATTTATATTGTTCCTGTTGCGGTGCAGAAGTTCAGATTGTGTCGGCAGAACATGTGCTTGAAGAAGAATTCTTCCGGGATTTTCGCAATCCGGAATTGCTTCAGCACATTTCTCCAACGATAAATACAACCGATTTGAGCAGACAAAAGAAACGCTTGCTCAGTATGCTGTTCTTTGTTTTTTTCGCATGCTTGTTTATGATTGCAAGTGCATTTTATGTGCGTTCGTATTTGCAGGAATATGAGCAGAAGGTTCAAAAACCGATGCAGTTGGAAGTAGCCGGACATTTGGCGGCAAATGATGAAGCGATGGCATTACATGCGGTGGAATCTTATTCGAAGAAGCACGAGGCGGAGAAAGATGCGTTGTTTTGGAAGGCATGGTTGTATGAGAGGCAGGGATTGACCGCGAAACAGACACAGACCTTACAGCAGATTCTTGCATTGGACAGGGATGATATCTATGCCTGTCGGGAACTTATTTGGATTTACATTCAAGAAAATGATTTTGAATCATTTTATAGGTTGCAGGAGACTTGTGAGAGCAGTGAACAGAAACGACTGTTTGAAAGCTATGCAGTGGATGCTCCGACGATTGAACTTCCGCAAGAACCGATAAATACACAAGATATGTTGACAATTGTGGCGCAGGAAGGATTGAATATATATTATACATTGGATGACTCGTCACCGATATCGAATGGTATTTTGTACTATGCACCGATTCGGATGGAGTCGGGAGTCTATACGATAAAAGCGGTTGCCTGCAATGAAGACGGATATTTTAGCCGAATCGTGTCAGAACATGTTTCGGTAGAACAGTATCAGCCGCTTGGTATGCCGCAGGTTTCTCCTGACAGCGGAGAATATCCGGTGCCGCAGACGATTTATATACAAGTGCCGGATGGATGCACTGCCTACTATACATGGAATGGTACAACGCCTACGACTTCGTCGAGAAAATATAAAGGAAGTATCGCGATGCCGGAAGGTAATAATGTATTGTCAGTGATTCTTGTGGATGAATATGGAAATATAAGCAGTGTACAGCGTGTAAACTATATTTATATGCCAAATTAAAAAAGGATTTATGCAACGAAACTTGCATAAATCCTTTTTTGTTATTTTTAACTATTCTTCATCCATAAATTCAATTGTTCCGACATCCAATTTTTTGATGCGGGCTAAAGAAAAAACTTCGATACCTTGCGAGATAAGCTTTTCGCGTCCGGGCTGAAAAGATTTTTCGATGACAATACCGATACCGGCGATGGTGGCATGTGCTTTACGGATTAAACGGAGTGCACCTGTTGCAGCTTCTCCGTTTGCAAGGAAATCGTCAATAATCAAAACATGATCATCCGAAGATATGTATTTGCTGGAGAGTGTCAATTCGTAGCTGGTTCCTTTTGTGTAGGAAGTAACGATTGTCTGGTACAAATCGCTGTTTAATGTTTTTGAGGGTTGCTTTTTTAAAATAATCATAGGCACTCCAAGTGTCATAGCACATGTGAGTGCAGGTGCAATACCGGAACTCTCAATCGTAGCGACTTTTGTTATACCATGATTCTTAAAGTGAGCTGCAAATTCTTCACCAATGGCAAGCATCAGTGACGGATCGACCTGATGGTTGATAAAACTGTCTACTTTCAATATGTTTTCATTGACAGCGACTCCGTCTGTACGGATTTTATCTTCGAGTAGTTTCATGTTTGTTCACCTCGTAAAAAATTGTAAAAGATATAAATGAATCTTAAAAAAATTATATCACATTTTTACAGCGATACAATCAAATATTTGTATGAAATGACAGCTTTTTGTATAGTATGGTAAAAAGACAATGAAAAGAGACGGTGTTTGCGTATGATATTTGAAAGGAAAGGACAGAGAAGCTTTGAAAAAAATAGTCATAAACAGCAACGATACCTGCAAAAAATCGTCGTATTTGTTTGTAGCCTGTTATTATTGACCGGAAGTTTTGGTTTGCCGGTATACGCAGAAGATGCAGTGGAAGAACCGGGGCAATTATATGCGTTGTCTGCTTGTCTGCTGGATGCAGAAAATGGACGCGTACTATTTCAAAAAGAGGGAGATGTCAAGCGTGCAAATGCAAGCACAACAAAAATATTGACATTGATTGTTACATTGGAGAATGGAGATTTTTCAGATATCGTGACGGTATCTGCGCGGGCAGCCAGACAACCGGATGTACAGCTTAATATTAAAGAAGGAGAACGGTATCGACTGGAAGATTTGTGCTATTCACTCATGTTGGAATCGCATAATGATGTCGCAGTAGCGATTGCGGAGCATGTCGGAGGAAGTGTCGAAGGATTTGCTGCGCTTATGAATGATAAAGCAAAGGAGATAGGCTGTGTGCAGTCTTATTTTATTACTCCGAATGGATTGGATGCGGAAGATGAAGAGGGATTTCACGGAACAACGGCAGAGGAACTGGCAAAAATCATGGCATATTGTATCAAACGTTCACCGCAAAGCGAACAGTTTTTGAAAATCACCCGCACAGAATCCCATACTTTTACAGATGTTGAAAAGACGCGTCACTTTACATGTCAAAATCACAATGCATTCTTACATATGATGGAAGGCGTGTTATCCGGAAAAACAGGTTTTACTTCGGATGCAGGTTATTGCTATGTCGGAGCGTTGGAACGAGATGGTTGTACTTTTATCGTAGCATTGTTAGGCTGCGGATGGCCGGGAAACAAAACATATAAATGGAAGGATTGCAAAACGCTGTTTTCGTATGGCTTGGAAAATTATTCATATGAGATTTTTACACGTACACCGGGACAGTGGGAGTGCGGTCTGCCAAACGGGGCATCACCTGATGGAAATCCATATGTAGTTCCGGTTGTGACATTTTCGGAAGAACCGATGGAACCGATAGGTGTTATATTGCGAAAAGATGAGCAGATTGTTTGGGAAGAGCAATTAGAGCTTGCAACAAAGGCGCCTGTTATAGCGGGACAAAACTATGGAAGTGTATCTTACTATCTGGAGCAGGCGGATAATAAGCGGGTATTATTGCAGAAAACAGAGGTGCTTGCAAATACTGGTGTAGAAGAAAAAAATTATTTATTTTGTCTGAGATATTTAGTTAAAAAAATATTTTACTAACTTGTTAAAAATTTACCAAACAGGTATTGAAAAAGATTTGCAAAACTAATATAATCAGAATAGCGGAATTTTTGCTTTCTAAAAATTAAGCACGAAAATATATACGGAGGTAGAAAGAATGAGTAATGGTAATGATAATTTGGCTATGCAGCGCATCGCCGGATTAGTCGACGAAAACAGTTTTATGGAAATCGGCTCACTTGTTACTGCAAGAAGCACCGATTTTGATTTGTCAAACACTGACACTCCTTCAGACGGTGTTGTTACAGGACACGGACTGATTGATGGAAATCTGGTGTTTGTTTACAGTCAGGATGCAGGTGTACTCGGTGGTACCATTGGAGAGATGCACGCAAAGAAGATTGCAAATCTTTATGATATGGCAATCAAAATGGGTGCACCGATTATTTGTCTGATTGATTGTGCAGGAATGAGACTGCAGGAATCAGTAGACGCATTAGAGGCAATGGGCACTTTATATGCAAAACAGGTGGCAGCATCCGGTGTGGTTCCTCAGATTACAGCAGTATTCGGAACCTGTGGCGGCGGTATGTCAATCGTACCCGCTCTTTCAGATTTTACATTTGCAGAGGCAAAAAAGGCAAAGATTTTTGTGAATTCTCCGAATGCAATTCCCGGTGCAGCACAGTGCGATAACTCATCTGCAGTATTCCAGAGCGAAGACGCAGGAACCGTAGATGCAGTAGGCAGTGCGGCAGAGATTTGTGCACAGATTCGTGAGCTTGTGAGCCTGCTTCCCGGAAATAATGCACAGGCTGGTGTGGCTGATGCGTGTGCAGACGATTTGAATCGTGCTTGCGCAAGCCTTGATACCATGAAGGGTGATCCCAGATATGTGCTCAGCGAGATTTCAGACGGTCATGTATTTGTAGAGACAAAGGCTGCTTATGCAAAAGAAATGGTGACCGGATTTATTCGTTTGAACGGAATGACCATCGGCGCAGTTGCAAATGCGACAGAGCTGTACAAGGATGGTGAAAAGGTAGAGTCTTTTGAATCCAGTCTGACAGTAAAAGGCTGTAATAAGGCGGCTGATTTCCTGGCATTCTGTGATGCATTTGAAATTCCAGTTGTATCATTTACAAACGTTACCGGATTTAAGGCATGCATGTGCGCTGAAAAAGGACTTGCAAAGGCTATGGCACGCATGACCTATGCATTTGCGAATGCGACTGTACCGAAGGTAAATGTAATTACCGATAAGGCTTACGGAAGTGCTTATGCATTGATGAATTCAAAGGCACTCGGCGCTGACTTGGTTTATGCTTGGCCGGATGCAAAGGTTGGAATGATGGATGCGACACTTGCAGCGAAGATTATGTACGCAGATGCATCTGCAGACGTGATCGCAGAGAAAGCAAAAGAGTATGATGCATTGCAGGGCGATATCAAATCTGCAGCAAGACGCGGATATGTAGATCGTATCGTAGACTATGCAGATACAAGAAAGTATTTAGTGGCAGCATTCGAGATGCTCTTCACAAAAAATGTAGATCAGCCTTATAAGAAACATGGTGCAAAATAAGAAAGGTGACGATTATGACGAAGATGAAGAAAAAATTATTACTGATCGTCAGTCTGTGCCTGCTTGTTGTAGGAGTCATTGGATGTGGCAGTGATGCGAATGCCACTTATAACGGATATACTGCAGAAGAACTTGCAGCAAATAATACCGGTATTTTAGATGAACTGATGGCGATGGGTGATGAGGAGCTGCTGAGCTTCCAGATGTATCAGGATCAGATGGACCCTGCTACATTAAAAGTGATCAATAGCTGGATTGAGGTGAAAGGTGAAGTCGGTGATTTTGTTGGCTATGGTGAGACTGTTGTGACAGTTGCAAACGGCACAACAACGGTAGAAAAAACAGCAGACTTTGCAAACCGCGATGTGAAAGTTACATTTGTATATGATAAAGACATGAATGTGACAGATATCGG
>JAGAOE010000139.1 GCA_017623885.1 Eubacterium sp. | reverse complement strand
GAGAAAATATTCGAATGTACCTCCCGTATTTTAGACATTTCATGTGACGATGAGCTTCGCAGTCTGGCCAATTACAGAATGGCATTGTATTATGGTGAAACGCCGTTTGATTCAGCAGAATATCATAAGAACCTGGCACTGTCCAAAAACTACATGCGAAACGTATTACTGTGTACTTATTTTCCGGAGTATCAGCCCACAGTCGGTACGGATATACGTTCCGATGAATATATTGACGCACAAATCAATCACATCGAATTTTTTGCTAAAAAATTGCACAACGCGATAAAACAATTGCGCAGATCGAATTCTGTTCCGGAATTGAACATAAAGTATGAAGAATTATTTTCCTGTTTAACAGCGATGTCAAACAATCATAATACATAGGATTCGTTTACAAGCACGGTGTTGGCGTTACATCACCGAAAAAAGCACTTGCTTGCGCAAGTGCTTTTTTCAACGAAATTTGCTCTTCGGGCAAGTGAAATCGCTTCGCTGTGAAATATTTGCTCCGCAAATGTGAAATATTCGCTGACGCGAATGTGGGCGAATTTCATTTCACATGGTGACAGGCGGGAGCCATATTTCTCAATGTGCGTAAGCACATTATTTCACATTCGGCGCAAGCCGAATATTTCACGAAATCTTTCGGCTCAAATGTTTTCGAAATTTTGCAGATGCATTTGGGGTTTGCAGACAGATTTGAACGAACAAAGCTGTTCATGAGGAAACTTCACCGCTTTTGGGGGTATATGCAATCTCCTCTGCCGCCAGCATCGCATCCGTGCCGTTCCATGATGTCACCTCATAGTACGCATCGTATTTGGTGGTGTGTGTATCATTCCAGACATCGGTATACGACCAGCGATTGCCCTTGTAAAGCGGGAACCAGCCGGTACCACCGCGAATCTCATAGTCAGTCAATAAGTATTGTCTGTTTTCATAGAATTCATTTCCCTCGGTTTTAATATCCTGACAAACCATACCGATTCCTTCGCAAAGGTAGGTTGTACAGCAGTAGTAAAACGGCTGCTGAGAACCGCGTATGGAATTTTCTCTGCGAACCTCATATACGCGGCAATTTTCAAATATACCCACAAGGGTTTCAACCGCGGCATGTTCATCAAGAAAGGTATAGGTCACATAGCCGCTGTCAGAAATTCTTGATTCACCGGGAGCAAGGCCGGCAAATATCATGCAGTTATCGCATAGGCAGAAGTCGTACAGGCGGGTATCTTTAAAAATGATGCCGGGACTTTCGCAATAATAGAGTGAGCCGTTGATATATTTGAGGTGTTCTCCTCTGAATGTCGGTACGCTCCCCGGGTTGGCAAGCATTTTATTCCAGGACGAGATTGCGGATACCGCATTCGCATAATATACGCTCGCAGGCTCGAGCAATGTCTTTGCCTGCCTGACGGTCTCCAGTGCTTCCTCATACCGATGCTCCCAGAAATACTCAAAAGCCATCATCAAATAGACATAGCCTACACTTAACGGGAACCCGTGTTCCTTCAAAAAGGGAATCTGCACCTCCCGCATAAAATCAATCTTCTCCTGACCGTCCAGATGATGGTTCTCCCAGCTGGTGAAATTGCACATCATCATATCATTGTGACCGGCAAGGATGGCTTGCTTCCAACGGGTCATATCCGGCATTTGATACGGCGATCCGTCATAGATAATCGAGGCAAGAAGATAGTTTCTGCTCTGTTCATCACATAAACCCTCCACAGCCTCCAGCGCGGACTGATACGCCTTTTGCAGTCCTTTATGATTGTTTTTCAGTTTGCACAACTCCAGCTCCTGTATTCGCTCCATGACATGCGCTGACAAAGCAGGATTTTCCACGGTTTGCATCTCTTTATCCATCATTCCGAATCCTTTCTTTAACTGTTTTCTCCCCTCACTTAAACGCCATTTGACAGTTCCCTCCGGAACTCCGAGGCGGTCAGCGATCCCTTTGACAGGCAACCCTTCAAAATAGTATAGCCTGACTGTTTCTCTGACCGTATCACGCAAAGCTTCCACTTCTTCAAGGAGTCTGTCGTATATATCATCATTCACCGGATATCCGGTCCCGTTCTGATCACCGGTTTCAAATTCCCGATTTTCAAAATCGGAGAAGCTGACCGTCGGTATCAGGTGGTCGCGCATCACCATCTTTTTTGCATAATTCTTTGCAATGGCGCAAACATAGGCTCGGAACTTGTACGGCGATGACAACGCTTTCAATTGTATCCAGGCTGCAACAAACGCCTCCTGTGCGGCATCCTTTGCCAGATAATGG
>JAGAOE010000138.1 GCA_017623885.1 Eubacterium sp. | reverse complement strand
GTTTCGCTGCTTATCGGAATACTTGCCACAATGATTTCAACCGTGTTAGCGATTCTCATCGGTACACTTGCCGGACTTGCGCCGACATGGATGGATGATTTGCTGATGAGAATCGTAGAACTGCTTTTGAGTATTCCGTCGTTGCTTTTGACGCTTTTTCTGCTGGCATTTTTGGGAAGACCGACAGTTTTGACGATTTCAATTGTAATAGGAATTACAAATTGGTTTCCGATTGCAAAAGTTGTGCGCGCTGAAGTGCGAAAACTGCGAGTAAGTGAATTTGTTCTTGCAGCACGTTGTATGGGCGGTAGCTTCTTTTATATACTTCGTGTGCATTTGTTGCCAAACTTTATCGCATCCATACAGTTTATGATTATCATGAATGTGCGAAGTGCGATTTTAACAGAGTCTACACTCAGTTTTTTGGGTCTCGGACTGCCGTTGGAAATCATTTCATGGGGAAGCATGCTTTCGTTTGCAGAAGATGCATTACTTCGGGGCGCATGGTGGATGATACTGATTCCGGGTGGCTTTCTGACAGTGACGCTGTTGTGCATCACATTTATTGCAAATCAGTATCGCGTGAATCGTGAAGCTGATTCTCTCGATCAACAAATATAGCGTTTATGACCGGAACCTCGGAAGTATTATTAGAAGAATCGCAAATTCCGGTAGGTAGCTGCGAGATATCAGTAGAAGGTATGGAAGAAATGAATTCCATGCCTTTTTCTAATCCATAGGCAAAGCAAATGGTACTCAGGGCATCACCGGCAACCGATGAAGTACTGAGAATGGTCACTCCATTCAAGTCGTTCTCGTAGGGATAACCGGTTTTCGGATTTAGTATGTGGTGATAAATCATGCCGTCTATTTCGAAATAGCGCTCATAACGTCCGGATGTAACGACGCTTTGGTCTGACACATCGACAGAAGTAATGATTTCACCATCTGTAGAGAAGGGCTTACGAATGCCGATATGATAGGGTTCCTGTTCACTTTTTTCACCGAGGGTCAACACATTCCCACCAAGATTGATAAAGCCTTCGTGTACGCCGTTTTCATTTAAATATGCTTTCATGGCATCTGCTGCATAACCTTTGGCGATGCCGCCCAGATCGATTCGCGTATTCGGGTTTTTTAACGTCACGGTTGTCCCTTCTATTTGTATATTCCGATAATCTACGGTATCCAGTGCAGCTTGAATCGCAGTCTCATCGGGAATAAATCCATCGTTGTTTGTGATGTCCCATAATTCAACAAGTGCACCGATTGTAATGTCAAATGCGCCATCGCTCCAGGCACTGTATTCCTTGCCGATTTGCAATAGTTTTGCCGTTTCCGGGTGTACTTTGACACTTTTTCCGTTCGCGTGGTTGATGTTATAAATATCGCTGCCTTCTAACGTGCGGCTAAAATAATGTTCATAGGTATCTGCCAGTGCAAAACAATCATCGATCAGTGTCTCGTCCGATGAATCGTTGAGCTGGATGGAAATTACGGTATTAAAATAGAAGCCATTTTTGGAAACAGGCTTCGGTGCGTTGAAAAAGTTGCGATATACAAAACTAATCAGCACCATTACCGTTGCGATGAAAAGTGCAGAAAAGAGTTTTTTTCGTTGGTTTTGTTTGTCAGAATGATTGGCTTGTGTTGTTTGCATAAGATACCTCGCATGATAGATATGTTCTATTTTATAGACTATCGGATGTGGTTTGTGAAGTCAAGTATGGTTTGCACCTGAAAGAATGTTGTGTTATGATACTGTTATTGTGCAGGCAGTATCGGCAAATTGCCTGTGTATACAGAGAAAATGATTTCGAAACAGGATACAAAAAAGGAGAATCATCATGAACGAGAGCAGAATCGCGCGTATCAACAAATTATATCATAAATCGCAGGCGGAAGGTCTGACAGCAGCAGAAAAAGAAGAACAGGCAAAGCTGCGTGCGGAGTATCTGGCAGATATTCGTGCCAATATCCGGGGACAGTTGAACAATATTGATGTGATAAATAAAGATGGAAGTATTGAGAATTTAGGAGAAAAATATGGAAAAATCAATAACAAAAACTAATCGTGCATGGATAGAAGAACAGGCGCCGGAAATGGAACCGCAGCGTCAGTTTTACTATATGGATATCGCAAAACAGTTGATCGCTGAAAGAGAAGCGAAATTGGGTCGAAAATTGACCTACTATGTAGAGACCTTTGGTTGTCAGATGAACGCCAGAGACTCAGAAAAATTGCGAGGCATTCTGGAAACGGTAGGCTATGTGTCCAATGATTCGGAAACGTCTGATTTTGTATTGTATAATACGTGTACCGTACGTGAAAATGCCAATAACAAAGTATATGGCAGATTGGGAACACTCGGCAGCTATAAAAAGAAACAGCCGCAGATGCTGATTGCGCTGTGTGGCTGTATGATGCAGGAAGCACATGTGGTAGAGCGTCTGAAAAAAGATTTCCGCTTTGTGAATCTGGTGTTCGGTACGCACAATATTTTCAAATTTGCGGAGCTTTTGGTGGCTGCATTGCTTGAGATGGATGAAGCCGGTAAACGTGAAAAGCGGCCGAAGATGGTAGTTGATATTTGGGATGGCACATCAGAAATCGTAGAAGATTTACCGATTCAGAGAAAGTATCGCTTCAAATCAGGCGTAAATATTATGTTTGGATGCAATAATTTTTGTAGCTATTGTATCGTGCCTTATGTGCGAGGTCGTGAACGCAGTCGTGATCCGGAAGATATCATACGTGAGATTCAGCGTCTGGTGGCAGATGATGTCGTAGAAGTCATGCTGCTTGGTCAGAATGTAAATTCATACGGAAAAGGGCTGACACCGGAAATCAATTTTCCGGAGCTTTTGCGTAGAATCGAAAACATCGAAGGCTTAGAGCGTATCCGCTTCATGACTTCACATCCGAAGGATCTGTCAGATGAATTGATTGCGGTGATGGCACAGTCGAAAAAGATATGCAAGCACATGCACCTTCCGTTACAGTCCGGCAGTTCAAGAATTTTAAAAGCGATGAATCGTCACTATGATAAAGAGCAGTATTTATTATTAGTAGAAAAGCTGCGTGCGGCGATTCCGGACATTGCGATTACGACGGATATTATCGTTGGTTTTCCGGGAGAAACAAAAGAAGACTTCTTAGAAACACTGGATGTCGTAAAGAAAGTACGCTATGACAGTGCGTTTACGTTTATTTATTCAAAGCGCTCCGGTACACCTGCTGCCGAGATGGAAAATCAGGTGCCTGAAGCAGAAGTGAAAGAAAATTTTGATATCTTATTAAAAGAAATACAATCGATTGCAACACAAAAAGCGAATGAACTGGAAGGGGCTTGCCTGCCGGTATTGGTAGAGCAGATGAACGAACAGGATGCTTCACTTGTCACCGGACGCCTATCGAATAATGCGACCGTGCATTTTCCGGGGGATGCTTCGCTCATTGGAACGATTGTAGATGTGAAGCTCACAGAATGTAAAGGATTTTATTATATCGGAAGCCGTGCATAATGAAAAAACAAACTTTTGGGAAACGTGATATTATTTTTTTGACAGGGATGGCATGCACCGGTCTGTTGCTCACGATTTTGATTTTTTGTTTTTCTGAAACAGGAAATAAAATTCATATTACAAAAGACGGAACGCTCATCGGTGTCTATGATTTGCATACGGATCAGGAGATTCCGATTCAATCAGACGGAGAAATCCAAAATGTTGTCGTTATCGAGCAAAACAAGGCATCGATGAAAGAGGCATTTTGTCCGGATCACTTATGTGTACATCAGGGAGCGATTTCGCGCAGCGGACAGTCGATTGTCTGTCTGCCGCATCGTCTGGTAATTGAAGTTTATGGAACGGAGAAGCAAACATATGACACAGTCAGTCAGTAAAAAAACTGCATATTTAGGGCTTTGTCTGGCATTGGCATTGATTTGCAGCTATGTGGAGGTGTTAGTTCCGCTGCCCATCGGTATTCCGGGGGTAAAACTCGGACTGGCAAATATAGTGATGGTTGTTGTGCTGTATCGGAGCGGTTGGCGTGATGCGGCATGCGTATCGTTTGCGCGAGTACTTTTGGCGGGATTTCTGTTTGGCAGTATGTACAGCATTCTGTACAGTCTCGCCGGCGCTTTGCTAAGCCTTGCTGTGATGTGCCTGCTCAAGCAATACGGCAAATTACACATCATCAGCGTCAGTGCAGCCGGAGGTGTGTTTCATAATGTCGGTCAATTTCTGATCGCTGCGGTGGTAGTAGAGAATTATCGCATTTTATATTATTTGCCGGTATTATTTCTGGTGGGAATGGTAACCGGTATACTGATTGGAATCGGTGCAACAGAAATTATAAAACGACTTCCGCGAAATTTGTGAGTCAAAAGCTGGTATGGGGAGAAACTATGATTCAATATATAAAAGGAACACTGGCAGATATAGAAGAGACAGCCATTATCATAGATAATCATGGAATTGGCTATCAGGTTCATATATCCGGTCAGACATTTGATTATTTGCCGGAAATCGGTGCAGAATTAAAGATGTATATTTATTTTCAGGTGAAGGAAGACGGAATTTCCTTATATGGTTTTCTGACAAAGGATGACCTTCGCATCTTTAAGCTGTTAATTACAGTGAATGGCGTAGGGCCGAAGGGAGCATTAGCGATTTTGTCTGTTTTAACACCGGATGATTTGCGTTTCGCCGTCATCGCAGATGATGCAAAAGCAATTGCAAAAGCACCCGGAGTCGGAACGAAAACTGCACAGCGTGTTGTTTTAGAATTAAAAGACAAGCTCAAGCTGGAGGATGCGTTTGCCGCGAATGAAGAACGAATTCCCAATGCGGCTGTCGTACAGGAGAAAGGAATTCGTCAGGAAGCGTTACAGGCACTTACTGCGCTTGGATATTCTGCAACAGAGGCATCACAGGTGTTAGCCGGAATCGAAATCACAGCAGATACAAGCGTAGAGGACGTCTTAAAGCTTGCACTGCGCAATATGGCATTTTTATAAACAGGAGAAGCTATGAATAACCGAAAAGTAATATCCACAGAAATACAGGAAGAGGATGTGACGGTCGAAAAGTCCTTGCGTCCGCAATGTCTGGCGGATTATATTGGTCAGAAAAAAGCAAAAGAAAATTTAAAAGTCTATATAGAAGCAGCAAAAAAACGACAGGAGCCGCTGGATCACGTGTTGTTTTACGGTCCGCCGGGACTGGGAAAAACGACACTTGCCGGAATTATTGCCAATGAAATGGGCGTACATGTGAAGATTACTTCCGGTCCGGCGATTGCCAAGCCGGGTGAAATGGCAGCAATTCTCAGCAATTTGGCAGAGGGTGATTTGCTGTTTGTGGATGAAATTCACCGACTGAACAGACAGGTCGAAGAGGTCTTGTATCCGGCGATGGAAGACTATGCCATAGATATCATGATTGGAAAAGGTGCTACGGCGCGCTCGATTCGATTAGATTTGCCGAAATTTACACTGGTAGGAGCGACAACGCGTGCAGGTCTTTTGTCCGCGCCGCTCAGAGATCGATTCGGTGTAATGCACCATCTGGAGTTTTACACGGTCGATGAATTGCAGACCATTATCAAGCATTCCGCAAAGAAGCTGGATGTTTCGATTGATGAGGACGGCGCGTATGAGCTGGCGCGTCGTTCACGCGGTACACCGCGACTGGCAAATCGTTTGTTAAAGCGCGTACGTGATTTTGCACAAGTAAAATATGACGGAAAAATCACAAAGGAAGTCGCCAGCTTTGCGCTGGATTTGCTCGAAGTCGATAAGATGGGATTAGATAATAGTGACCGAAAAATCCTGCTGACGATTATTGAAAAATTTTCCGGCGGACCGGTCGGATTGGATACACTGGCGGCGGCAATCGGTGAAGATGCAGGTACGATAGAGGATGTCTATGAGCCGTATCTGGTCATGAACGGATTTATCAACCGAACTCCGAAAGGACGGGTTGTTACAGAGTTTTGCTACAAACATATCGGTTATGTACCGAATCATTTAGCGTAAATAAGGGGAGGAACGATACATATGTCAACAAAAAAAAGTACGGTAGTAGTAATCGATAAAAAGGAATATAATCTGAGTGGCTTTGAGGAAGAAGACTATTTACAGCGTGTTGCTGCATATATCAATCAAAAAATCACTGAGATGAATCAGCAGGATTCCTACAAGCGGATTCCGCAGGATATGAAAAATCTGATGCTCAATCTGAACCTTGCAGATGACTACTTTAAGGCAAAAGAGCAGGCGGGCAGCGCCGGAAGCAAATTTTCAGATTTAGAAAAAGAAATCTTTGACTTGAAGCATCAGTTGGTAGATGCGCAAATGCAGTTGGATGATGCGAACACCAAGTTGGCAGAAGTAAACTCCAGAATGGAGCTTGTAAAAGCACAAAATGAGCAGATGCAGACATTGATTGAAGAAGCCGAAAAAGAGAAGCGTGAACTGATACAGAAAAATGAACGTCTGACGGCTGATTTAGAGGAGGTTCTCTTAAATTAAAATGATAACGAAAATGGAATTGCTGGCGCCGGCAGGTTCGCTTGAGACATTGCGAGCCGTATATGCAGCAGGTGCAGATGCCGTATATCTCGGCGGACAGGCATTTGGCGCGAGAGCATATGCAAAGAACTTTACAAAAGAAGAATTGCTTTATGCGATTGACTATGCACATTTGCATGATAAAAAACTGCATTTAACGGTGAATACACTGCTGAAAAATAAAGAGTTAGAAGAACAATTGTATGATTATCTGCTTCCCTATTATGAACAAGGGCTGGATGCGGTGATTGTTCAGGATGTGGGTGTATTTACATTTATTCGTGAACATTTTCCGGGAATAGAATTACATGCCAGTACACAGATGACGATTTCAGGTGCAGAGGGTGCGAAATTTTGGCAGGTGGCAGGTGCAGACCGTGTCGTATTGGCGCGTGAGTTATCGTTAAAGGAAATTGCTGCGATTCATAAGGAGACAGATGTAGCATTGGAATGCTTTGCGCATGGAGCACTTTGCTATTGTTATTCCGGGCAATGTCTGTTTAGCAGCATGCTGGGAGGCAGAAGCGGTAATCGCGGTCGTTGTGCGCAGCCTTGCAGACTTCCATATGGTGTGCAGGAACAAAACAAGCAGATTTTAGGGCAAAACAGCTATCCGCTCAGTCCCAAGGATTTGTGTGCGCTTGATTTGTTGCCGGAGCTTGCCACAGCAGGTGTGTCATCGTTAAAAATCGAAGGGCGTATGAAGCAGACGAAATATGCGGCAGGTGTGACGGCTATTTATCGTAAATATTTGGATTTGCTGGAAGCACAGGGCGGAAAAGACTGGAATACAGTCGTATCTGAGGCAGACCGTCAGACGCTTTTGGCATTAGGTAACCGCAGTGGTTTTACTGCGGGATATTTGCGTGGAGAAAAAGGTCGTGAAATGATAAGCCTGCATTCTTCCGGTCATACTTCTGCTTCGGAAGAACAGGTGCAGATGGTACCGTTAGCGGATAAACGCGCATTGTCAGCTTTCTGTGAATGTGTAGAGACAAAACCGGCTATGCTTACACTGACGGATGAAAAGACCGGTAAAACCGTCGTTTGCTATGGCAAAGAAGTGCAGACTGCAAAAAATGCACCGGCATCGAAAGAAGATGTTGCGAAAGTATTGCGACAGACCGGAGATACGGAATTCGAACTTTCCAAGCTGGATCTGACACTTGGAGAGAACTGTTTTATACCGAAACAGTTTTTGAAATCGTTACGCCGAGACGCGCTTGCACAGATGCAGGAACAGCTATTAGAAGATAATCGCCGAAAGGGTTGTGCAAAAAAATATACAAAACCTGTTCCATGTGAAGACCTTCGTTCGATACATTCGTTAGAGATAAAGAATGATTTTGAAGCGACAAAACGTCAGTTGTTTGTGGTGTGTGATACTTTGGAGCAAATGCAGATTTGTATCAAAAAGGAATATGTTCAGATTTTGGCATTGCAGATGCAAAGCTATCCGGTAAATCAATGGTCGCAAGTGTTTGCAGAAGCCGCGCAGCTTTGTCAGGTGAATGCGAAACGTTTTTTGCTGGCGTTACCGTCTGTTTTGCGAAATGACACGGCTAAACGATATCAAAAGCACTGGAATTGCATAAAAAACATGCAAGAGCAAGGGACGCTTGAAGGATTTCTTGCAAAAAATTATGATTCTTTAGGATTTTTGCAAGAGATGGATGTCAAAGAAAACAACATTTGGCTGGATAGTCAGCTTTATACATTTTCAAATCGCGCGGCATCGTTCTTTCAAAATCTGGGATATATGCAAAGGACGCTACCGCTGGAATTAAATGCCGGAGAGCTTCGTGCACATTCCGTAAAAGGAAGTATCCTGACCATATACGGTCATGTTCCGTTTATGGTCAGCAATCAGTGCGTACACAAAACAGTCACGGGATGTGATCATCGTCCGACGCTGTTAAAACTGACAGACCGTTACGGAAAGATGTTTCCGGTAAAAAATTATTGTGAGATATGCAGCAATATTATATATAATGCGATTCCGACAGTCTTATTTGACTCAAAAAGTCAGGATGAAATAGAGAAGTTGTCACCGGAATATCTGCGCGTAGACTTTACGATAGAGGATTCGAAATCCGTAAAAGAAGTGTTGTATGCCTACGAGAATCAGGTTTTGAAAAAAACAGATTCGCAAGAAATACCGGAAATGGAGTGCACGAGAGGTCATTTCAGGCGCGGTGTAGAGTAAAAGAGGAAGTATTTATGACCACAATCATTACAGAAGTATCAAAATATTTAATGATTATATTATTTGCCTGTTACACGTATGATTGCTTTTATGCATTGCAGAAGTCGCGGTTTGCAGAGCGACAGAAAGCGATTTTACGCAGGCAGAGAATGTATTTGTTTTTGATTCATTTGGATGCGTATCTGGTGATTTTTGCAAATACCAAAGAACTCAAAATGTTGGTGTTTTATTTGATGCAGGTGTTGCTTCTTGGTGCGATATGGGTCATTTACCGCTATCTGTACAAAAAAGCGGCAAGGCTTGTGACCAATAACTTATGTATGCTGTTGGTCATCAGCTTTATTATTTTGACCAGACTAAATCCGGACAAAGCGATTCGTCAGTTTTCGTTGGCGCTTGTAGCGGTATTGCTCACCTTGGTCGTACCGTTTTTTATCCGTCATATTCACTTTTTGCATAAATTACCGTATTTATACGCGCTGATCGGAATCGTCTTGTTATTGCTGGTTGCCGTTGCGGGAAATACCGCATATGGTGCAAAGCTGTCATTTACATTTGGCTCTGTCAGATTACAGCCGTCAGAATTTATCAAAATTTTGTTTGTATTTTTTGTGGCAGCAATGTTTTATCATTCGATTGAATTCAAGCAAATCGTAATCACTTCTGTATTGGCTGCACTGCATGTCCTGATTCTTGTCTTATCAAAAGATTTGGGAAGCGCATCGATTTTTTTTGTGACATATCTTGTCATGCTGTATGTGGCGACAAAGGATTACCGGTATCTGTTGCTTGGTGCATTGGCAGGCTCCGGCGCAGCCGTGATCGCATATCAGTTGTTTTCGCATGTAAAGGTACGCGTGATGGCATGGAAAAACCCGTTGGCTGTGATAGATAATCAGGGCTATCAGATTAGCCAGTCACTGTTTGCAATCGGTACAGGCGGATGGTTTGGTCTGGGACTGTATCAGGGAATGCCAAACAAAATACCGGTAGCAGATGAGGATTTTGTATTTGCTGCAATCTGTGAAGAATTAGGCGGCGTTTTTGCGGTGTGTCTGATTCTTGTCTGTGCGAGCTGTTATCTGATGTTTTTAAATATTGCCATGCAGATGCGGGATCGTTTTTATAAGCTGTTGGCACTGGGACTTGGAACCGTGTATGGCTTTCAGGTATTTCTTACAATCGGAGGCGTTATAAAATTTATTCCGTCTACCGGAGTGACGTTGCCGTTTGTCAGCTACGGTGGCAGCTCCTTATTGTCTACATTTATCATTTTTGCGGTGATACAGGGACTTTATATCATCAGAGAGGATGAATTATTTGATGAAAAGAAAAAGCAGGAATATCAGCAGAAAGAGAATCGAATCGAATTTACAGAGCGAACAGATTCTACAGCCGGAACAACAAAGCGTAAAAAGAAAAAAACGCGATTCGAATAAAGAGTTTGCAGTCATTACTTATTTTTTTATCGGAATCTTTGTAGCAATGATTGCATATTTCAGTTATTTTCAGGTGATGCGGAGTGAAGCGTTTATCAATCATCCGTACAATTCGAGATTAGACGGTTTTGCAGCGCGGATTACACGCGGGACAATTCTTTCCAGTGATGGTGAGATACTTGCGACGACAAGAACTGCTGATGACGGCAGTGAAACGAGAAAATATCCGTTTGGTCGGATGTATGCACATGTTGTTGGTTATGCGGAAAACGGAAAATCAGGGATTGAATCCGCATACAATTTTGAATTGCTTCGCTCACATACCTTTCTATTGGAGCGTGTATTAAACGAAATCGAAGGAAAAAAGAATCCGGGAGATACACTTGTGACGACATTAAATCACAAGCTGCAAAAGGCTGCATATGAGGCATTGGGAGACCGGAAAGGTGCAGTCATTGCCATTGAACCGAAAACCGGAAAAATCCGTGCACTTGTATCAAAGCCGGACTTTGACCCGAACACGATTGTTGCAGATTGGGATGCGTTAATTGCGGGCGATAAACAAAATGCAGTCTTGCTAAACAGAGCCAGTCAGG
Source organism: Eubacterium sp. (assembly GCA_017623885.1). Taxonomy (GTDB): domain Bacteria; phylum Bacillota; class Clostridia; order Lachnospirales; family Lachnospiraceae; genus W0P33-017. Next base: position 21,575 of record JAGAOE010000138.1, on the reverse strand, counting down.
GACTTTATCCGCCGGGCTCTACGTTTAAACTGGTGACGACGCTGGCTTATGTACGTGAGCATCCAAAGGATTATAAAAAATATCAGTATACCTGTGATGGAAGCATCCGCGCAGATGACTATCTCTTACACTGCTTCGGAAACACGGCACATGGAACGGTTGATTTAAAAAAATCTCTTGCAAAGTCGTGCAACAGCTCGTTTGCACAAATCGGATTGTCCCTGGATTTAAAAGATTATAAGGATACCTGTGAAGATTTGCTCTTTAATCAGGCGCTTCCTACGGATTTGCCGAGTTCAAAAAGCAGCTTTCAGCTAGAGAAAGATGCATCGGACAGTGTCGTGATGTCTACGGCAATCGGTCAGGGTGATACGCTGGTAAGCCCGTTGCATATGGCGCTTTTGGCAGCATCGATACAAAATGAAGGAATTTTGATGAAGCCATATCTGACGGAAAAGGTCGAAACTGTTGCGGGAAATGAAGTACAAACCTATGAACCGAGTCAGTATGGACGCTTGATGACAAAAAAGGAAGCTAAAATATTGCGCACAATGATGCGTGCTGTCGTAACAGACGGAACGGCGTCTGCGCTGGATAAAGACTCTTACCGGGCATATGGAAAAACCGGTTCGGCAGAGTTTTCAACGACAAAGGGTGAGAGTCATGCATGGTTTGTCGGATTTGCGCAGGCAGAAGGACAAGAACCGCTTGCGATAGCGGTTATTGTGGAAGGTGCCGGTAACGGAAGTGCAGTTGGTGTTCCGATTGCAAAGTCTGTGTTTGACACCTACTTTAAATAAGAGTATACTGTAAAGTGATTTTAGATTTTATAACCACATCAGGAGGATTTGCAATGATCGAGGCAACAAGTTGTGGTGGTGTGGTAATATTTCGTGGAAAGATACTGTTATTGTACAAGAACTATCGTAATAAGTACGAGGGATGGGTACTTCCCAAGGGTACGGTAGAGAGCGGTGAGGAGTACAAAGAGACGGCGGCTCGTGAAGTAAAAGAAGAAGCCGGCGTAGAGGCTTCTATCATTAAGTACGTGGGAAAAAGTCAGTATACTTTTAATGTTCCGGAAGATATTGTGCAAAAAGAAGTGCATTGGTATCTGATGATGGGCGACAGTTATTACAGTAAACCACAACGTGAGGAATATTTCGTGGATTCCGGTTATTATAAATATCACGAAGCATATCATTTGTTGAAATTTAATAATGAAAAACAGATTTTAGAGAAAGCATACAATGAATATCTGGATCTGAAAAAGAGTAATCTGTGGGGCAGTCATAAATATTGGTAAGCAGGTAACTGTTTGGCCTAGGACAAAACACTTGCTGTTTTGCCCGTAAGAAAATGATTCGGGTGTGAGCAAATCTCATCAGCGTAGCTGATTTTCATGGATTTGCAAATCGTAACTAGAAAGGTACTGAATAGTTACGTAAGCAGAAATGTAATGAGGATGAATTATGGTTTGGCACGAAGAACTGTTTGTCGGGAAAAGTGTGAATCCCCGCAGAAAAAAGAGAATGATTCGAAAGATAAACAAACGGAGTATCTGGAATCGGGCATATCTCATCACCTTGCCGGCAAATACAGACAATTTGCTTGACATTATCGACGCAAAGGTTGTCAGACGGCGCGGCTATCCGGATCAGAATTTGTATATCATCGGTTTGGCGGGCTCCTATGAGGAGGCGGTGACTTTAGCGGCAGAGATTCTTTATAGCTATTATCTTGCCTGTGGAGATTTCCGTTTGCAGGAGTGTGTGCAATACAGTAGAGAGAGGTTTAAATGATGCTGGAAATCCTGCTTTTGATTTTAAAGATTCTCGCAGCGGTTTTACTTGGCATTCTGGGGCTGTTTCTTTGTCTGGTGATTCTGCTAATGATATTTCCTATCTGTTACCATGTATTTGTTTCGTATGAGTCAGAGCTGGTGTGCAGAGTACATGTTTGCGGGTTGCAGTTATATCCGAAAAAAGAGCGGCGTAAGCTTTTTGGACGGAAAAAAGTAAAACATGCGACAAGTGATGTGGCAAGCGAGACGAAGGACAAAAAGACAGTGGCTGAGACCCGGGATGAAGCTACGAACAAAAGCGAGAATCAGGTCGAACATGAGGAAACGTCAAACATCCAAGACGAAAATGCAAAGTTAGAGGAAAATCACACATCACAGAAACATACATCAGAAAAGTCGTCAAAAGTTTCAAAAAATAAAAAAGAACAAAAAGGCGCGAAGAAACATGTTCCGTTGAAAGAACTGCTTACTCAAATAAAGACAGAGATTCAGGATACATCCAATCAACAGGCACTGAAGCATGTTGGAAAAGAATTGCTGTATATCTTGCGTCATTGCGGACCGCGTCGTGTGAAAGCGGATGCTGCTTTTTCGCTGGGAGATCCGGCGAACACCGGCTATGTGACGGCAGTATTGAGTGTTTGTCCGTTTTCCTATCACAAACGTTGCTCATTAAGTCCGGATTTTGAAGCAGAACAGCTATATATTCGCGGATGGATTGATATTCGCGGACATGTGCAGTTGTTTTTCCCGTGTGTGAGTGGGGTGCGATTGTTGATGGATCGAAATATTCGAAGTGTACTGCACAAAGTACAACAAATAAAAAAATAAGCTATGCGTAAACTAGGAATATGACAGGAGGCAAAATCATGAGTGATAACAACAATTTCCGTGCGACGGTAGATTCATTATTTAAAGGAATGGATGGTTTTATATCATCCAAAACAGTTGTAGGAGATGCGATTCATATCGGGGATACGATTATTTTACCGCTTGTGGATGTTAGCTTTGGGGTAGGTGCAGGAGCATTTGCAAAAGATCATTCCAATAATGCAGGTGGTGGTATGGGTGCACGCATTCAGCCTTCCGCAGTATTAGTGATTCAGAATGGTTCGATTCGTCTGGTAAATGTAAAAAATCAGGATGGAATTACAAAAATATTGGATATGGTTCCTGAGTTTGTCGATAAATTCACAAAAAAAGATACCAGCGATGCAAACGCGATTGCAAAGGAAGCTGCCGGTAAAGAAATGTCAGATATGTTAGATGCATCTGTAAATAAGGAAGATAAATAGATGCGTAAAATGCGAAAACTGCATGCATAAAATGTCAAAGAAGCATATATTGTAACATATATGCTTCTTATTTTATAGACTAACCTATGAAATAAAAACGCTCCGAGTGGATTCGATGGATTGATTTTCAGGAGGTGAAAAGATGCGTCGATTGTTTGGCTACACCTTGTTTTGCATCGCAGTAGGAATGCTTCTGACGTTGTTTATTGAGAGTAAAGTGTTCTTGATTATTCTGATCGGACTTTTGCTTCTGATCGGGTATGAGTTATTTTGCTGTTGTTAAGGAATAAAAAAAGAAGCTGATATCAGCTTCTTTTTTAGATGTGTTCGTAATCATTTTGTTAGAAAAAACTAAGCACGCTCAACTTTTCCTGACTTCAGACATCTAGCACAAACATACTGTGTCTTTGTTCCTCCGTTCACTTTACAACGAACAGACTTAATGTTTGACTTAAACATTCTGTTTGATCTTCTATGAGAATGGCTCACATTGTTTCCGAAATGAGCGCCTTTTCCACATACTACACACTTTGCCATGACTTGCACCTCCTTGTCTGGTTTCCAAAAGTAGCTTAAAGCGATAACCTTCAAGCTCATACTAGGACATTTTATCAGATACAAATATGTAATGCAAGATTTATTTGAAAAAAAATGCAAAATAATCAAATATATGTTTATTTTTTCGGATAGATAGTATAAAATATAGGAGAATACGGCATCATATGTCCAAAAGAAGGGTCTTTTCACATGGACTAAGGTACATATTATGCCTGAATGACGATATGGAGGTTCGACTATGAATGGACAATTAACCAATTCTTTAGGTACTGTTACCATTGATCCGGATGTCATCGCTACCTATGCTGGCTCTGTCGCAGTAGAGTGCTTTGGTATTGTTGGCATGGCTGCAGTGAATATGAAGGACGGACTGGTAAAGCTGTTAAAGAGAGACTATCTCTCACATGGTATAAATGTGACCATTGATGACCAAAATGAGATTAGCATCGATTTTCATGTGATTGTAGCTTACGGAGTAAGTATTTATACAGTGGCAGACAATCTGACAGAAACTGTTAAATATCGCGTAGAAGAATTTACAGGAATGAAAATAAAGCAGATTAACATTTCCGTAGAAGGTGTACGAGTAATCGATTAGGAGGACAGATAAGTGGGAACTGATAAGATAGATGCATCGATGCTTGCCAGAATGTTTCTGGCCGGTGCAAATAACTTGGAGGCAAAAAAAGAGTGGATTAATGAACTGAATGTATTTCCGGTTCCGGACGGAGATACCGGAACAAATATGTCAATGACGATTATGGCTGCTGCAAAAGAGGTCAGCAGTTTAGAAAAGACGACGATGAAATCTGTAGCAAAAGCGATTTCATCCGGTTCACTGCGAGGCGCACGCGGAAATTCAGGTGTTATTCTTTCACAGTTGTTTCGCGGCTTCACAAAAGTCATTGCAAATTATGAGTATATTGACACGGTCGTATTGGCAGAAGCATGTGACAAAGCGGTAGAAACTGCATATAAAGCGGTTATGAAGCCGAAAGAGGGAACGATTCTTACGGTCGCACGCGGTGTGGCAGACAAAGCAATCGACATGGTAGAAGAGACCGATGATTTGGAGGTTTATCTGAAAGCGGTCATTGACGAAGCAGAACGTGTGCTCAATAAGACTCCTGACATGTTGCCGGTATTAAAGCAGGCAGGTGTCGTGGATTCCGGCGGACAAGGTCTGGTCGTTGTTCTTCAGGGTGCATATGATGCACTTTTAGGAAAAGAAGTTGATTACAGCAAATTTGAAAAACCGGAGTCATCTGCAGGTGTCGTGAAGATCTCGGCAGAGACAGAAGCGGAAATCAAGTTTGGATATTGTACAGAGTTCATCATTGTCTTAAATCAGACGATGACAGATGCCGAAATCAATGCATACAAGGCATTTCTTACTTCCATCGGTGATTCGATTGTCGTGGTAGCAGATGATGAGATCGTGAAGACCCATGTACATACCAATGATCCCGGATTAGCGATTCAGGAAGCATTGAAGCATGGTTCTCTCAGCAAGATTAAAATCGACAACATGCGTGAAGAACATCAGGAACGTCTGATTAAAGATGCACAAAAGCTCGCAGAAGAACAGGCAGCCGAGCAGGCGACACAGGAATGGAAAGAAATAGGATTTATCAGTGTTTCTGCCGGTGCAGGACTGAGTGAAATCTTCCGTGATCTCGGCGTGGATATGATGATAGAGGGTGGTCAGACGATGAACCCCAGCACCGAAGATATTTTATCTGCAATCGAGAAAGTTCCTGCTAAGAATATTTTTGTTCTTCCGAACAATAAAAACATTATACTGGCAGCGAATCAGGCGGCGGCACTGTCAGAGGAAAAGAAGATATTTGTGATTCCGACCAAAACGATTCCGCAGGGAATCAGTGCGTTGATTAATTTCATTCCGGATCAGAGTGCAGAAGAAAATGCAGCACAGATGACGGAAGCATTGAACAACGTAAAGAGTGGTCAAATCACTTATGCGGTGCGCGATACGGTCATCGATGATAAAGAAATCAAAGAAAATGATTACATGGGCATCGGCGATGCCGGTATTATTTCTGTCGGTACAGATATGGAGCAGACCTTGCTCGAAATGGTAGAACAGATGGTAGATGATGAGAGTGGTATTATCAGTCTGTACTACGGCGCAGATGTTGACGAAAAAGATGCGCAGTCACTGGCAGAACAGTTGCAGGAAAAATATGCTGACTTAGAAGTAGAAGTAAACAATGGCGGTCAGCCCATCTATTACTATATTTTATCAGTGGAGTAGAATATGAATGTAAAGACGCCTATTCGGGAAGTGAAGGGCGTGGGTGAGAAAACTGAAGGACTTTTACAAAAAATGGGAGTATACACCGTTGGTGATATACTCCTTCATTTTCCCAGAGATTATGTAAAATACCCACGCGCAGTTGAAATCAATGAGTTAAAGGATAACCAGACCGCAGCAGTCATTGTACGTCTGAAAGCATCAGCGGTTGTTCGCCGGACACGTGCCATGACGATCACTGTCTGTAAAGGTCAGGAGAATGGTGCTTCTTTAGAGGCGATCTGGTTTCGGCTTCCCTATATTGCAAATGGTCTAAAAAAAGGCAAAACGGTCATCTTATATGGAAAGGTTATCGAAAAAAAGAATGTGTTTCATATGGAACAGCCGGCATTATTTGCACCGGAAGACTATGCATTGTTCGAAGAAACCATGCAGCCCGTCTATTCGCTGACACGTGGAATCACAAATCGTTTCCTTATAAAGACAATAAAAAATGCGTTGGAAAAATGTGATAATTTTTTTGAGTATCTTCCCTTGGATGTACGAAAACGCTATGAGCTGGCAGAGTATAATTATGCTCTTGATCAGATCCATTTTCCGGATACCTTAGAGACGCTTACATTTGCACGTAAACGCATGGTATTTGATGAGTTTTTTCTTTTTTTGATGACGATGCAATTGCAAAAAAGAGGAGAAGAAAAACAAAAAAATCCATATACATTTTCGAATACAGAGCAGATAGATACTTATATAAAAAAGCTTCCATATGAACTTACCGGTGCGCAAGCCCGTACGTTAGGGGAAGTGTTACGCGATATGCAGGCGGATGTGCTGATGCAGCGGCTGATACAGGGAGATGTGGGAAGCGGAAAAACGATTGTGGCATTTTTGGCGATGTTGTTTGCGTCGGATCACGGCTACCAGTCTGCCATTATGGCACCGACAGAAGTATTGGCAAAACAACACGAAGTATCATTTCGGGAATTGTGTGAGCGTTTTGGAATTCAAAAAAAGATTGTATTGCTAACCGGCTCGATGACAGCGAAACAAAAAAGAGAAGCTTACGCACAAATCGAACAGCATACCGATGCATTGATTATAGGTACACATGCACTCATACAAGAGGCGGTATCTTATAAAAAGCTGGCACTTGTTATCACAGATGAACAACATCGGTTTGGCGTTCGACAGCGTGAATTGTTTGCTGAAAAAGGACAGACCCCGCACATTTTGGTAATGAGTGCAACACCGATTCCGCGTACCTTAGCGATTATTTTGTACGGAGATATGGACATTTCTGTGATGGATGAGGTGCCGGCTACGAGATTACCGATAAAAAATTGCGTCGTAGGAGAAGCCTATCGGCCGAAAGCATATGCGTTTATTGAAAAGGAAGTCGCTGCCGGTCATCAGGTGTATATTATCTGTCCGTTGGTCGAAGCATCGGAAAATTATGATGCAAACAATGTAACAGATTATACGGCAAAGCTGATGCAGGAGCTGCCTTCCGATATTCGTGTTGCCTGTCTGCACGGAAAAATGAAAGCGGCCGAAAAAAATCAGATTATGGAAGCTTTTCAAGCGCATGAGACAGATGTACTCGTATCGACGACGGTGATAGAGGTAGGTGTTAATGTGCCGAATGCGACCGTTATGATGATTGAAAACGCTGACCGATTCGGACTGGCACAGCTTCATCAGTTGCGCGGACGTGTCGGACGCGGAGATGCACAGTCTTATTGCATTATGATGAACGCATCGGATTCTGAACGGGCAAAAGACCGTTTAGAAATATTGAATAAGTCGAATGACGGATTTTTCATTGCCTCAGAAGATTTGAAATTGCGCGGACCGGGAGATTTCTTTGGGATTCGTCAGTCCGGTGATATGAGTTTTATGATTGCAGATATCTATACCGATGCAAAGGTTTTGCAGCATGCAGCCGATGAAGTGAAGCGTATATTAAGTGATGACCCGGATTTACAGGCAGAAGCGCATGAAAATTTGCGCATAAAAATGACGGAAATATTCCAATCAGGCGCTGTGAATCTGACACTTTAAAATGTAAAAAAAGAACCTCTCATCTTTAGACGAAAGGTTCTTTTTTTCGGTTTTATTTACCGGCCATTTGCTTTTCCTGTGCTTCAATCATTTTCTTAACCATATATCCGCCGACAGAACCGTTCTGTCTGGAGGTCAGATCTCCGTTGTATCCTTCCTTCAAGGGAACACCCAGCTCACTTGCGACCTCATATTTGAAACGATTTAAAGCATCCTTGGCTTCCGGAACGGAAGCAGTATTCTTACTTGACATAATGAAACAGTTCCTCCTTTGTAAAATTCTATTTGAGTTATCAACAGCTTGTGTGCTGTTGGTAATCCTAGTATGTGAAGGAATGCTTCAAATAAACCTGACAAGTTTTACTATATTATTCAACAACTGGAATGTCTGATATATCGGGATGAATCACCATCGAATAATTGGTGTAATACACGACAAATCCGGGCGCTGAACCATTCGGTTTTTTGACAATTTTTCGCTGTAAATAATCAATTTCCAGCTTTTCGACATCGCGACCTTTCGAATAATAGCCTGCGAGTCTGGCTGCTTCTTCAAACGTGCGATCCGGTAATTCTTTACCTTCTGTCTTTACGATGACATGTGAACCAGGCATGCCTTTTGCATGAAACCACCAGTCACCACCGTTTGCAACTTTAAAGGTCAGTTCTTCGTTCTGCAAATTATTTTTTCCGATAAAAATATCAAATCCATCGGAGCTGCGATAGTGAAAAGGCTTGCTTTTTGCTGCTTTTGCGCCTTTTTTTGCCGTATGTTTTTTGATAAAACCGGAAACCGTCAATTCTTCCTTGATTGCGCTGAGATCTTCTTCCGTTACGGCAATATCCAACGCATTCGATACCGACTCCAAATAAGTGATTTCGTTTTGTACTTCGACCGTCAGTTCCAAAAGTGCGTCACTTGTACGTTTGAGTTTGTTATATTTTGAAAAATATTTTTGTGCATTTTCCTGTGCACTGAGCTGCGAGTCCAGCGGAATTGAAACCATCTCGTTTGTATAATAGTTTAGGGCATCCAGTTTTTTTGCACCTTCTTCTAATCCATAACCATATGCCTGAAGCAATTCGCCGTAGACCTTATATTTTTCGCGTTTTTCAGTGTCTTTTAGCTGTTTTTGTTGTAAAGAAAGCTTTTTTACATCGCGTTCCAGTGCAGTGGATACGATTCGGCGTAAGTCGAACGATTTTTGTCGAATACGTGTATACTGGTCACGCTGTGCATAAAATTGTTCCAGTACTTGCGAGATAGAGTCATATTTCTCGATATGATATTGTGCAAAATCATCGTATTCATGCAGGTGTATCGCAGAAAATTCGATCGGTTCCGAATCTTTTTTTATGATACAGGGAGCAAACGAGCCATCCTTAATATCTGCTAATACCCAGAAAAATTCATTTGCTAAATGTGTTTTTTCATTATCGGATAAGCTGTCGGTATGAGCATCGGCATCCAGACCGGCACGGTGACAGATTTCATTCGCGATGGTAGGACTGATACCTGTATAAGTCATATAGAATGCTTTTCCGATAGAAAGCGGGCGATTTAAGGCAGTCAGGGCGATACTTTCCGGCGTAGCAGAAAGCGGATCTTGTTTTTCCTGTGTATTCGGTATAAAGTAATCACGTCCGGGCAACACTTCGCGCACAGAGCTGATCGATGCAGGAATATGCTTGATACTGTCAATGATGCGATCTTCCTCATTGCAGAAGATGATATTACTGTGTTTTCCCATCAGTTCCACATACATTTTCTTTTTGCGCAAATCACCGAGTTCGTCAAAATGTTCGATTTCAAAACAAATAATGCGTTCCAAGCCCGGCTGACAGATGCGGACAATTTTGCCGTTTGCAATAAATTTGCGAAGCAGCATACAAAAATTCGGTGCCGTCATGGGACTGGGTTTGTTCGTCTGTGTCAAATATACAAATGGAAGCGATGCACTGGCAGAAATCAACAGTCGATGCTGACCCTGTTTTCCTTTGATTGTCAAGAGAAGCGCATCACTTTCCGGCTGAGCGATTTTGCTGATTCTGCCGTCCAGTATGGTCTCATTTAGTTCTTTTATAATATTTGCAACAACAATTCCATCAAAAGCCATTGTTTGTCCTCCTTTATGATTCGTTATTTTAGCAAAACATTTGACGAATGGCAACATTTGACTTATAATAACGATGATTATGCATACAAATAAGGGGAAATGGGATGCATAGATTATTACAGAAGGGGATGTGGGGTCCCTTGTATTGGAGGATTTTATGATAAAAAGCATGACCGGGTTTGGAAGATGCGAAGTGACCGAAGGGCAATGGAAGATGACTGTGGAGATGAAAGCAGTCAATCATCGCTACCTGGATGTCAGCATCAAAATACCTAAAAAACTCAGTTTCTTTGAAAATGCCATTCGCAATATGCTCAAAGAGTATATGGAAAGAGGAAAGGTAGATGTATTTGTTTCTTATGAGAATCTCTCAGAAACAGGATTTGCTTTAAAGTACAATGAGCAACTGGCAGGACAGTATTTGAAATACTTAAACCAGATTGCACAGACCTTTGGGCTGGAAAACGATATTCGCGTCAGCAGTCTGTCTCGTTACCCGGAAGTCTTTGTAATGGAAGAAGAAGACACGGATGAGAAAGAGCTGGGAACTGTCTTGGAAAAAGCGGTTCGCGGTGCCTGTGAAAAGTTTGTAGAGGCACGTGTCAGCGAAGGTGCACATCTGAAGCAGGATTTGGTGGATAAGCTGGATCAGATGGGCGGATATGTCGATTATATTGAGACACGTTCACCGGAAATCATCTCAGAATACCGCGCAAAGCTGCAGACCAAGATTCATGATTTGTTGCAGGATGCTCAGATTGACGAAGGACGCATCGCTACAGAGGTGACATTGTTTGCAGATAAAATCTGCGTAGATGAAGAATTGGTACGTCTCCGCAGCCATATCAAAGCTATGAAAGATGTGCTCGGTACCGGCGGCAGTGTCGGAAGAAAGCTTGACTTTATTGCGCAGGAGATGAATCGTGAAGCAAATACGATTTTATCAAAATCAAATGATCTGTCGATTTCTGATACAGGTATCAATTTGAAAACAGACATTGAAAAGGTAAGGGAGCAGATACAGAATATTGAGTAATTTTATGAACATCGGATTTGGTAATATTATAAATGCCGACAAAATCGTTGCGATGATTACACCGGACTCAGCGCCTGCAAAGCGTATGGTTCAAAAGGCAAAAGAAGAGTCTCGTCTGATAGATGCGACACAGGGGCGTCGCACACGAGCAGTTATATTTACCGAAAATGATCGTGTCATTTTATCCGCATTACTTCCGGATACATTAGCCGGAAGAATGAAAAATCCGGCACACGTAACTACGGAGGAGTAAATCATGGAAAAAAAGACAGGTATTTTAACCGTTGTATCCGGTTTTTCCGGTTCCGGAAAAGGAACAATCATGAAACAATTGCTGGAAAAATACCCGGATAATTATGCATTGTCTATTTCTGCAACGACGCGATCACCGCGACCGGGTGAGACCGATGGCAAAGAATACTTTTTTCGTTCGACAGAAGCTTTCGAGGAAATGATTAAAAATGATGAATTGCTGGAATATGCGTGCTATGTAAACAATTATTACGGTACACCGAAGGCATATGTGCAGGAGCAGTTAGAGAACGGAAAAGACGTTATTTTAGAAATCGAAATACAGGGTGCTTTGAAAATTAAGGAAAAGTATCCGGATACGGTGCTGTTATTTGTGACACCGCCCAGCTTTGAGGAGCTGGAAAGACGTTTGACCGGACGGGGAACGGAATCAGAGGCTGTCATCCGAGACAGACTTTGCCGCGCAGCCGAAGAGTGTGACGGCGTGGAGGCGTATGATTATCTGATTGTGAATTACGAGTTGGATAGCTGTGTAGAACAAGTGCATTCTATACTGCAAAATGAACATACGAAAATAAAACGAAAAGAATCGTTTCTATTAGAAATAAAAGCTGCACTGGCAGCATATTCGAAAGGAGAATAATTATGATACATCCATCTTATGTAGAGCTTATGAAGGTAGTAAACAATACGACAGAGGTCGGTGAAGAACCGGTTGTAAACAGCCGTTATTCCATCGTTATTGCAGCTTCCAAGCGTGCACGTCAGCTCATTGCCGGAGATGACCCGCTTGTTCCGCGTGCGAAAGGGAAAAAACCCTTATCTACTGCAGTGCAGGAAATATACGAAGGACAGGTGAAAATCCTCGGTGAAGACGAAAGTGAAGAAACGCTTGCTTCTGAAAGACTGCTTACGACGGAACCGATTACTGCGGCTGCTATTGCAGAGCCGACAGAAGAATAGTCTGATTCACAGGTCAAAAAGAACACATGGAGCCGGAGCGAAATAGTTTCGGCTCTATTTGCTTAATTTAGGAAATGACAAAAGGTGTGTACACAAATGTACATTTCCACAGAAAGGCGTATGCATGAACTTATTATTTATTTCTCTTGGATGTGACAAAAATCTGGTGGATTCTGAGTATATGATTGGAATGCTTCAGGCTGCCGGTTATACAATTACGGACGATGAGTATGAAGCAGATGTGATTATCGTTAATTCCTGCTGCTTTATCGGTGATGCAAAAGAAGAAAGTATTCAGACAATTCTTTCTATGGCGCAGTTAAAACAGACCGGTAAACTAAAGTCGCTGATCGTGACGGGATGTTTGGCACAGCGTTATCAGGATGAAGTGCTGGCGGAAATACCGGAAGTAGATGCAGTGATTGGAACGAATGCATATGATAACATTGTCGAGGCTGTGACACAGACATTAGAGGGAAATGTGTATAAGAACTATCGCGCATTGGAAGGCTTTCCCAATCTCAAAGATGGAAAACGTCTGGTGACGACAGGCGGACATTATGCTTATCTGAAAATCGCAGAAGGCTGTAATAAGCATTGCAGCTATTGCATTATTCCGTCGATTCGAGGTGCGTATCGAAGCATTCCGATGGAACAACTGCTCACACAGGCACGGGAGCTGGCGGCGCAAGGTGTCCGTGAATTGATTTTAGTCGCACAGGAGACGACGTTATACGGCATCGATTTGTACGGCGAAAAATCTTTGTACCGTTTGTTAGACGAATTAAATAAAATCGAAGAGTTATATTGGATTCGAATTATGTACTGTTATCCGGAAGAAATCGATGAGACGCTGGTTTCTGCAATCAAGCGGAATGAAAAGGTCGTTCATTATCTGGACATGCCGATACAGCATGTCAACGACGATGTGTTAAAGCGAATGGGAAGACGCACGACAGGTGCAGAGCTGGCGGATAAGATTGAATATTTACGTCAGGAAATCCCGGATATTTGTCTGCGCACAACATTGATATGCGGCTTTCCGGGGGAGACGGAGCAAGCGCATGAAGAATTGCTTGAATTCTTAAACTGGGCGGAATTTGACCGTTTGGGCGCATTTGCATATTCACCGGAGGAAGATACGCCGGCGGCGGAATTTGCGAATCAAATTGATGAGGAAACAAAGCTCACTTGGCGTGATGAGGTGATGGAACTACAGCAGGAAATTTCATATGATTTGAATGAATCGATGAAAGGTCGTGAATTGTGGGCATTTGTGGAAGGAAAGGTTGCAAATGAAAATGCATACATTGCCCGCACTTATAAGGATGCACCCGGTGTGGATGGCTACATTTTTATCCATACGGATGAAACGTTGGTATCCGGCGATTTTGTTAAGATTCGCGTGACCGGTGCATATGAATATGATTTGATAGGAGAGATTGTATAATATGAAGATGAATTTACCAAATAAATTAACGATATTACGTGTATTACTCATTCCGTTTTTTGTATTTTTCCTGTTAGTACCGGTAGTTCCGTACAATAATTATATTGCTGTGGGCATATTTATTATTGCAAGTCTGACTGATTTAGCAGACGGAAAAATCGCAAGAAAGTATAATTTAGTGACAAATTTCGGCAAATTTATGGACCCGCTTGCTGATAAACTGTTGGTGTGCGCGGCATTGATTTGTCTGGTTGCGACCGGACAGCTCGCGGCATGGATTGTCATTGTCATTATCAGCAGAGAATTTATTATTAGCGGATTTCGTCTGGTTGCAGTAGATAACGGCGTTGTCATTGCTGCCAGCTATTGGGGAAAATGGAAGACTACCTTCCAGATGATTATGATTATCGTACTGATTCTCAATATTCAAAACGCTTATTTTGAGCTGTTGGGTGTGATTTTGACATGGATTGCACTTGCGCTTACCATTATTTCGCTGTTTGATTATCTGTTCAAGAATAAAGCGGTTTTAAAGGAGTAAAGAAATGCATCAAAATATACAACGTGATGTGACAAAATCCGATGGTATTGAGTTTGAAGTGGCTGCACTTTTGGCAGAAAAACAGATTCATCTAACGACGGCAGAGTCGTGCAGCGTAGGAATTATTGCAGGCACACTTGTAAATGTTCCCGGTATTTCAGAGTGGTTCGAAGAGGGGTATGTTACATATTCAAACCGGGCAAAAGAAAAATTACTGGGCGTAAATCATGAAACATTGTGCAGCTATGGTGCAGTCAGCAGTCAGACAGCAGAAGAGATGGCGCGTGGAGCTGCGATGGCAGCACAGACCGATGCAGCGATTGCGGTGACAGGTATTGCAGGACCGGACGGCGGAAGTGCAGAAAAACCGGTTGGTTTGGTGTATATCAGTTGCTATTGCAGGGGAAAAATCTGTGTGCAGCGACATCTCTTTTCCGGTGACCGCACACAGGTGCGTATGCAGACCGTGCAGGCAGCATTTGAACTGCTCAAGGACATGCTCCATGCATGTGAAATATCAGAGAATGAAGCTTAAAAAAGTGTTAAGAAAGGACTTTTTATGAGAATTATTGCAGGAAAAGCCAGACGTTTACCGTTACAGACACTTCCCGGCAAAGATACAAGACCGACAACGGATCGCATCAAAGAGACGTTGTTTAATATGCTGGCACCCGAACTGGATAACGCATATTTCTTAGATTTATTTGCAGGAAGCGGTCAGATTGGACTGGAAGCAGTCAGCAGAGGCAGTGCATATTGTGTCTTTGTTGAACAAAATAAAAAAGCTTGTGAAGTGATTTTGGCAAATATGAAATTCACAAAAATGGACAATCAATGCAGACTTATGCAGACAGACTGTTTGAATGCATTGCGTCAAATGGAGGGAAATTATCGGTTTGATCTGATATTTATGGACCCGCCCTACGAACAGAATTTAGAAACAGAGGTTCTGATGTATTTAGCAAAATCATCTTTGCTGAAAGAGCATACAACGATTGTTGTAGAGGCTGATTTACATACGGATTTTTCCTACGTGAAAGACATGGGATACCAAATTGGAAAAGAAAAGCTGTACAAGACAAATAAACATGTGTTTCTATACAAAACCGATGAGGTGACAGCATAAGCGTATAGAAAACAGGAGAGGCATAGAGAGTTATGAAAAGAGCAATTTATCCGGGAAGTTTTGATCCGGTTACGAATGGACATATGGACATTATTCGCAGATCTGCGAACATTGTAGACGAATTATATGTAGGCGTTCTGAACAATAGCGCAAAAAATTCGTTGTTTTCTGTAGAGGAACGTGTTAGTATGTTAGAAGAAATGACCGCAGATTTACCGAATGTACATATCGTTTCGTTTGATGGCTTACTGGTAGATTTTGCGAAAGAAATTCAAGCGACCATTATCATCCGAGGCTTACGTGCTGTTACGGATTTTGAATATGAATTGCAGATTGCGCAGACCAATCATGTGGAATATGATCAAATAGAGACTATTTTTCTGACTACGAGTCTGCAATATTCTTATCTCAGTTCTACGATTGTAAAGGAATTTGCTGCATATGGAGGCGATATTTCGCAGTTTGTTCCGCCGCAGATGATTGACCGTATCTATAAAAAATATGGAGTAGAAAAAGGAGAATAGCATGAACAGTAAAATCGAGCAGACGATTGAAGAATTAGAACAGTACATAGAGAGTTGCAAACCGCAAGCTTTTTCTGCGAACAAAATTATTGTAAATAAAGACCAGATAGAAGAACTTTTGACAGAGCTTCGCTTGCGTACACCGGAAGAGATTAAGCGTTATCAGAAAATGATTAGCAATAAAGAAGCGATTCTTGCTGATGCACAGGCAAAGGCAGATACCATTATCGCACAGGCAGAGGTGACTCATTCAGAGCTGGTAAGCGAGCATCAGATTATGCAGCAGGCTTATGCGCAGGCAAATGAAGTCGTTATGATTGCCACAAAACAGGCACAGGATATTCTCGACAAAGCAACGAATGATGCAAACAATATCCGAATGGGCGCGATTAGCTATACCGATGAATTGTTAAAGAATCTCGAAACGATTCTGAGTGGTGCAATTGAAGGTTCAAAAGCTCGTTATGAAAATCTGATTGCAGGATTAAACAGCTCGCTGCAGGTGGTACTTGCGAATCGTGCAGAATTGATGCCGCAGACTGAGCCGGAACTTGCAGCAAACGAACCGGCTCCGAAAGCAGAAAAAGATACCTCTGCAGAAGACGCAAACGCACAGTAAAAATACGTTAGCAGACATAGACAGCGGCGAGAATTGCAGTGATAAAGGCAAGTAGGAGCCGTCCCAGAAAATATGCTGACATCGAAAATGGTGAAGGCTGTTTTTGATGGTGCAGAAAAGATGCTGTCTGAGCGATTCCTGACAAGCCGCCAAAACTGGTTGCCGCCAGAATGGCGATATATTTGAATGGCATCTGTAAAATGTTTTGATTTAGAATGCTGACAGCTCCGGTGATTTCTAGCAAACCGGCGATGAATGTCAATAAAAAAGGCATGTTTGCTAAGTAGTAGTTACACAAGGCAGTCAGTACAGAAAAGAGCATGATATAGCCCCCAAGCTTTAGCATGGTTTCAAAACTGTTCATAATACCGGCATCAAGGATTGTGACATCGAATCGCAGTCCTGATGTCGATTTTTTGATTTTATCCGGTCGAAGTGACGGACAGAATCGCTTCGTTGCAAAAAAATGCAAATATACGACGCCGAATAACAGGGACGGCAAATACAAAATCAGGTAGCTGACAGGTATCAGCTTTGGTTCTTTTAGCGTTTCTGTTAGAATATAGCCGCCGACAAACGCCGGACTCATCTGGTTTGAGATAATAAATAATAGTGCAGCTTCTTTTTTGTTGAGTTTTCCAAGCGCATACAAATCTACTGTCAGCTTGCATCCCATCGGAAAACCAAAAAACATACCTGCAATAAGTACAAAATAAGCATAAGATATATGTAATTTTTCAACTAACAGATCAAGTGAACCGCTGTGAATCAGCAATTGTACAAGAATTAGAAACGGTAACAGACTGGGAAGCAGCCGAGTAGCCCATAGCATTAAGCCGGTGCGTGCGCCGGAGATAGACACCGCAGGTTTCGTGAGCAGACAGATAAGTAGGAATAGTAGCGCTGCGACCAGCATATAAGAAATTACATATTTTTTTGAGAAATCGTGTTTTTGAACAATCCTTTTCATATTTCTAAAGTATGAAAAAAAGGGCTGTGATATGAATCGAAAACAAGTATTTCTACCGAAGAAAAATTGTGTTTTTTTGATTGTTTTTATTTTTTTATTCGCTGCATTAGATATTATGATTGCACAAATGCTTTTGCTACAGGCAGAAAGTGAACAAAGCAGTCCGTTGCAGATGACATCTGAGCAAGGAACGCTCCGTGACGATGTACAAGAGCAAATCATCCGAGATTTACAAGTGTTTCCGATTCCCTTATCGTCCCAACACCCGGAATATCAGGTGTCTTATGAGAATTCGTGGATGTCTGCACGTACGTTTGGCGGTGACAGAGGGCATGAAGGAACGGACCTTATGGTAACACCGGATCAAAGAGGTTTGTTTCCGGTGCTGTCGATGACCGATGGTGTCGTTGAGAAAAAGGGATGGCTTCCGCAAGGGGGATACCGAATCGGAATTCGAAGCCCTGGCGGTATCTATTACTACTATGCACATTTGTATGATTATGCAGAAAATCTTACCGTCGGAACACCGGTTTTTGCAGGTCAGTGGCTGGGTTTTACAGGTGATAGCGGATATAGTAATATCGAAGGAACCGTAGGAAACTTTCCGGTTCATTTGCATATTGGCATTTATTATAATGATGCAGTGGGAAATGAGATTGCCGTAAATCCATATCCATTTTTATTGCCATTGCCGCAAGCAGAACTTTCATTTTGAACAGTTACGAATATAGAATAAATAGTAGAGGAAAAGCATTATGAGTCAGATACGACTGGATAAATTTTTAGCAGAAATGCAGGTAGGAACGCGTAGTGAAGTGAAAAAACTGATTCGCGCGGGAAAAGTACAAATAGATGGAAAGCTATGCAAAATACCCGAAACCAAGTTTGACCCGGAGCAGACGACTGTTATGGTCGGACAGAAAGAAATCGGGTACGCAGCATTTGAATATTTTATGTTAAACAAACCAAAGGGCTGTGTGTCTGCGACAGAAGACGGACGGTACCCGACCGTGTTGGACTACATTACCGAACATAAGAGACGTGATTTGTTCCCGGTCGGAAGACTGGACCTTGATACAGAAGGGCTTTTAATTATTACGAATGATGGGGCGTTGTCGCACGAACTGCTAAGCCCTGCAAAACATGTCCCCAAAACATACGAAGCAATGATTGACGGCGTTGTGACGGCGGAAGATGTAGAAAAATTTGCAGAAGGTGTTGACATTGGAGAAAAGAAACTGACAAAACCTGCGCACTTAGAAATCATAAAATCAAATGTAATCTCGCATGTGAGAATTACGATTAGCGAAGGAAAGTTTCACCAAATCAAGCGAATGTTTGAAGCGGTTGATAAAACGGTGGTAGAATTAAAGCGTATCTCAATGGGTGCACTGGAACTGGATGAACGTTTAGCACCCGGCGAATATCGCATGTTGACAAAAGATGAGTTAGAGTTATTAAGGAGAACAGAATTATGCTGACCGGCATGAAAGGAATAATTTTTGATTTAGACGGAACAATGATTGATTCCATGTGGATGTGGCGTGACATTGATCTGGCGTTTATGGGAGAACGAAATCTTCCTTTTACAGATGATTTAGAGCGTGCCATCGAGGGAATGAGCTTTCGTGAAACAGCACAATATTTTATACAGACTTATCAGCTAAAGGAAACTGCAGAAGAATTGATGCAAATCTGGATTGAAATGGCAATTCATAAATATCAATACGAGGTGCTTCCAAAACCGGGACTCCTCGCGTTCTTACAGGAGATGAAGCGAAGAGGCATCCGTATGGGAATCGCCACCAGCAATGCAAGAACGCTTCTTGATGCGGCGGCAAACGCACATGGATTGTATGACTATATGGACGCGGTTTTAACAGCAAATGAAGTCGCGCGCGGAAAACCGGCACCGGATGTTTTTCTGGCTGTTTCAGAGAAAATTGGCATTCCGCCTGCACAGTGTCTGGTGTTTGAAGATATTGTGCAAGGAATACGCGCCGGTCTTGCAGCCGGGATGAAGGTATGTGCGATTTCTGATGATTATTCTGTTGCACAGGATGAAGAAAAACGTGCACTTGCACATTATTATATTGACAGCTATACCCAAGTATTGGACGGCAGTTTTGAGCATTTGCGTACATAATTAGAACATATACAAGTATTGTAAAATATGTGTTTCAATGATAAAATAAAGTGTTAGTGGAGAAAAAGCATATGATACACGATTTTTTACCTGTTACAAAAGAAGATTGCGAAAAACGTGGCTGGCAGGAGTTAGATTTTGTCTACGTGATAGGTGATGCCTATGTAGACCATCCATCGTTTGGACCTGCGATTATCAGTCGCTTGCTGGAAGCACATGGTTACCGCGTGGGTATCATTGCCCAGCCGGATTGGAAAGATGATACAAGTATACAAATATTTGGTGAGCCAAGACTCGGATTTCTCGTATCAGCCGGAAATATGGATTCGATGGTAAATCATTACTCGGTATCAAAAAAACGTCGAGAGACAGACGCATATACGCCGGGTGGTGAAATGGGAAAACGACCGGATTATGCAGTTGTCGTATATGGAAATCTGATTCGACGTACCTACAAGCATACGCCGATTATTATCGGCGGCATTGAAGCCAGCTTGCGCAGACTCGGTCATTATGATTACTGGTCAAATAAAGTACGTCGCTCTATTTTACTGGATTCAGGAGCTGATTTGATTTCTTATGGAATGGGAGAACACAGCATCATAGAAATCGCAGATGCATTAAGCAGCGGAATTTCTGTACAAGATCTTACATTTATAGACGGAACGGTGTATAAAACACGGGATCGCGAGCTGCTATTACAAAATCATGCGGAAGAATTGCCGCATTTCGAAGAAGTTCGCAGCTCAAAGCACGCTTATGCTAAAAGCTTTTATATACAATACTGCAATACCGACCATTATGTAGCAAAAACACTTTACGAAACCTATGATGAGAAACTGTTTGTCGTGCAAAATCGACCGGCAAAGCCGTTGACACAGGAGGAGATGGATCGCGTATATGCACTGCCATATATGCGTACCTATCATCCGATGTATGAAAGTCAGGGTGGTATTCCTGCAATCCGTGAAGTAAAATTTTCACTGATTAGCAACAGAGGTTGTTTTGGTGGCTGTAATTTCTGTGCGCTGACCTTTCACCAGGGACGCACGATTCAGACGCGCAGTCACAGATCGATTATAGAAGAGGCAAAGCTGCTGACCTATGAATCAGATTTCAAGGGGTATATTCATGATGTCGGGGGACCGACCGCTAATTTCAGACATCCGTCCTGCGAGAAGCAGATGACAAAAGGTGTCTGTCCAAACAGACAATGTCTATTTCCGACACCTTGTAAAAATTTGCGTGCAGATCACAGTGACTATATTCAATTGTTGCGAAAATTGCGCGAAATTCCGGGCGTAAAAAAAGTATTTGTCCGATCGGGCATTCGATTTGATTATGTGTTAGCAGACAAAAGTGACGCATTTTTGCGGGAATTATGCGAGCATCATGTGAGCGGACAGCTAAAGGTAGCACCGGAGCATATTTCCAAAAAGGTATTGGACAAGCTTGGAAAACCGTCTCCGGAAGTATACAAACGCTTTGTAGAACGTTATTACCGCATGAATGACAAGCTGGGCAAAAAACAGTATTTAGTTCCCTATCTGATGTCCTCACATCCGGGAGCTACATTGACAGAAGCGATTGAATTAGCAGAGTATTTGCGAGACATACATTATATGCCGGAGCAGGTACAGGATTTTTATCCTACGCCGTCTACGATTTCGACCTGTATGTATTACACCGGTCTTGACCCGCGTGATATGACACCGGTATATACCGCGACAAATCCGCATGAAAAAGCGATGCAGCGTGCATTGATGCAGTATCGGAATCCGAAAAATTATGATTTAGTAAAAGAAGCTTTAGAAAAAGCCGGACGCACGGACTTAATC
>JAGAOE010000137.1 GCA_017623885.1 Eubacterium sp. | reverse complement strand
TGGGCTGGCGAAGACTGTTTCAAATCTTTGTCCGAATCAGAAGTGGCAGTGCTTGGAATTACACAGGAACAGGTACAGGAACTGTATACAAATTATGCACTTGCAGAAAAAGTGTACCGAACACTTGTGAAGGATATCAATGAAGAAGTCAGTGATAATGAAGCCAGAATTATGAAGATTCGTCAGATTTATACTGCAAACAAAGAACAGGCACAGCAGGCACTTGCAGATTTAGAAGAGGGTGTGGAATTTTCCTCTGTAGCTGCGAATTATAATGAAGCGGATGAAATCAGTGTTACGCTACAGCGCGGAATGCTTCCGGAAGCCGCAGAGACGGTTGTTTTTTCTATGGAAGACGGTGAGACATCACAATTGATAGAGACGACACAGGGCTATTATATTTTCTATTGTGATAACAAGTTTGATGAAGCACAGACACAGCTTCACAAGCAGGACATCGTAGAACAGCGCAAGCAGGAGGCTTATCATGCGGTCTATGACCCGTTTTTGGAAACGGTACATTCCCGCTTGAATGAAAGTGTGTGGAATGAGATTTCAGTTCGTGAAATGGAACAATATGCATATGCAGACTTTTACAATATTTATGAAAAGTATTTTGGCAAAGAAGAGTTGGCAGTGCAGGAAAATGGATAAAACTTGCGAAAACGAAATCGTGTGAAATGTAAAAACCCCGATATATACAGCCTTACTGTTAATCAGTAAAGCGCGTATATATCGGGGATTTTAAATGAATCTTAGAAATCAATCCGACAAAATCGTTAGACTAGGATTCCATCGGATGAAAACGTTCTGCAAAGCGATCAGCGCCGCAGACATGCTTTTCATTGTCAGCCTCGCAGATAATATAGTCGTTTTCGCGGATAAACACCAGCCCACGACGATTCTGTACATAGGGACATACGATAGAACCGTCTTCACGTTCGATTTTTACGATATGATCAACGTTTAATCCTTCGTTTGTAACGACCTGACTGAGCAGACGAAATCCGTCTTCCATTCCCTTGCCGATTTCATATTTCATAGCAGTGACTTCCAATGGTGCACGTGTATACTTCTTCATATCATTCACTTCCTCTCTATACAATCCCCTTGGTTATATAAATTATATCATATATCCGGGGGATTGCATACAAAAAATTTATTTTGTTAAGAGGAGCATGATGTCATTTGAACGCTTCATGAATTTTGTCATTGCTTCCGGCGCCAGAGGCTGATTGCTGAGCATTGCAAGATCGTATAACTGCTCACAGAACATCGGAACATGTTCAGAGTCTTTATTTTCCAAAATATACTGAACGAGCGGGTGATTGCAGTTTAAGGTCAGTGTATAGTCACCGCCGAACATAGATGCATCCATACCCATTCCACCCATTGCGTACATTTTCATCATATCCTGCATACGTCTGCCTTCCTCTGACAGTGTGATGATGGAAGGAATATCTGCATTTTTCAATTTTTGAACCTGAATGGTCAGCTTTTCATTATTTAAAGCTTTTGAAAATACATCTTTTAAAGTTTCTTCTGCGGATTTCAGTTCATCTGCTACAGTCTCCTCAGTCAGAGAATCTGTGACATCTGCGTCAATACGCATAAATTTATATTTGTCATTGCGACGCTCTAACTGAGTGATGAAAGAGCTGTCGATATTGTGATCTAAAATCACAGCCTCCATACCCTGCTCACGGAACAGATTAATGTACTGGCTCTGCTGATTCATGTTTGTGACATAGTAAATGACAGAACGCTCGTCCTTGTATTCCTGATTTTCATCTTCGGTTTGCTCTGCGGCTGCATCATCTGTGTCTGATTCTTCGACAGGCTTCAGGATTTCCGGCAGAGTGAGATATTTGTCATCGAGATTTTTGAACAGAATGTAGTCATTCATTTTATCGCAGAATTTTTCATCTTTCAGACATCCGAATTTGATAAAAGGACTGATGTCATCCCAGTATTTCTCATAATTCTCTTTTTCTGTTTTGCACATGCCGATCAGCTTGTCAGCGACCTTTTTTGTAATATATTCAGAGATTTTCTTTACAAAACCGTCGTTCTGAAGAGCACTACGTGATACGTTCAGCGGCAAATCGGGACAATCAATAACACCCTTTAACAGCATCAGGAATTCGGGAATTACTTCCTTGATATTATCGGCGATAAATACCTGGTTGTTGTAAAGCTTGATAGTACCTTCAATGGAATCATACTCGGTGTTAATTTTCGGGAAGTATAAAATACCCTTTAAATTAAACGGATAATCCATATTCAAATGAATCCAGAACAGAGGCTCTTTGTAATCGTGGAATACGTTTCGATAAAACTCTTTATATTCCTCCTCTGTACAGTCATTCGGATTTTTGGTCCAAAGAGGTGTCGTATCATTTAAAGCGACCGGACGTTTTACAATTTTTAATTTTTCCGTAGCGGGAGAAATTTCAACGATTTCTTTTTCACCGTTTTCATTTTCTTTTTCTTCTGTTTTGGCTTCTTCGACGATAGTCTCTACAACGGTGTCAGTATCCAGCTTGTCTGCGGGATCGATGGTTTCGTATTCTTCCGGCGCGTTTGCTTTGCTCAGATAGATGGAGGTCGGCATGAAAGAGCAGTATTTCTGTAATACTTCGCGTGCGCGATACTCATTTGCATACTCCAGACAATCCTCATTTAAAAACAGTGTGATTGTCGTACAGATTTCGCTCTTGATACCATCTGTCATATCAAATTCAGTACCGCCGTCACATTCCCAGTGAACTGCAGTAGCTCCCGGCTGATAAGAAAGTGTATCGATATGAACTTCGTCTGCTACCATGAAAGCGGAGTAAAAACCGAGACCGAAATGTCCGATAATCTGGTCTTCATTCGCCTTATCTTTATATTTTGAAATGAAATCAGTTGCACCGGAGAATGCAATCTGATTGATATATTCTTCGACTTCATCAGCAGTCATTCCCAGACCGTTGTCCGTGATCGTTACTTTTTTCTGATCAGGGTCTACAACGATTTCAAGTTTGGCTTTGTAGTCAGCGGGTAATTCGTATTCACCCATCATGTCCAGCTTTTTCAATTTGGTAATTGCATCACAGCCGTTGCTGACCAATTCGCGATAGAAAATATCCTGATCGGAATACAGCCATTTTTTGATAATAGGGAAAATGTTGTCGCTGTTAATAGAAAGACTTCCGTGTTTGTTACTCATTTGAATCACTCCTTATATTGTTATAGTTAAATGTTTGCTTTGTAAAAACAAATGTCTCAAAAAGCTTATTTACAGTATTGAAAAGTGAATTATTTCATTGCTGTTACACTGAAATATAGTGTAACGCTGTCAGTAACAAATGTCAATGGAAAATTAGCACTCTTTTTAAGTGAGTGCTAACAATGAGCGGATGATGATTGAAATTCAATCGTATCGCGCTGAAAACGCTTCGGTATCATCTGGGACTGCAGTTTAGGATTCGTTCTCGCTTCAATCGCAATGTTATGGAAAAAGGTCGTCCAAAGCTGTTCAAAGATTGCTTCATCCTCTGAGACACGTGAAAGTAATTCGCTATCCAATGTCGTGGCATCTGCGAGAAAATAGTGCTGATGCGCGGGATGAAGCAGTGCAAGCTGACGATTTTCATCATAAATTAAAAAATTTTCTTCCGGGAAACGGTCCGAGAAGTGTTCACCAAGAATCGGCAATACATGATGGTGTGGGTGTACTTTCGAAAAGAGAATACCGTTTTCTAATTCCTGAAAGCGAACAAAGCCGAGCAGATGCATCGCTTCCCGACCGGTGGCGCGGCATAGCTCAAACACGCGATAAATGCAAGGTTCGCCGAGTGCGAGCAATGTTTTTGTGCCGTTTCCGGATGAGAGGGCAAGTGCAATGGTCTGAAAGATGGCGTTTGCCTTATCCATAGATGACTTGCCGCTATGTGCGCCGGACATGGCAGCTTGATATATCGTCTCATAAAAATCCTGACCAAAGCGGGATTTGAGCGTGCGAGCGACCTTCGCAGCTTTTTCGCTGTCTGATGCGACCGTGATATATTGTGTAAAAAGTGACAGATTCTCCGGAATATCAACGGTGAGACTGATTTCGCGAAGCGGATGTTTGTCTGCATAGGCATCGTACACTCCGGTGAGGATGCCATCGATGGTGTTGTCACAAATATAAGTATACATGAATCGTTCCTTTCTATCATCAAGTCTGAAAATTGGAATATTGAAATAGGGAGAGCTGCTCATAACCGCACTGGCGTATTTCTTTTGGAATCTGTGTGTGGTCTGCCAGCAGTTGTCTCGTGATATAGTCTTCCTCTATGCGTGTGGGATACATCATCCGACCGTTGCAGGTGATAAAATACAGGGCGCGTTTCAATACAACACCAATTTTTTTTAAATCTGCGAAGTCAAGCCGATGTGTGCGTCTGGCAGAGAGGATACGTCTGGCAGAGAGATAACCGATACCGGGCACACGAAGCAGTGTCTGATAGGAGGCGCGGCTGATTTCTACAGGGAAAAACTCTAAATGTCGCAAAGCCCAATCACATTTCGGGTCGAGATATACGTTAAAATTCGGGCGGTCTTCACTAAGGAGTTCGTCTGCCTGAAAATGGTAAAAGCGTAATAGCCAGTCTGCCTGATAGAGACGATGTTCACGTAAAAGCGGTGGTCCGTCAGTGGTAGCAGGGAGAAGACTGTTGTGTGTCACATTGACAAAGGCAGAGTAAAAGACGCGTTTTAGTTCAAAACGCTCGTATAACTGCTCTGCGACTTTTACGATTTGAAAATCGCTCTCAGGGGTCGCTCCGATAATCATCTGTGTACTCTGTCCTGCAGGCACAAACTGTTTGTGTGTAACTTCCTGCGATGCGAGCGAAACGACGTTTGGCAGTCGCTCTTTCTGTGTGGACAGCTCAAAGGTAGGCAATTCTCGCGATGAGCGAATGCCGTTTTGAATCTGGCGCATAGGAGATAAAATCGTTTTCCGGCTTTTACAGGGCGCCAGTGTGCGAAGACTCTCAGCAGTAGGAAGCTCCAGATTGATGCTCATCCGGTCAGCCAGATAACCAACGAGATGAATCAAAGCCGGGTCTGCGCCGGGGATTGCTTTTACGTGAATGTAGCCGTTAAAATCATACTTTGTCCGAAGCAGATACAGTGTCTGGAACAAGAGCTCCATCGTATGATTTGGACTTTGAATAATACCGGAGCTGAGAAAAAGTCCTTCTATATAATTGCGTCTGTAAAATTGGATCACAAGTGTACAAATTTCTTCCGGCGTAAAGGTCGCACGGGGCAGGTCAT
This sequence comes from Eubacterium sp., assembly GCA_017623885.1. Classification (GTDB taxonomy): domain Bacteria; phylum Bacillota; class Clostridia; order Lachnospirales; family Lachnospiraceae; genus W0P33-017. The sequence continues at coordinate 2,351 of JAGAOE010000137.1, read as the reverse complement.
TGTTGCAATTATTCTGACAATAGCTGCAATTATAGATGCAGTGATTAGTCATTAGTATTTTTAGAAGTGAAATACATCGTCCGTCGGCGGAAAAACTATGGCAAATACCGCTGGCGACGGAATTGCCGATGCCATGTCCTTTCCCTTTTCGGTCAGAGCCGCTGGAGGTACAGGCGACATCATATTTTGCGGCATCCGATAAAATCGCCAGTTTTTGAACTAAATCGGAAGACATATGAAGCGATGCAACAGGTGAATGGTCATGAAACGCAGAGGACGAAACCTCGTGTGATTGTTGACATTTTCTGATGCCGGAATGTATGGGTTGTGTCATAGGTAAATCATACTCCTTATTAAAACTTTGCTTGGTAACTACAAGGATTTCTACCTATTTATCTATTATTAAGATTAGGTTGTTAAAATCCTACCTTAGAAAATGAATTGCCAAAACAAACATATGTTCTGACAACACAATAACACAAAAGCAAACAGAACACAAGTTCGAATTTTATCTTGTGTAAATTTTTTTGTGATACAGTTTTGACATCATTGACAATCAAAAATCTGAAATGTATACTGATTTAGTTAAAAGTGAAAGAGCGGATATGATAGAAAAGGATAACCAGAAATGAAATATAAAAAATTTTTAGCAGTTGCAATGACCTGTTTTTGCTGTGCTTTATGCGGGCAGCCGGTATATGCGCAGCAGACGCAGCCGGAGCAGGTATCACAGAATATAGAGAATGAAGCCGGAGCTGAAGCAGAGACTGTTACAGAGAGCGAGACAGAGACCGAAGCAGAGACAGAGATAGAGTCAGATGCAGAGGCGGAAACAGAAATAGAGACCGAAATAGAAACAGAACCGGAAACGCTGGCGATTCCCGGGCAGGTAAAGGGACTCACACTGACTTGCGTGACAGACAAACAGGTCTTAATCGAATGGAATGAGGATGAGAATGCAGTCAGTTATGAGATTTACCGGAAAACCGGAGATAAGAAGTATCAGCTAATCGGAGAAACGGAAGACTGTGAATTTTTAGATAAAAAAATTACGTTTGGAAAAATCTACGATTATAAGGTGATTGCGTATAACGCGGATGGTCAAAAGGGAGAAGCCGGAAATGTACGATTAAATCACACACAGGCGGTACAGATTACTGCGCAGAAATATTCATACGCACAAATGAAAAAAGATTTGCATGAATTGGCGGAAAAGTATTCGAATTATTGTACCGTTTCAAGTATTGGAAAATCAGTAGAAGGACGCAATATTTATGATATTGCGATAGGAAATCCGTATGCAGAAGAATCGCTGTTGGTTGTGAGCACGCTGCATGCGCGCGAGTATATTTGCTCCGCGATTTTGATGCAGGAAATCGAATACTATTTGCGCAATTATAATAAATCCATTCGCGGAATGAAAGCGGCTGATATATGCAATGATATCCAGATTCACTATATTGTGATGGCAAATCCGGACGGTGTGACGATTTCGCAGACCAGTTATCCGCGTTGGAAGTCCAATGGCAGAGGCGTTGATTTAAACAGAAACTTTCCTGCAAAGAAATTTATTGTAGGCGGAAAGCGCGGTGCGCAGGGCTATAGTGGAAAAAAGGCACTCAGCGAGCCGGAATCAAAGGCGATTGCAATGCTTACAAAAGAGTTAAAGAAAACACAGAAGCTGCGTGGCGTGATCAACTATCACGCGATGGGTCAGATTGTATTTGGTGATTGCGATGATAAGAAGTTAAAAGCAGATACGAAAATGATGTATCAAATCGCGCGGGAACTGACCAGATACCATGACGCAGGCGGTTATGGAAACGGGCAGCCTACACCGGGCGGCGGATACCGTGAATATGTGATGGATATGCTGAAAATTCCTTCTATTACATTGGATGTCGGCTATACCAGTGCACCGTGTGCATTTTCGGAATATCAGAATGCGTTTGAAAAAAATAAATTGGTCGTGCTGAAAATCGCAGACCGGTTGTGATGTTATAATAGGATAAAAAAGAGGGCTGAAAAATGACTGGATTTAGTTATTTTTCAGCTCTCTTTTTTGTTTCATGGGAAAAAATATTGTTGCATTAAAGCGTGAAAGTATAGAGCTTTCCTATGAAACAAAAAACGCTCCGCGAGGATCGCACTGTGGCGGAAAAGAAGTATGTCGCTTATCGCGACCCACCGCAGGCGGAGAATCTCGCAAGCGAGATTCTTTGTTCAATAATTATATAAAACGAATAAAAATCTGATTTTGGAAAAAAATAAAAAGGAGTGCAACTTTTTGTATATAATGTTGCATCTCCTTTATACAATCTATATTTCGGCTGATTTGTCAAAACCTTAAC
>JAGAOE010000136.1 GCA_017623885.1 Eubacterium sp. | reverse complement strand
GGGCAGGATGAAAAATCCTGCTCTTTTTGTTTCATAGGAAAGACCTTGCTACATTAAAGTGTGAAAGAGACGAGCTTTCCTATGAAACAAAAACGCACCGCGTGGATCGCACTGCGGCGGAAAAGAAGTATGTCGCTTGTCGCGACCCGCCGCAGGCGGAGAATCTCGCAAGTGAGATCCTTTGTTCTTGAAAATAGATAACAAATATGTTATCATACAATAAAAGAGATAATTGTTTCGTGTAGCACAAAGGAGAATAAATTGTACACAGTTGAATTTTATGAAGACGAAAGAGGCGAATCTGAAGTACGAGATTATCTTGAACAATTAGTGGAAGAAGCTAAAACGAATAAAAATTCACGTATCAATAAAGATAAAATTTTTGCATACATTAGAGCATTACAAGAATATGGAACGAGGGTAGGGGCACCTATTATCAAACACATAGAAGGGGATTTGTGGGAACTGCGTCCATTGAGTAACCGCATATTTTTCTTTTGTTGGAATGATAATAAATTTGTATTACTGCATTATTACTTAAAGAAGTCGCAGAAGGCACCTAAGAAGGAAATAAAAAAGGCATTACATAATATGAAAAATTGGATTGAAAGGTATGGTGAATAGTATGAAGAAGCATAAAACGTTTGATGAAATGTTTAACGATGAGGAATTTGTCAGTCTGGAAGAAAGAGAACAGATCAATTTTGAAGTTGCATTAATTGGAAAAATGATTGAGGCAAGAGAAGCAAAAGGATTATCGCAAAGAGAATTGGCAGAAATTAGTGGAGTAAAGCAACCGGCAATCGCAAGAATGGAAAGCATGAAAGTGATGCCGCAAATTGATACTCTTTTAAAAGTATTGATTCCGTTAGGTTATACGTTAGAAATTACACCGCTAAGGAAAAAACCGATGTGAATGGTATTCATATAGCTTAAAATGAGACTAGAAGGTAGAAAAGAGGCACAGTTGTGTCTCTTTTTTTGAAAACAAAAAAACTACAAACAAAAAACACAAATCTGTCACAATTAATTCGTACACTAAGATAGTCGAAAGCAAAGAAGAGACTTTATAAATATAACATTATTTGTGGCATGACATGCTGAGTGGTAAAAATATTATAGAAAGAGGAAAAAACATGGACGAATACAACAAGCAGCAAAATAATTACAATGGGCAAAACGGATATTATGTAGATCCGAACAACAATAGCTATCGTTATACAGGTGCGACAGAGAGCACCGGCGCGTACAGCGACACATCACAGCAGCGCACGGCGGACAATCGCTACAGTACCTACAGCAGTTATAGCAGCTACAGCAGCGCAGCCGCAGAACGTGAAAAAAATGCACAAAATCAGGACCGCTACTATAGCCCCTATGAGCGCCGTATGTCAGACGGAGAGGAAAAGAAAGCAAAGAGACAAAAAAGAGAAAAAAAGGCACATGGATTTGGAATGACACTCGTAAAGACCGCATGCATCGCAGGCGTGTTCGGACTTGTGGCAGGTGCAGTATTTGGCGGAGTCAATTATTTCCTTCCCGGCGAGGTAGAGATTTCCGCATTAAGTGAGCCGGAAGCGCCGGCAGAAAATGCACTGACGACGACCAAAAACGAAGATGTACAGAAAAATACAGCGATGAATGGTCAGATCGTGCTGACAGATGTATCAGATATTGTAGAAGCATGTATGCCGTCGATCGTAGCGATTACCAATATGACAGAGACCGAGTATCGTACATGGTTTGGTCAGACCTATTCGCAGGAGAACGATTATGCCGGCAGCGGTATCATCGTGAGTGAAGATGAGGATTACCTGTATATCGCGACAAACAATCATGTTGTAGAGGGAGCAAAAACGCTGACTGTACAGTTTTGCGACAGCAATACCGTCGCGGCGGAAGTAAAAGGAACAAATGCCGCGACAGACCTGGCAGTCGTAAAAGTAGCAAAGGAAGATATCGAAGAAGAGACAAAAGCAGCGATCCGCATAGCGAAAATCAACGATAACGGAAACGAAGAAGTCGGAGAACCGGTCATCGCGATCGGAAACGCACTGGGCTACGGACAGTCCGTGACCAGCGGAATTATCAGTGCACTTGAGCGTGAAGTGACGGCGCAGGACAGCACGACCGGAGAGACCTATGCGAACAGCCTGACACAGACCGATGCCAGCATCAATCCGGGAAATTCCGGCGGCGCACTGTTGAATGCAGAAGGAGAAGTCATTGGTATCAATTCATCCAAGATGGGTGGAGACTATGTAGATGGAGTCGGATTTGCGATTCCGATGACGACAGCAGCACCGATTATCAATGAGTTGATTACCCGTGAAAAAGTGACTGAAGAAAAAGCAGGATATCTCGGTGTCAACGGTATTGATGTCGATGAGTCCGTATCAAACACCTACAATATGCCTAGCGGTATCTATGTGGCAAAAGTATACGAGGGAAGCGCAGCGGCAGAAGCCGGTATCCAGCAGGGAGATATCATCGTAGGATTTGCCGGACACGACGTAAAATCGATGCAGGAATTGCAGGAACTGTTACAGTATCATGCAGCCGGCAGCGAAGTGACCGTCACCATTTGCCGTGCAGATGACGGCCAGTATGTAGAAAAAGAACTGGATATGATACTGGGCAGCAAAAATTAAACTGTTTATCTCTAAAAAAGCATGATTGAATCATGCTTTTTTTTATGCTACACTATGAACGTTGACGTTTATGTGGGGGATATTACCATAGGAATGAATCCCATAAAAAGCAGACAGCGTTCCGTATTATATTATAGAAGGGAAAAGTTGGCGCACACAGCGACCGGCAGGAACGATGTCCCGGAGTAACTTGAAGAACCACACGAGAAAGGAAGTATGATGAAAACATCAAAGATGAAACGTTTGCTGGCAGGACTGTTGATGTCAGCGACACTGGTAAGCACCGTCTCAACGGATCCGACTGTGGCATATGCCAAAGGAGCAAAGCAGACGGCAGACACCAGCTTGGAAGAGTTGGGAGTGATTGATGCCCCCGGCGAAGAAGACACGACAAACGACATAGAGGCAATTGCGCCGGAATCCAAAAACCATTTGTACAGTACAGCAGATGGAACATTTGTGGTAGCGATAGATGCCGGACATGGCGGCAGTGATGCAGGTGCTACATATGGCGGTATCAAGGAAAAAGATGTAAATCTGAAAATCGCTCAGTATATGCAGGCGTATTTTGAAGACTATGTTGATGTCGAAGTATATCTGACGAGAAGCGATGACACCTATCTGTCACTTGACCAGCGTGTGACGCAGGCAAAAGAAAACGGAGCAGATGTGTTTGTCAGCGTTCATAACAACGCATCCGGCAATGCAGAGACGAGCGGAAGTATGGTGTTTTATCCAAACGACAGCTATTTGCCGGACCTTTCTATAGAAGGAGAATACCTGGCGTCCAATATTTTGGAGCAGTTGACATTGCTTGGTTTGCCGGATTTAGGTGTCCGCACCAGAAATTCAGAGACAGGAAATACCTACGATGACGGAAGTATCGCAGATTATTATGGAGTTATCCGAAATGCAAAGCTTGCAGGAATGACCGGAATCATCGTAGAACATGCATTTTTGTCAAACGAGAGTGACCGACTGAATTATTTGAGCACGGATGATCAGTTGCGCAAACTGGCACTCGCAGATGTCAAAGGTATCGCAGAGAGCTACGACCTGACCTACAATGGATTGGTGACACCGGAGCTGACGATACGTGCGCGCAGCTATAAAGAACTAGAGCTTGAATGGGACGAGCAGGAGTCTGCAAAAGGTTATATCGTATACCGCTCAGATAAGAAAAACGGAAAATACACACGTTTAGCAAAAGTAATCGGCGGAGAATACACGACCTATATCGATAATAAAATCGAGCTGGGCAAGAAATATTACTACAAAATACGTGCATATGGCAGGGCAGCAGGTGCTTCTTATTATAGTGAATATTCGCGTATCGTTCGCGGATATACCATCGGCGGTACATCCATGACCGAAGTTCGCCAGATGACAGGCGGCTATCTGAAGCTGCGTTGGACACCGATGGACGGAGCGCATGGTTATGCGATATATCGTAGCGAGGAAGGCGGAAAGTATACACGTATTGCGACAGTGACAGATCCGGCAAAAGGCGCGTATAATGATAAAACAGCCGAACCGGGTGTGAATTACAGCTACAAAGTGCGCACCATACTGAATATGTATGGAAACGAAGGATTCGGAAAAACATCAGCCGCGATTCCTGTGACGATGCTCAAAGACCCGGATATTCAGCGTCTGGACATTCGCGATGACGGATATATCAAAGTCGTATGGACAAAGGCGCTCGGTGCATCTTCATACATCGTACAGAGAAGCACATCTGAAGATGGCGAGTACAAGACAATCGCGACCATCACCGATGCAAAGAAAAACTATTATCTGGACAAGAGCGCAGAGCGCGGAATGACCTATTACTACCGTGTCAATGCAGTAAACAAGCAGGAAAAAGTCTCAGGCTCGACCGGTTATGCAGAGATTATGGGAGAGCAGAACTTCCAGATACCGGATTTGATAAAAGTGCGTGTGACAAAGACAAAGCCGGGAATGTATATCATCTGGTCTACCGTAGCCGGAGCAGAGGGCTATCGCATTTACCGCAGCACCAGAGAAGATGGCGGCTACAAGAGCGTAGCGACCGTTCGTGGCGGAGATGTGACCAATTATATCGATGAGAGCCCGACCGAGGCAGGCACTACCTACTATTATAAAGTAAAAGCATTTGTTCACAATTCATCAGGAACCTCATGGTCTGTAGCTTCCGACGCACGCAGTGCAGTGGCAGGCTATGCAATCATGGGCGAGAGCAATACGACAGTCGAGAAGATGATGGCATTCTTCGAAGACAGAGGCGGCGTTTATCCGGAAGAAATCTACGAAGAATACGGTGCGCCGACCTTAGAAGATTTCTGTCAGATCGTATATGACGAGGCAGAAGCAGAAGGTGTGCGTGCAGAAGTCGTATTCGGACAGATCTGTAAAGAGACCGGCTTCCTTCGCTTTGGCGGGGACGTAGAGCCGGAGCAGTGCAACTTTGCCGGAATCGGAGCGACCGGCGGAGTACCCGGTGCATCCTTCCCTGATGTAGAGACCGGTATTCGTGCACAGGTACAGCATCTGAAAGCATATGCCAGCGATGAACCGTTAAATCAGGAATGCGTAGATCCGAGATTCAGTTACGTGAAACGCTGTGCCGCACTGTATGTGGAATGGCTGGGCGTACACGAGAATCCGACCGGTGCAGGATGGGCGACCGGAAAGAACTACGGATACAGTCTGAGAGACGATTATATTCGCCCGCTTTTGAGCTATTAAAATAATTTTTAAAAAAATAAAAAAAATTTACGGCGACCCCACTTTTTTATTTCGGGTCGCCGTAATTATATAGTGTCAGATGAAAACAACAGTATCTTTTGTGGGAAGTGGCGATGAATTGTCCGAAATTTTTAAACAAATTAGCATATCAGCTATGGACAATTCGCCGAGGATATTGTATACTAAGATGACAAAAATAAACATCATACGAGAGTATGACCAAATTTAAGGAGGAAAAAGGACATGAAAAAGAGTTTCATGACGAGAGCTCTTGCTACTGGATTATCTTTAGCAATGGCGTTCTCACTGTCAGCTGCTACTAATGTTACTACAGCAGAAGCAGCATCTCTGATGAAGGCTTCTTCTAAGACCGTGACTGAAGGTAAGACCGCTAAGGCTTACATGACCAGCTCAATGGCTAAGAAGTACAGAATCAAGAGCCACAAAGAGTCTACAGTAGCTAAGAAGTATATCTCTGTAGCAATGATGAGTAGCAGAAAGGGTCTTAAGATCACCGCTAAGGAAGGCGCTCTTGCAGCAGCTAACCTTGAGAAGAAGGGTGTAAATGTTAAGATCAATTTCGTAAAGGCTTCTTCAGCTAAGGCTGCTAAGAAGGCTACCAAGATCGCTAAGACTGCAAACCTTAAAGTAGTAGTCAAGGCAAAGAAAGCTGCTACAAAGCAGATTTCTATTTCTAATGTAACTGCAACTAAAGCAAACGAATTAACAGTTACTTTTGCAAGCGCT
>JAGAOE010000135.1 GCA_017623885.1 Eubacterium sp. | reverse complement strand
GGTAATTTCATCGGTGCGATGATTGCAGTATTCCTGTTAGGTCTGTTAGAGTATGGTCTTGGACTGGTAAATGTATCATCCAATGTTATGCTTGTTATCAAGGGTGCATTACTGGTGATTTCAGTAATGATTCCGAATTTGAAGTTTGGCGTTAAAAAGAAAAAAGTTGCATAAATAATCGAATCGCGTTATATTATTACACGGCTACGGACGGATGTTCACTCATTCGTTTGAGCATATACAAAAAAATCTTATGGGAGGTAAGAAGTAATGAAGAAGAAAGTTTTGAGCGCATTATTATGCGTATCCATGGCTGCTACAATGTTAGTTGGTTGTGGAGGTAAGGAAGAGGCTGCTGACCCTCCTGCAAAGGAAGAAGCTACAGAAGCTCCTGCTGAAGACACAGCAAAAGAAGAAGCACCCGCTGAGGATGCTGCAAAAGAGGAAGCTCCTGCAGAAGATGCAGCTGCTGGCACAGGCGATTTGACAACAGATAAGACCTACTGTCTGATCGTTAAGAGTGCAGGTAACCCTTACAATCAGAAAGAAGCAGATGGTTTCAAGGAAGCTATCGAAGCACAGGGTGGTACATTCGTACTTCAGGAGCCCGCAGCAGCAGATGCTGAGAGCCAGATTACCTGTATCAACAATGCTATTTCACAGGGCGTAGATGCTATCGCTATCGCAGCAAACGATGCAGATGCTTTACAGCCGGCATTAACAGAAGCAAAGAACTCTGGTATCCACGTACTTGCACTTGACTCTGCTACCAATGCAGCATCTCGTGAAGTATTCTGTAACCAGGCAGGTATCACTCAGGTTGGTGAGACCTTGATGGAGGCAGTAAAGGATATCTCTGGTGGAGAAGGAAAGTGGGCAATCCTGTCTGCGGCTTCTACCGCTACAAACCAGAACTCATGGATTGATTCTATGAAGTCTGTAATGGAAGGTTCTGACTATGCAGGACTTGAGTTAGTTGGTGTTTACTATGGTGATGATGAGTACCAGAAGTCAGTAGACCAGACAGATGCGATCTTAGCAGAGCATCCTGACGTAAAGGTTATCTGTGCTCCTACTACTGTAGGTATCATGGCAGCAGCTAAGGTTGTTGAGGATAAGGGTCTTGCTGGATCAGTTAAGGTTACCGGTCTTGGATTACCTTCAGAGATGGCTGACTACATCGGCGATGGCGATGACAAGTCTTGTCCTTACATGTTCTTATGGAACCCGATCGATTTAGGAAGATTAGCTGGTTACACAGCAATCGCACTTGTAAACGGTGTGATCACCGGTGCAGAGGGAGATAGCTTTACTGCTCCTGACGGAACTGCTTACAATGTAACTGCAGCTAGCGATGGCGGTACCGAAATTATCCTTGGACCTCCGTTCGGATTCAATCCTGAAAACATCGAAGAGTGGAAGACAGTTTACTAAAATTGTTTCGGACTTAAAACACGCGCGGGAACTGCTTCGGCAGTTCCCGTTTTGTTATTTCATTACATATTAAATATGAGGGGGAAAAAACAATGATTAAAGGTTTTACAATGAAATTGTACGAAGGAATGGCAGATGAATACGAAAAGCGTCACAATCAGCTTTGGGATGAGATGAAAGACATGATTCACGAGCATGGCGGCAAGAATTATTCGATTTTTTTAGATGAGAAAACGAATGTATTGTATGGCTATATCGAAATCGAAGATGAAGAGCTGTGGGCAAAAGGTGCAGATACTGCCATTAACCGCAAGTGGTGGGATTTCATGGCAGATATCATGGAGACCAATCCGGATAACAGCCCGGTATGTATCGATCTCAGACCTGTTTTCCATCTGGATTAAGCATGAAAAATTAGTTATTGTCCGTCCATTGACGGCGAAATTGATTGGGAGTCATTGACTCCCTTTTTTTAAATATACGAATAAAATAACTGGGCTGGTTCATGCCTGCTTCATACGCAATCTCTGTGACAGACAGGCGGGAAAAACGTAATAATTCCTTTGCATAAGAGAGTCTGGCACAGATCATATATTCGAGAATCGGCATACCGATATATTTTTTGAATTCGTGTGACAGGTGAAATTTGCTGATATGCAGCATTTCAGCCAGTGCATCAAGTGTGAGCGGTTCTTTAAAATGTTTATCAATATAGCGTTTGGCAGCCAAAACAGCGGGCGGAAGAATAAAGCTGTCCTGTGAATAGGTACAGGTATCCGTCAAAAATTCTGTGAGCACATCTGTGATTAGCTGGGAAGAAAGTAATTCGGTGGTCGCATCTGTTTTTTGGTGAATGGCGATGATGCGGCGCAGTGTCCGCTCCATGAGAAACGTATCTTTACAGTGCAGTAAACGAAAACCGTTTTTTGCAAATTCTTCATAATATCCGCGTGCGTTTGTTCCGTTAAAATGCATCCATAAAAATTCCCAAGTTCCATTTTGCTGACATTTATAAAAATGATGGTAGTTACAATTGATCAGGCAGGCACTTCCGGGTGCCAATTCATAGCAGCTATCTTCGTATTGTAAAATACCTTTGCCGGAAACCGTATAGATAACGAGAAAGCTGTTTAGATGTGCGCGTTCCGTGTAGTAGGATGCATCCGTCTGAAAATAGCCGCATTCCTGAATGTAGAAAAAAAGGCGTTTGGCAGTCTCACTCGCAGTGGGCATGAGGCGGATGGAATCCGAGCTCCAGCCGGTTGTGTAATTTTCAAAATATTCGCTGCTGATTTTGTTCATGTGTTGTTCTCCTATTACCGCAAGATTGTGCTATTTCTAAACAATTTAATCGAATGACAATTGTATGATATATTGATATAGTAATCTTAACACAAGAAAACAAAAAAGAAAGCATGAGACGCAAAAAAATATTATTTTAACAGTATTTTACAGAAAAGGAGAAGATGACATGGAAAAATTAAAACAGACAAAAAAGGCGCGTATCGGAATTTATACGATGGGATTAAAAGCGTATTGGAACCAGTTTGCAGGATTGCGGGAGCGCATGATTGAATATGGTCAGTTCATCGCGAAAAAGATTGAAGCGACAAATCTTGCAGAAGTATATTTCTATGGTTTGGTAGACTGCCCGGAAGAAGGAAAAAAAGCAGGTGAATATTTTAATGAAAATCATGTAGACTTGATTTTTGCACATGCAGGTACCTATGTGACAAGTGCATCGGTACTTCCGGTACATCAGATTTGTAAGGCATTTACAGTCATCTTAAATCTTCAACCGACTGCACGTATCAATTATGCAGTGACGACGACCGGTGAATGGCTGGCGCATTGCGGCGCATGTCCGGTGCCGGAATTGGCAAATGCATTTAACCGTGCAGGTATCGGATGCAAAATCGTGAATGGACTGTTGGGATTGGATTACACACCGGAGATATCAATGACAGATGAGTGTACGGCAGACAGACCGGAAGCAAAGCGTGCATGGGAGCAAATTGAGGAATGGGTTAAGGCAGCGAGTGTAAAAGCAGGGTTGCGCGGCAGCCGCTTCGGATTTTTGGGCGGATATTATTGTGGAATGCTTGATATGTACAGCGACTTTGCGATGTTTCAGGGGCAGACCGGCGCACATGTAGAAGTACTGGAAATGTGTGATTTGAACAGACAGCTTGAAAGTGTGACGGAAGAGGAGGTCGCTGAAAAGAAACGTGAAATCGAAGAATTCTTCATTATCAGTGACGATAAAGCAGCAGATCCGTTGGCACAAAAACCGACACCGGAGCAGCTTGACTGGTCTGCGCGGGTAGCTGTGGCACAGGAGAAGCTGGTAAAAGAATACGATCTGGATGCACTGTGCTATTACTATCACGGAGCACCGGACGGAGAATATGAGAAATTGCAGAGCGGCTTTATCGTAGGACATTCCTTGCTGACAGCGAAAGGTATTCCGTGTGCAGGAGAGGGTGATTTGAAAACCTGTCTGGCGATGAAGATTTGTGATATGGCAGGTGTCGGCGGCAGCTTCTGTGAAATCGTTGTGACAGACTATGAAGACGGAACGATTTTACTTGGACATGACGGACCGTTCCATTTGGCAATCGCAAAAGGAAAACCGTATTTGCGTGGTCTGGGACTCTATCATGGCAAGCAGGGAAGCGGTGTATCGGTAGAAGCAAAGGTGAGACCGGGAGCGATTACGAACCTCGGCTGTACACAGACAATCGAGGGAACGCTGAAGCTTACGATTACAGAAGCAGAGGCAACAGACGGAACAATTATGACAATCGGAAATACACAGACACCGGTTCGTTTCAAGAAAGATCCGGATGCTTATATGGATGAGTGGTTTGCGGAGGCACCGACACATCACTTTGCAATGAGCGTGGGACACAATGGCGCGTTGTTTGAAAAAATCGGTCAATTGTTAGCAGTTCCTTACGTTGTTTTAGATAAATAAATGATGAAATAGTTGCAAAAGTAGAAAAAAACCTAAAATCTAAAAAAATTACGGTGTACGGAGTTTTCAAAAGATGCTATGATATGTAAATGTAGCATAGGATGAGAAAACGGTTCGTACACCGTTTTGTTTATAGAGTTGTTTATAGAGAGGACGAAGACAAATGAAAAAATGGAGCGTTTTTTTAGGAGTTTTGTTAAGTGCTTTTGCGTTGAGCGGATGCGGGGGAAATACCTTGCAGAAGGCAGACAGTAAGCTGCAAATCGTGCAGGCAGACACATATCTTGCGCCTGCATACAACAATGGAAAATATGGATATATCGATGCGAACGGTGATACCGCAGTAGCGTTTCGTTATGCAGATGCACAGGCATTTTCACAGGAGGATGGATTGGCAGCTGTGAAAATGGATGACAAGTATGGATACATTGATGCAAATGGGGAGAAGGTCATAGAGGCAGAATACGATTACGCCGGAGTTTTTCATCATGGATACGCAGCCGTGTGCAAGGAAAATAAATATGGCATGATAGATACAAGCGGAAATGTGGTCGTTGATTTCACTTATGATACGATTGGAAATGTATGCGAACATGGCCTGGCGACTGCAGGTGTGGGTGAAGCATATGGCTATGTCAATACAGATGGAGAATTGGTCATTCCGCTGGAATACCAGACGGTGAACCCGTTTGGAGAAAATGGACTTGCACTTGTGAAAAAGAACGGAAAGTATGGATTTATTGATGAAAGCGGTAAAGAAATGATTCCGTTTAATTATGACTATGCAGAGAATTTTAAGAACGGCTATGCGGTTGCGGTAAGAGACGGAAAAAACGGATTTTTGGATGTGACCGGAGAAGTCATTGAGTTCTCGTATGATACGGTATTCGGATTTGCACAAAATGGATTGGCAGCAGTAAAGCAAGGGGAAAAATGGGGCTATATCAATGTAGACGGAGACATGGTCATAGAACCGATGTATGAAGCTGCTTACAGTTTTTCAGAAGATGGCGTTGCAATGGTGACAGTGAACGGAAAATACGGCTATATTGATGAGAAGGGAAACTATATTGTAGAGCCGGAGAAGACGTTTGCACAAAGCTTTAGCGGTGGCTATGGAGCAGTACAGGACGGAGAGAGCGGACTGTGGAGTTATGTGGACGCAAGCGGCAAAGAAATCGTAAAGCCGACTTTTAAAGCCGTAGGTGCCTTTTCGGAATTGGGTGTAGCGATTGTGCAGATGGAGAATGGAAAGGCCGGATTTTTTGCATCAGACGGAAAGCTTCTTATCGAAGCCAAGTATGAGGCACTGGGAAATTTCGTAAAGGTAAGATAAAGAACATGATTCAGATTACAGATTTTAATGATCCGCAGCTAGATGTGTACAGCAGACTTTCCGAAGTACAGTTATTGCGTTATCGGGAGCCGAAGTGCGGCATATTTATCGCAGAGAGTCCGAAAGTGATTGAGCGGGCATTAGATGCAGGCTATGAACCACTGTCTTTTTTGATGGAGGAACGACATGTGCAGACACAGGGAAAAGAATTGTTGGCGCGCTGTCCGCAAGTACCGGTGTATGCAGCAGAAGCATCTGTGCTCAAGCAGTTGACCGGATTTGCGCTGACGCGTGGAATGCTTTGTGCCATGAATCGAAAGGAATTGCCCGCGATGGCAGATGTTTGCAATGGGGCGAGAAGAATCGTGGTGCTGGAAAATGTCGTGAATCCGACAAACGTAGGAGCGATTGTCCGCTCGGCAGCAGCATTGGGAATGGATGCGATTCTTTTTACATCGGCTTGTAGCGACCCGTTATATCGGAGAGCCGTTCGTGTCAGCATGGGAACGATTTTTCAGATTCCCTGGACGGTTATCGATGCAGAGGTCTGGCAGACACAAGGGATTGACCTGCTTCATGAATTCGGTTATCGGACAGCCGCGATGGCACTGAAGGAGGATTCTGTCGATATTGATGATCCGCAGTTGCTTGCGCAGGAGCGTCTGGCAGTGATACTGGGAACAGAAGGCGACGGATTGCTGTCACAGACGATAGAAAAGAGTGATTATACCGTTTGCATCCCGATGAAGCATGGAGTGGATTCGTTAAATGTAGCTGCTGCAAGTGCAGTGGCATTTTGGGCGATTGGAAGGAGTAAATAGTCTACGTGAAAAAAATAGGATTAGTAGGCGGCGTAGGACCGGCGTCAACCATTGAATATTATAGTAGTCTGGTGAAGCGATGTCTGGCTGATTCAAAACAGACATACTATCCGGAGATTGTGATAGATAGTGTGAATATGGCCGCACATGATGCCGCGTTTGAGGTAGGCGATTATGAGCGGTTGTGCAATTATTTGCTGGAAAGCCTAAACGATTTAAAGGCAGCAGGCGCGAAAATTGCAGCGATTACGGCGAATACGGAGCATATTGTATGGGATATGATTTGTGATCGCTTTCCATTGCCGGTGGTCAGCATTGTAGATGCCGCTGTAGCACGCGTCAAAGCATTAGGATACGGGCGGGCGCTTGTGTTTGGCACGACGTTTACGATGCGGAGCGGACTCTATGAAAAAGCATTAGGAAAACAGGGGATTGTACCGATCATTCCGTCGGAGAGCGACATTGAAATTATCGGAAAATGCATTTATCCTAACTTGGAAAACGGAATTGTTATTCCGGAGGACAGAAACACACTGATAGAGATTGCAGAACAATATATAAAAAGAGAGAAGGCAGATGTGCTGATGCTTGCATGTACCGAATTGCCGCTTGCGATTTCGCCGGGAGATGTGAGCATTCCGACTTTGAACACAACAGAAATACATATCGAGGAAATCTACCGACAGGCCGCAGAGGAGATTTGTACATAAGGAAAAATCAGAAGAACTCTTGAAAATACGAAAAAAATTAGTTACAATTGAATTAAGGTTATCACATTTTGTGCCGATAAGGTATAAAAGAAATTTAGATGTGAAATGAAATGTGAGACAAGGATGTCCGCAGAATCCACCGGAATAGTTTCCGTGTATCGTCAAAGGAGTGAACGATTATGAATATGAATTTAGACTATAGTACATTATTTTCAAGCTTCAATAATAGCCGTACCTCAGGTAGCACCGGAAGTACCGGAATGGGAAGCATACT
>JAGAOE010000134.1 GCA_017623885.1 Eubacterium sp. | reverse complement strand
GCTTCAAATCTTTTTATCTCCATTTCTATTCTCCCTTTTCATTTTTGTAATACAACAAACAATTCCCTAAACAGTTCGACTTATCCTTTAACTATACTCTATTTCCCGTTCAAATGATATCATCATCTTTCGTATCTTTGTGTCTATTTTATAGTATGCTTCACATTCCGACTTCATCGAGTATGTCTCGCAGCATGGATGCAGACTTTTGCAGTCTTGCCATTTCGTCCTCCGAAAGCGGAATCGGCACTCTCGTTTCCACGCCATGCTTTCCAATAATTGCCGGCATAGACAAGGCAACATCTGAAATGCCGTATTCACCGAACATCAATGATGATACCGGCAAAATCGATTTCTCATCTCGCATAATCACTTCACAGATTCTTCGCACCGACATTGCAATACCAAAATACGTTGCCTGTTTTTTTTCGATAATTTCATATGCGCTGTTTTTGACGCTCTCCGCGATACGCGCCGTATTCTCCGGATGATTGTAATGTCCGCGCAATTCGCAAAAATCGTTTAACGGAATCCCTGATATATTCGCACCGGACCATGCCGCGATCTCACTGTCTCCATGCTCACCGATGATAAATGCATGTACGCTTCGACTGTCTACCGTCAGTTGATCTGCAACCGCACGTTTCAAACGAGCGGTATCCAACACTGTTCCCGAACCAATCACCCGATTTTCTGTAAACCCGGACAGCTTCGCCGCCACATAGGTAAGTATGTCTACCGGATTTGAAACAATCAGTAATACACCATTGCATCCGCATTCCTTTAGCTGCGGAATAATCGATTGAAAAATCTTCACATTTTTGTGCACCAGATCTAAACGTGTCTCATCCGGCTTCTGGTTTGCTCCCGCTGTAATGACTATGATTGCTGCATCCGAGAGATTTTGATAGTCTCCTGCATATATCTTCATAGGCTTTGCAAATGGTACGCCATGGCTGATATCCATCGCTTCTCCTTCTGCGCGGTCACGGTCCACATCCAACAGTACCATTTCTGTGAAAAGTCCACTTTCCATCAATGCAAATGCACAGGCTGCTCCTACAAATCCGCAACCAATCACTGCCACTTTTCGATGATTTGTCAAATAGCTACTTGTTTTTTCCTTCATTTTTCACTCCTTTGCTATTGAAAAAAAAATCTCTTTTACTATAATAAGAATGTGTAAAATTTAATGTTTTATTCGGAGGTATATATAGAATGAGAAAAACAAAAATCATCTGCACGATGGGACCCGCAACAGAAAGACCCGGTATTCTGGAAGCTCTTGTAGAGAACGGAATGAATGTTGCGCGTTTTAATTTTTCCCATGGTGATCATGAAGAACAAAAGAAACGTATGGATGCTATCAAGCAGATTCGCGCTGATAAGGATTTGCCGGTTGCCATCCTTTTAGATACAAAAGGACCTGAAATCCGTTTGAAAGATTTCAAAGAAGGAAAAGTCGCTCTTACACGCGGTCAGACCTTTACTTTGACCCTCGATGATACACCTGGTGATGCATCCTCCGTCGGTATCACATGTAAAGAATTGTATCAGGACGTATCCGTTGGTACGATTGTACTCATCGATGATGGTCTGATTTCTATGGAAGTCACTGCCATCGAAGGTACAAACATTGTCTGTGAAGTACACAACGATGGCACACTGAGCAACCACAAGGGAATCAACGTTCCCGGCGTTCATCTCTCTCTTCCTTATATGAGTGCCAAAGATCGTGAAGATATTTTATTTGGCATAGATCAGGATATCGACATTATTGCCGCATCATTTGTCCGCACCAAAGAAGATGTGTTAGAGATTCGACATCTCTTGGAGCAAAATGGTGGAGAAGGCATCTCTATTATTGCAAAAATCGAAAATGACGAAGGTGTCAAGAATATTGACGATATCATCTCCGTATCGGATGGCATCATGATTGCTCGCGGCGACATGGGTGTAGAGATTCCGATGGAAGAAGTCCCCATTATTCAGAAAATGATTATTAAAAAAGTATACGCTGCCGGCAAGCAGGTCATCACCGCAACGCAGATGCTGGATTCCATGATGAAAAACCCGCGTCCGACAAGAGCTGAAGTCACAGACGTTGCAAATGCGATTTATGACGGAACAAGTGCTATCATGCTTTCCGGAGAAACTGCAGCCGGTGCTTATCCGATCGAGTCTTTGCAGGCTATGGCACGTATTGCAGAGCGCACCGAAGCAGACATTGATTATCGCAAGCGCTTTTTCGCTATCACCAGAGACGAAAATCCGGACATCACGGATGCGATTTGTCATGCTACCTGTACCACTGCTCTGGACTTGGGTGCTCGTGCAATTCTGACTGTGACAAAATCGGGTTATGCAGCTCGTATGATTTCGCGTTATCGTCCGCAGTCTGACATCATCGCTTGTACTACATGCGCACGCGTAGCCAGACAGCTCAACCTCTCTTGGGGCGTGACTCCCATCGTTATGGAAGAACGTCATCATGTACTCGATTTGTTTAACCACGCAGTTGAATGTGCCCAGAAAAAAGGTCATGTCGCAAAAGATGATATCGTCGTAATCACTTCCGGCGTACCGCTCGGTCATTCCGGCACCACAAATATGATAAAAGTACAGAAAGTAGAAGCATTATAATCGAAAAAACAACAAAGAATCTCGCTTGCGAGATTCTCCGCCTGCGGCGAGTCGCGACAAGCGACATACTGCTGTTCCGCCGCAGTGCAATCCTCGCGGAGCGTTTTTTATTTATCATTTAACCCAATGTCAGATTTAGATAACCGTTTGAAGGCAAAGTCATCTTCTCTCTATTTTTTGAAGGCAGCATCATACCACCCGGTATCTCATAGCGAACCTCTGTTGTGCCGCTCTCTGCCATCAGCTCCGGCAGCACACATTCGAGCAGCTCCTCGCATAGCGTCGTCTCCAGAACAATCAAGCATTTTCCCTCTGTCGTATACATCAACAACTCTTTTTGTTCCGATACTGCATCCGGGATTAGAAACAGATTTTTTCCTCCGTCCCGCTCATTTGCAGTGAATGCGAATGCAATTGCCTGCGCATCCCATCGAAGATACGCCTGTCTGTTCGCTGCCAAATATTCATCTCTGCGCACTGCATAAGAAGCTGCGTCTGCCTGCTCCAATCTGAAATTCCATCGACAGCTTTCCGGTTTCTGCAAATACCTGCCTACGGATTCTCCTCTGAAACACCGCACAAAGCCCTGCTTTTCATAATACCGGTACAACCCTTCAGACGCCGGCGATAACACAAGCGGCTCGTCCCACAATTGCTGTGCGTAACGTATGATCTGCGCAGCCAGCCCCTGCCCACGATAAGCAGGATTTGTCCCTACTGCATACACATAACGCACCGGTATCTCTTCTTCCTTTGTATGATAAACCGCCGGCAAAAAACTAGCCATTGACACCGGCTTTCCATCACGGTAAATCACAAGTGAAATTTGTTCAAAAACATCTTTTTCCGCACGCTCTTGCACAAAAAACTCACTAAAATCCCCATCTGAAAAACAGTCTCGCCACAACTCGCAAAACGCCTTTTTCTGCTTCTCATCCGAAAAATCCACAAAGACAACATCGCTTTTTTCCGCCATATATTTTGTCTCCAAACGATATGGCTGATAGGACAATTTTGCCTTTCGAAGTCCCGCATCTCCGGTATCTTCCTCACGATTTATATACAAATAGCCTTCTGCCACGTGCTCTGCAAACTGCTGATTTATCATCGGATAAGCGCCCTGCACATCCGCAAATGCTTTTTCATAATGTACGACAAAGGTATCTTTGTTTAGCGGCTCTCCCAAGGCAAGTGCCACAACGCTTCCTGCTTTTCGCAAAAGACCGCCGAGCAGTCCCAGATGCTTCATCTCAGACATCGCACGAGACATCGCGCCATACTCCTGTTCCAGCTCTGTACTCCACACATCCGCACGGCGCGCTTTCCACTCCTGCATCATCTGCAGCACATCTTCCATGTTGTCTTCTGTGATTGCTTCATAGCACCAGTCATCTGCATCTTTAAACCGCGCAATATGATTTCTCTTTCCGTGATATTTTTTCCCCGGAAGCTTTACAAGCTTTTCACGTTCATAAATATAATCACTGCTGTCCCGGTCTGCCCGAATGAGAAATTGTCCCGGATACATACGCTGCAGGCACTCCCTGTCTGCCTGTGTCAGCGGGGAAAGCTTTAGCGTCTTTTCCTCTTTCTCACAGTGCTTCAGCAGACACTCCAGCACTTCCTTTTTTTCCCATTCACTACCGCCAAACGGAAAACTATAAGTCTCACATCCCCGCGCTGTATAGCGAAACACTCCACATGCACCGCATTTCGCAACAGACAATCCGTAATAAGGACTCCATGCGTAATTAGATGCAAACGAATACTCGCAGGCGGCACGCCCATCCGCCGCCAGCTTCTCCTTAATCCAGACCTGATCCTCGATCGTCAGCGGAGAAAAATCCAATTTGTACGCCGGCATACGCTCTGTTTCCTTATATTCAGACATCTGATTTTCTACTCTGTCACTATTATTCTTCATACTGACTTTTTCCTGTTTACCTTCTGTTTTTACTCCGACTCGTTTTCACACAATACATCTTCCGATTGCGCATACGTGTCCAGAAAATGATGTCTCACACCATCTTGCTTGTATGCAATTACCGTGTTTAAATTCACATTTTCCACACTTTTAAATATATTTCCCTCGACAAACGGATTCGCCTCTTTTAACTGCGCAATCAACTTTTTCACTTCGATTCGCGCAGAATCATTTTGTTCTTCTGCGGAGAAATTTGCACAGTTTTCTGTAAATCGACACGCACACTGCAAAAAATGCAGTTCATTATAATCACGCCAATGTTTGATTGACTCCTCACGAATGAGATACATCGGACGAATCAGCTCCATTCCCGGAAAATTGGTGCTGTGCAGCTTCGGCATCATCGTCTGTACCTGCGCACCATACAGCATTCCCATCAAAATCGTTTCGATGACATCATCATAGTGATGACCCAATGCAATTTTATTGCAGCCCAGCTCTTTTGCCTTTGCATACAAATGACCGCGTCGCATACGCGCACATAAATAGCATGGATTTTTTTCAATATCATATACTGCATCAAAAATATTTGATGTAAAAATCTGAATCGGCACTTCCATCAACTGCGCATTTTTTTCAATCTGTTCTCGATTTTTCGGATGATAGCCGGGGTCCATCACCAGAAACACCAGCTCGAAATCAAATTTTCGATGCCGCTTCAGCTCCTGAAACAATTTCGCAAGCAGCATGGAATCTTTTCCGCCGGAAATACAGACTGCTACCCGATCACCTTCCTGCAGCATTTCATATACATTGATTGCCTTCGCAAATTTTGAAAAAATATCTTTCTTAAATTTTTTTCGTATGCTCTGTTCGATCTCTGCATTTGTTGCCATCCGTGCTCTCTCCAATCCATATTTAGATTTTCTTTATGTCATCAAATAATTCCTCTGTATTCGCCCTGCGCACATACCACGTATATCGGATACGATAATATACACGATATGCATCACATGCATCCTCTTTGCTCATCTCTTTTTTTGAAAAGCGCAGTTTTCTTATAATTTGCATGTATTGCTCTACATCGACCGCCGTCTGATGTGCGACTGCAATTCGACGCATAGCAGATTTATATTGTTCATCGGTCTTTATCCGATGCATCCGAACCAGCTCTTTTCTCCGCAAATAACGGCGCAATCTTTCATGCATATGTTCTATCGCCTGACGGTATTGTCCGGACTGTATCAGCCTTCGAATTTTCTGTTCCTGTGCGCGCTGGTGATTTTGCCACATGGGACGTAAATATTTCTGTAGCCAGAATATCAATACAGCTCCTAAGAGCATTCCCAGGAATGCATACGTCCACTTCTGTATCGCTTCCTTCTTTTTCTCCATTTGCGTCTTTTTAAGCGCTTTCTTTTCCTGCTCTGCAGATTCCTGCTTTTCATGCTCCAGCTCGTCCGGTTCTGATTCAGTTTCGTTCTGCACCTCATCCGGCGTTTCCGGTGTCTGTTCCTCTCGTTCCTCTGTTTGCGCCTGTGACTGTTTCTTATTCACATTCTCAGAAAATGCACTCGACGGTGTCATCTCAAGCGGCACCCAGCCAAAATCTTCCAGATAAATTTCCGACCATGCATGCGCACGCTCATCAATGACGGTGGCAGTATACCCCTGCTCCGTCTGCGCAAAGTCCTCCGGAAATGCCACATATCCGGTCACATAACGTGCAGGTATTCCCAGACTCTGCAGTATCAGCGTAGCCGCAGATGCATAATGTACACAGTATCCTTCCTTCGATGTCTCTAAAAAATAAGAAATCGGGTCCGCGCCAGCCGGTAGCTCATCGAGATAACGATTATATGTTCCGTATGTCTGCATCATCTTCTGAACCATCAGGGCATAGCTGAGTCGAACATTATTTAATAGCATCGGCGTGTCCATCTCTTGAATATCTGCACAATAATTACGAATATCACTTCCGTCTGTCGAACCAAGTACCGGATAAATCAAATCCTTCATAATATAAGCGACTTCGTCCGGTTCCTGTGCAAGCGTATATTGTTTTTGCACCCATTTTGCATACCAGTCTTTGTCATTTGCCGCTTCCGATGTTTCCGATGCCGGTTCAGAAAAGCTTCCATTGAAATCATACGTCCATAGCTGCGCCATAAAATAAAACTGCAAATACCGAAGTAACGGGTCTGCCTCTCTTCCTCCCAGTATCATGGAACCGCCGTACGCTCTCTGCGTCCATTTTTTCTGAATATCTTTATCTTCATAGGGAATGAACGCTTCCGGCAAACTGCTTGTATAAGGCATCAACGCTTGTGAACTATACTTATTACATTGAATTTGATAGGTACACTCTTTGGGTTCTTTGAGTGCCATCCCCTGCAACGCCTCGCGCAAGCCTTCTGTTAATACAATCTCATTACCTTTCCGGTACGGCTGCTCCCATAGCTGTTTTCCGACTTCCTGCTCCGTCAGCCCCTGTTCGAGCACTGCTTTCGAAAACTCCGCTTCTGTCTGTTTCCACATTCCGTCTTTATAGGTATCTGCTACAAACTCTTTAAAATAAATCGTTTCTGTCACCGTATCTGACAACGTAACTGTCAAAATCTTATTCTTATGAAATTCCGGTGTATCATTTGTCACCATACCATCTTTTTCAAATATCGTCAAAATAGGAAGTGCCAGAATCCGATCCTCGAACGCCCACTGACGTTTTTGTACTTCTTCATGTGCTCCGACTACCTGCATTGCCAAGGGCGAAAAAGCGGTTGCTGTCAAACTAGAGATTCCCAGCATACAAGCCAACTGCGTCATGCGCATCTTTCGCTTGTCACGCCATCCCATCTCATAGATACACAGCATACACACGGACAGAACCAGGCATACCATGCATTTCCATCCCGGCACTTTCCCCACTGCGATACCCGCCACAAAAAGCAGTGCCGATGCACTTAGCATATATGTGATATGTTTTTGTACCGTCACACAGAAAAGAGCTGCCCCCACACAAAGCATCCAGAATAACAACGCCTGCGGCGCATCGCTCTGGCTTCCGCTCCAAAAGTATAATTCTGCTCCGTAGTGTCGGTTAATCGCTGCCACATAGCAACGGGCAATATAAATCACACCATCCTCTATCGGCAATCGATGATGCATATAATACCATGCGGCTATCATGACAATCGCAAACAGCGGCAACAAACGCAAGAGCGCATTTTTCAAAATACCGCTGACATACAAAACTGCCAAGACACCCATCGTCACTGCAACAGAAACCCATGTATACTCCGGCATCTTTAACACACGCACACCGGGCAAGATATCACACATTCCCAAATAAAAGGAAAAAAGGCAAAAAAAGACACCGCCAAACAGCATTAGGAAATCATACCAGTCCCTTTTCTGTTCTCTGCAAAGTTTTTGTTTTCCCTGCTTCGTCTGATGTTCCCAGCAGATTTCTTTTTTTATGTCATGTCTCTTTTTCGTCTGTTTCATTTCACTCTACTTAATTTTAATATGCCGCATTATAAACGCAGCGTCATATGTTCCAATTCATCTTTTACATTTGCTTTTAACTTGCTCGTATAGAAATGCTTTCCATCTATATAAAGACTCAAATCTGCCTTCAAATGTAACTGATGTACCGTCATCTCATTTCTATATTTTTCTGCATAGCGAAGCAAGGCATCTACGGACTCCGGACATTCCTCCGTCATCATATACTGTAGCTGCCATTCCCAAAACGTGTCTTCATCATCTACACGCATGCGGACTACATCCTGACGATTCGCATCGTACCAACTGATAATGTGCGGACAGTTTGCATCATACAAAGCAAATGAAAGTGATGCCGCAATCTGCAGGAACGCATCCTTCATTCTGCTCTTTTTGTGCTGCATGCTCCGATTGTCCAAAATCAATACGACAGGGCATCCCTTTGGCATGCTATGCTCACGCACCATCAATTCTTCTTCCTTTGCAGACAGCTTCCAATGTATATTCTGCAAACGGTCTCCCTGCTGATATTCGCGTATCTGAAAGACTTCCGAATGATCTGTTCCGCCGCATAAATCATCATATATTTCTGCCTCGCCCTGAAAATTTTTCACAGCCTCCGACAGATGCAAAGAAATCGCATGTATCTGCGGCAATAAATACAGCATCGCACGACTCTTTACCCTCTTTGTCAGATAAAAATGTCCGCTCCAGTCATAAATACGCACTGCGCGCAATTGGTACTCATAGCCGCCTGCCAATTGCATCGTCACATTTCTGCGCTCATTTAATTCACCACCAGAAGGCACATACAGCTCAATCCCGATTCGCTCTGCTTTCTTTTTCGGCAATTGACGTACCTGCACATCGGCGCGCACACGAGCGGTTCCGAGCAAAGATTTTTTTGCATTTGTACGAAAGCAGATACTTACCGGTTCCCCACTTCTGGCGAGCATCATCGGCGTATCAATATTGATTTTCAAAAAACACATTCTCCACAGAATCACTGCATAAGACAAAATCAGCAAACCACTCAGTGCAAACGCAAAAATCGCCAGCATCATTTGATTTAATAAAGCTGCAATATATACAAGTACCCCAATCAGAACGATTATGATTCCAAGATGAATCATCGTTTTTTTCTCCCCTTCGGCAAGTCAAAGCTATTTGGCATTTCTACCTGCGCTAACAGCTCTCGTACCACTTTTTCCGCTGTCAGTTTTGCCACACGCGCCTTTGCGCTCAACACAATACGGTGTGCCGTAACATCTGAAAATACTTCTTTTACATCCTCCGGCAGCACATAATCTCTGCCATTTACA
Source organism: Eubacterium sp. (assembly GCA_017623885.1). GTDB lineage: Bacteria > Bacillota > Clostridia > Lachnospirales > Lachnospiraceae > W0P33-017. Next base: position 14,540 of record JAGAOE010000134.1, on the reverse strand, counting down.
TATGCCCATGCCTTCGCCATACGCACACATGCAATCGTTCCGCGCGGGCTGACTCCCAGCTCTATAAATTCATGATTTCTGGTCAATGTCATGAGCTTTGTAATATATTCATATATGCACGTCTCCACATGCACAGCGTCTGCTTCTTCCTGTAGCGCAGTCAGACCGTCTGCATTAATCACCGGAACGATTTGTTCCATGCTGTTTCGTGAACTCTTTCCCTGCGCAATCAGAAGCTCGCTCGCAAAATCCGGATACCCCATGCTGATGCAAATCATAAAACGGTCAAGCTGGGATTCCGGCAAGAGCTGTGTTCCCGCGCTTCCTTTCGGATTCTCCGTCGCTATCACGATAAACGGTGAAGGCAATTGATGACTGACTCCATCCACCGTCACATGCCCTTCCTCCATGACTTCCAGCAACGCAGACTGCGTCTTCGGCGAAGTACGGTTAATCTCATCCGCAAGAAACAGATTACACATGACCGCTCCTTCGCGATAATAAAACTGTCCGCTCTCTTTGTCATACATCGTAAAGCCTAAAATATCAGCAGGCAACACATCCGGTGTAAACTGCATACGATGGTTTTCCAGTGACATTGCCGTAGAAAAGGCAAGTGCCAGCGTCGTTTTTCCAACGCCCGGCACATCCTCGATTAAAATATGTCCGCCTGCAAGCATCGCTGCAAACGTCTTTTTGATACAATCATCCTTGCCGGAGATCATTTTTCTGACCTCCGACAAAATCTGCTCTACCGTTTCATACATGCTTCTTATCTCCCATAAAATATGTCTGCCAGCGGAGAACTCTCATCGATAATCAAGGTTTTATTATCTCCCTTCATCGTCGCTCTCGCTGCATCCAGCGAACGTAAGAACAAGTAAAAATCAGCTTTTTCTTCGTTATTATATGCTTCACTCAGGATGCGCATATATTCTGCCTCACCCTTTGCCACAATCTCCTCTGCCTGTGCATCTGCCTCAGACTGCATGATGGTAATCTCAGCCTTTGTATTATTCGAGATTTCCTTTGCTTCCTCTTCACCCTCTGCCTTATATGTCGCAGCGATATTATTTCGCTCTGAAATCATATGCTCATACACGGCAGCCTTATTCTCGTCCGGCAAATCTAAGGACTTTGTCTCGACTGCGAGCAGGGTAATACCATACTGATTTAAGGTATCTCCGATGTTGTTCTTGATATTTGCAGCCAGCTCACCGTCACGTCCGCTGATGACTTCTTCCTGCGAAAGCGAACTGATGACATTTTTCAAGCTGTTGTATACAATCGTGTTGATTCGATACTCCGCATTGCTCTTTTGCGCACTCAGTGTCTGCGTATATTTCAGCGGATCTTCGATTTTCCACAATACAAAGCAGTCCGCGATCATTGATTTTTTATCTTTCGTCATGACATCACTCACTGCCAAATCATACAATAATACTTCGTTCTCGATTTTCTCTACATGCTGAACAAACGGAATCCGAAAACTCAAACCGGGCGTTTCATGAATTGCTACAATTTTTCCAAACTGCTTTACGACTGCATATTCATTCGGATATGTAACGACCATTCCGGATGCTCCTATTAAAATCACTGCGACTGCCAGTACCGCCAAAATCCATTTCCATGCTTTAGTTTCCTTCATTTGACGTACCTCCTTCTTTTGTATCCTGTGTTTCTGTACTCATGGTAATATCTGCAAAGCTCTCTAACGGCAGCATCGTCTGTGTACTTCCGTCGCTCTTTGTAATAATCACCTTCATACCCGGCAAAATATCTTCCATTGTCTCATAAAACATACGCTGTTTCGTAATAAGCGGATATTTTTTGTATTCTTCGAACAATTCATTCAAACGCGCCACCTGTCCTTTTGCCTCATTGACACGCTCTTCCGCTTCTGCATTCGCTATTTTCAAAGTCTCGTCTACTTTTGCACGTGCCGCAGGAATATCTTCATTTCTCTTCTGATTTGCTTTGTTAATCGAAGTCTCTTTTCCCTGCTTTGCATTTTCCACGTTTTTGAAGGCGTCAATGACTTCTGTCGTCGGCGGCTCCGCATCCTGTATCGTAATATTTACAAGCTGAATTCCGATATCTTCCTGATCTAAACGCGTAATGATTTTTTCCTTAATCGAAGCCTGTATCTCGCTCTTTCCGGTCGTAATGACACTGTCTACATCATACAAGCCGATGGTATCTCGAATATAACTCTGTGTCAGCATCTTTAAAACTGCTACCGGGTCTTCTGAATTGTATAAATACTTCATCGGATCTGTCACACGGTATTCTGCATAAAAATCTACATTTACGAAATTATAGTCACGTGTAATCATAAATGATTCCGATGCAATCGACTCATTTGTTTCCTTGTCGTAACCGATGGAAAAACCGTTGATTGTTTTCGGCACACGCGCCACACGCTGTACATAAGGTACTTTTACATGGATACCCGGTTCATCTACAACTGTCGGCACACCAAATGTTGTCACCACTGCATACTCATTTTCCTTTAATGAATACACACTGCCGCCCAGCAAATATACTGCGACCAGTACGAACAGCACAATCAAAAAATTCCGTCCCATTTTCGCAGGCGAAAATTTCTTCTTTACCGGCGCATTCAATTCACCATTCAAGTCAACATATTGCTGACGATTTCTTTTGTTTCTAAATAGCATATTCTTCCTCCTTCTCTTCTATTGTAGTCTTTACGCATGAAACATTACGCCTCATGGTAAAGTAATAGATTTCTCCATTTTACACTTCTCTACAAAAGAAATCAATTCCCATTTGCACATTCCTAGCTTTATCACGCATCAAAACCTATCTTTTGTTGTTATATTTTCACAATTTTTCGTAAATAGTTTCGTAATTTTTCACAAAATTTGCTTTTCCTATCTTTAAGTGTACAATTTTTCATTGACGCAACCACTTTAGTGGAATAAAATACATATTGTATAAGGGGTTATTTGTTGCATGATTTTTTTGTTTTGTGCACATTCATACAACAAAGCAAACCGCATAACATGCAACTTTTATATTATATCATTTATAGAAAAAGGAGAATGCATTATGAAAGAATATGTTAGACCTACAGCACTCATGAACTCAGACCTTGCAGAAGGTGTATTTATGTCATCCGGCGCAGGCACCTGCTACACAGCCAACGCTTATGTACATCAGCAGACCGATACTGTATTCCGTATTCAGGTAAACGGAAAGCATCACGGTGATCATACCAGTGAACAGCAGCAGATCGTTATCAGCTTCAGTGCTCCGGTTAAGTTCCTTTCTGGTGCAAATACAACACTTCTCAGCGGCGATGGTTCTACTACACTCGTACTTGGTTGCAACTATCACCAGAATCCGAATGACAATATCGGTCTTGGCGATTTGACTGTAGAGTGTACAGCAGGTTCATTAGCTGTCGGCGGTGTTACCATCTCTTGTCCCGGACACTAATTTCGATTATAATATTTGATAATGATTTTAGACTGTGTATGGCAGTATGCTATACACAGTTTTTTGTTTCATAGAATCAGAGTGCCAAAAGCCCTATTTTAGAAAGCGAGCTGTCATGAATCACACGATTGCATTTTATATCAAACGAATCAAAGAAGGACGCCTACAGGAAATGTGGAAAGAGACCTGCTGGATTTATTCCTATGCCCGTCATTACTGGCCACATATGATTTTTTATACCTTACTGGGTCTGAGCGGCACCGTCATAGGGTTGGTCTCCGGACTGCTCTCCCGTGATTTGGTAGATATCGTTACCGGGCAGGCAATCGGACAGCTTTTGCCGACATTCTTTGGTATGATTGCACTCAATATCGCAACGACCGTACTCAATCAGATATCCGGTTTTGCTTCTAACTATATCAGCATGAAAGTTGACGCAGAAATCAAGGCAGACGTATTCGAAAAAATACTGATTACAGACTGGGAATCGCTCACTACCTATCACACCGGAGATTTGTTGACACGTTGGAACACCGATGCTTCTAACATTTCTTCCGGCGTATTGAACTTTATTCCCAATGCAGTCATTTTTTTCTTCCAGTTTATCAGTGCGCTGCTCATGGTGCTCTATTATGATGCCAGCTTTGCAGTATTCGCCTTTATCAGTATTCCCGTCAGCCTGCTGATGTCCAAAAAACTGATGAAGCGCATGGTAAACAATAACCAGCGCAGCGCTGCGATGGGCGCAAAAATGAATGGATTTAACCAAGAGACGTTTTCCAATATTCAGACGATTAAAGCATTCAGCCTTGTCCGCCTCTATATTGACCGGCTCAAACAGCTTCAGACAGAATACATCTCTATGCGCATGGACTTTCAGAAAATGTCAATGGGCACATCTCTGCTGTTATCCACCGTCGGTCTGATTGCATCTTACGCCTGCTACGGTTGGGGCATCTACCGCGTATTTAGCGGTGCGATCAGTTATGGTACGATGACTTTATTCTTGAGTCTTTCGGGCAAACTGACCAGTACGCTGAACAATATCACTTCTCTCGTTCCGACTGCAATCAGTCTCACGACTTCTGCGGGTCGTCTGATGGATATTGTAGAAATGCCGCGCGAGGATTACTCACAGGATGCATGTGTCGCAAAATTCCAAAGCGAATCCTGTGGAAACGGTGTAAGTCTGCATATCGACAATCTGGATTATAGCTATCAAAACGGTGCGACCGTGTTCCAGCAGGCTTCCCTACTGGCGCATCCGCATGAAATCGTCGCGCTGGTCGGTCCTTCCGGCGAAGGAAAAACCACGATGCTGCGCCTGATTTTATCACTCATGCGCGGACAAAATGGCAGTGCCATGCTGTCCGGAACACACGCTGACGGAACCAAACAGCAAATCGCGCTCTCTCCCTCTACGCGTGTTCTTTTTTCCTATGTACCGCAGGGAAATACGATGTTTTCCGGTACAATCGCAGAAAACATGCGTAATGTCTGTCCGCAGGCAACCGACGAAGAAATCACGCACGCACTACAGCTCGCCTGTGCATGGGATTTCGTAGAAAAGCTGCCGGATGGTATCCATAGCAAAATCGGTGAGCGCGGCAGCGGTTTTTCAGAAGGTCAGGCACAGCGTTTATCCATTGCGCGCGCTCTGTTGCGTCCGGCTCCGATTTTACTGCTCGATGAAGCGACTTCGGCGCTTGATGTTGCCACCGAGCGCCGTGTATTAAAAAATATTATGAATGACTCTGCACCACGAACCTGTATCGTCACGACCCATCGTCCCACTGTTTTGTCTATGTGTCATCGCGTATATGCGATAAGAGACAAACAGTGCCTTTGTCTAAGCAAAGAACAAATCGAGGAACTGATGCAAAGCTTTTGAGCATGTTTCTATTTACTATCGTGAATCCAAAAAAACGAGGAAAACACTTTAATCCGTGTTTTCCTCGTTTTCCTTTTTATTATAGCAAATCAGATCTGCCAGTGTCGTATTGTCTACATACTCTGCTATCGTTCGGTTCAACCCTTGCCAAAATGCCAGTGTCATACAATTTTCATGACGCATACATGGATTGTCTTCTTCCTCCAGGCAGCTAATCGGTACCAACGAACCTTCTGTCGTCCGCAAAATATCTCCTACTGTATACGCTGCCGGTTCCTTTGCCAACAAATATCCGCCACTGTTTCCACGAAAGCTGCGCACATATCCCGCACGTGTCAAAAGCGGCATGATCTGCTCCATATATTTCAAAGTCACACCCTGCCGCTCTGAAATCTCCTTGAGCGGAATCGCCTCACCCTTATCATTCTGTGCCAAGTCAATCATTATACGCAATGCATAGCGTCCTTTTGTAGAAATCTTCATAATACCATGCACTCCTCACTACAAATTACATCTTATGCGTGGTCACGATGCATAGAGAAGGTATCCATCGGATAATTTTTCAGATTTTCCGTAATTGAACGATCATCTGCCTGTGACAATAATGCATCTCTGTTTTTCTTCGCAGAAGTGATTTCTTCAAATCGGCTCGGTCCGCCAACACAGCCGCCTTCACAAGCCATACCTTCGATGAAATCTTCCGGAAGCTTTCCAACCTTCATAAGCAGCAATGCTTTCTTACAGTCTGCTGCACCACTTACGGTACATACCTTTGCATCGCATTCCTGATCGGTTTCCTTCATGTACTCTAATACAGCCGCAGTTACACCTCCTGCATTTCCGTAACGCTTGCCATGTACAGATGCTTCCTGATAAGTATTTGCCTTCGGCTCCAGCTTCACATCCTTTGCGCGGAGAATCGCACGAAGCTCACTATAGGTCAGTACATAATCTGCATTTCCTTCAATCTTCTGGTCTACGACCTCAGATTTCTTCGCTACACAAGGTCCAATAAATACAGTCACTGCATCCGGATTCTGTGCCTTTATCATACGGGAAATCGCACACATCGGTGAAACTGTCGTAGAGATGTGATCGGATAATTCCGGATAGTGCTTGCGAATCATATTGACAAAGCCCGGGCAGCAACTCGTCGTCTTCTTTTCTCCGTTGTGATATGCCTCCAGCCATTCTTCTGCTTCACTGGCTGTTGTCATATCTCCGCCGAGACCAGCTTCTATCAGCTCTGTAAATCCTACTTTCTTTACAGCTTCGCGGAAGCTCTGCATCGTAATGCCCTCTCCAAACTGTCCTTCTGTCGCAGGTGCAAGAATCGCGTATACTTTCTTTCCTTCTTTTAATGCACGAATCACATCTACGATATATGCTTTTGAACCAATCGCTCCGAACGGACAGCTATGCAGACACTGACCACATCGAATACACTTTTTCTCATCAATGACAGAAATGCCTAACTCATTATAAGTAATTGCATTCACCGGACATTTAAACTTACAAGGACGCTTCAAATGTGCGATCGCACCATACGGACATGCCTTTGCACACTTTCCGCACTCCTTACACTTGTTCGGATCAATATGTGAACGGTGGTCGCCTACAGAAATCGCACCAAAATTGCAGGCATTAATACATGCTTTTCCAAGACAGTTCTGACAGTTGTCCGTTACTACATAACTGGAAATCGGACAATCCTCACAAGCAGAACTGATTACCTGAATAATATTACCGGTATCTTCGGTACCGGGTGCTTTTCCTTCAGCCAAACGAATACGCTGGCGGATAATCTCACGTTCCTTATACACACAGCAACGGAACTTCGGTGTCGGCCCCGGAATCAAATCCATCGGAATATGATCGCGTGCTTCCTCTAAATCTCCTGCAAATGCATGCTTCGCTACTTCATAAAGAACTTCATGTTTAATTTTAATGACATTTTCGTCTGCGTACATTTCTTTTCCTCCGCTTTATTATTTTTCTACACTGATATCATACCTTAGAATTCATGCTTTTTCTAGCGTTTTCTTGTCTTAAATCTCATACAACGTTATTTTTTTAACAAATCTGATTATTTTCTCCAAGTTGTGCGAGAAAACAAGATCAGCATCGGGAAAATCTCCAAGCGTCCTGCCAGCATATCGACGATTAATATAATTTTCGAAAACATCGAAAAACCACTAAAATTGCAGGTCGGTCCGACTGCTTCAAATCCCGGTCCGATATTATTAAAGCATGCTAAGACTGCTGATAAATTCGTCATCATCGAAAAACCGTCTAATGATATCACAAAAAAACTGCCTATGATAATCAACACATATGCCGCCAGATACGCATTCGTATTTTCAAGCACTTTTTCTTCCATCGCGCGTCCATTTATTCGAACGACTTCTACCTTTCCCGGATGAACAATCTGACGAACACTGCGTCGGAGACTTTTCATTACCAGTAATGCACGTCCACATTTAAATCCACCACCTGTGCTTCCGGCACAGGCACCTACTATCATCAGACAAAATAGAATCGCTTTCGAAAATGAAGGCCACAGATCAAAGTCTGTCGTTGCATAACCAGTCGTTGTAATAATTGTCGCCACTTGAAATGCTGCGTGACGAATCGTCTCCCCCAGCGTATCATAGTAGCCACGCAAGTTCCACACAATCAATGCAATACTTGCACATACGACACCTACATACATACGGAGTTCTTCATCTTTGAAAACACTCTTTACCTGACGAAGCAGCAACATATAATAACAGCTAAAGTTCACACCAAACAGTAACATAAACACAGTCGTTACGTTTTGTATATAAGGACTGAAACTTGCAATACTATCATTTTTAATGCCAAATCCACCAGTTCCTGCCGTTCCAAACGCAGTACAAAGCGCATCAAAAACCGACATGTTACCAAGCAGCAAAAAAATAAAATTCAGAATTGTCAACACAATATACAAAACATACAAAATTTCCGCGGTCTGTTTCATACGTGGTACAAGCTTTCCCACTTTCGGTCCCGGGCTCTCTGCACGCAAAATATGCATGGTAAATCCTTTACTACGCTCATCTGCGGATGAAACCGCTAACAAAAACACTAGCACTCCCATACCGCCCAGCCAATGGCTAAAGCTGCGCCAATACAGCAAACTCTTCGGCAAAGACTCTACCTCCGGCAAAATAGACGCTCCTGTTGTCGTAAAACCGGATACAATTTCAAACAAAGCATCCACATAATTCGGAATCGCTCCTGATAAAAAAAACGGACACGCGCCAAACAAACTCAACACAATCCATGAAAGACCCACGCATACGAATCCTTCTTTTGCACGAAACCCCCTCTTTGGTCCCCGTTCTGACATACATAATATGCCACCCAGAATCATTTGCGTTATGATTGTTACCAGCAATGCGCGAGCCGCTAAAATTTCTTTACAATACAAGCTGATTCCATACGCCGGCAACATAAATATTGCACCTACCAGTAAAATTTTACCGATATACTTTCCTATCATTCTATAATTCATTTCTCTATGCCTCAAAAATATCATTCAACTGATAAATTATTGATTCGCCACTGGTAACTACGATGATATTGTCACCCTTTTCATAGTAGGAATCACCGTCCGGAATAATCTGTGTACCACGATGTGTAATACCGACAACTAATACATTTTTTCGCACCTTCAACTTACGCAACGGCACACCTATATTTTTCGTTGTTTCATCCACGCGAAACTCTAATGCTTCTGCATGTCCGTCTGCGATACTGTGTACAGATAATGCCGCACCGGTCTGATTGCGCAGGGCGCGCACATATTGCACAATCGTATTACAGCATAAGTGTTTTGGACTGACAGTACTTCCAATCGGCATGCGATCCAGTATATACGAATTGTCCATACGTCCCAACTTTGTGATGACCTGCGGAACTTGTTTTATCGTTCCTTGCAATGAAATCACCATATTCAGCTCGTCCAATCCGGTCATTGTCACCAATGCATCACTTTCATCTAAGCCTTCTCGCTCAAGTAGGCGCTCATCACTCGCATCTCCGTGAATCACGGATACACCGGGCAATAAATCTGCCAGCTCTACACACCTGTCATAATCTGACTCAATAATACGCACAGATATCCCACTTCGTTTCAATTGTTTTGCCAGATAGTAACTCAATTTTCCACCACCACAAATCAGCACATGCTTTACTTTGTGCGTAATGATTTTCAGGTTCTTCAACAAAGTAGCCAGGGTATCTGTCGCCGCTGTGACAAAAATACGATCCCCTGCCTGTAATGTATAGGTTCCGTCCGGTGCCACTGCAGAACCTTCTCTAAGTACGGCACAAATCAGCACTTTACAATCTACAATCGAATTTAAGTCTGCCAGCTTATGATTACAAAGCGGGCTATCGGCATCTACACGCAGCTCTACAATCTCCATACGTCCTTTCGCAAATGTATCACGTTTTAGAAAGCCCGGATATTTGAGCAGACGTTCAATCTCATCTGCCGCCTGTTTTTCAGGATTTACTATCATTGAAAGCGGAAATACTTCACGCATCTGAAAAATCTGATGCGCATATTCCGGATTTCTCACACGCGCAATGGTATGCAATTTTTTATTCATTCCATGCGCCGTCAAACAACAAAGTAAATTTATCTCGTCTGCACTAGTCGCCGCAATGAGCAAATCTGCCTCTTCTACACCGGCACGCTCCAGCACTTCCATCGTTGCACAGTTTCCCTGTACTGCCATAATATCGTACATCTCTTCGGTCGTTTCCAACACACGCGGATTCGCATCAATCAGGGTAATATCATAACCCTCTGCGGATAACTGTTTGGTCAGCATCGAACCGACCTTTCCGTCTCCGGCAATCATAATCTTCATGATAAGTGTTACCTCCCATTTTTCATCCGATTCATGAAATATATTCTGGTCTATTATAACATTTTTATCACATTAAACAAGAACAAAAGTGTGCTTTGTTTCATAGAAAAACACTATACTTTCATACGTTTATACAACAAGCTATTTCCTATGAAACAAAAGGAGTAAAATCAGTTTTGATTTTACTCCTTTTTGTTTCATAGCTGATTAAGCACCCACGATTTCTTCTACAACAGCCTTTATCTTATCGCATTTGCAATTTGCATAAAACAGCTCTTTGAACTGTGCACCGCTCAATGCGCCCTTTACAAGCTCCTGATCCAGCTCTTTCAAAATATCGCAGAGATCACGGTATGTTACTTTCTTCACGTCATCCAAAATTCTCTTATTGCGCTGCTCAGGTACTGCACGCTCACGCGGGTATCCCTGTCCGCTCTCTTCACAGTACAGCTTTTCAAAAATGTACTCCAGATTTAAATCGCCGCCCCATCCGAAGCCTTTTGCAAACGGAATGGAAATGGCATTTCCATCATTGATCTGTGCAAAGGTATAAGCATCAAGCGGATCTTCTACATGACCGCAAATGACGCCCGGAAATGAATTACATGCCAGCATCGCACCTTCACCGGTACCACATCCTGTAATCACATAATCTGCAGCTCCTGAATTCAACAATACGGCTGCCAAAATTCCGACCTGTACATAGGTAAGCTGTGCCTCATCCTCTGCTGTGTACATGCCATAATTGAACACTTCGTGTCCCATCGGCTCTACAACCTTCTTTAATGAGTTCAAAATCATTGCGTTTTTTGCACCCTGGCTGTTTTCGTTAATTAATGCTATTTTCATGGTTTGTTATATCCTCCCTTTCTTTACTATGCTTATCGTACCACAAGGTCATTTTTCGTACAAGCAAAACTATTTTTTTGTACGTGCCTCTAATAAATCATACATTTTCTTCGACACCGGCGCATCCAGCTCATACTTTTCCGACTCGCGGACAACATACCCACTGAATGTCTCAATCTCTGCCTGTTTTCCTGCGTTGATATCTCTTTGGAGCGAACTGGTCGCATCATCCCGATATACATGATAAAAGCGATAAATAAAATCTTCTATCATCGCATCTGTCACTGCGACGCCCTTTTTCTTTGCGATTCCATACGCTTCTGTAATCAAAGCCTCGAATTCACGCGCCTTTCCTTCATCTGAACGGAGCTGTCCGATCGTATGGTTGTAAGCAGCCGTCTCTACATTATACGCACAATTTAAAATATACTTTCTCCAGACCTCCATCTCGATATCTTCTGCCAGTGTCGCATCGATATCTGCCTGCTTCAATATCTGAAGCACTTCCTGTAAATGTACTTTCTGTTCTTCCTTTGCGCCATTCATTCCAAAAAAAATCTGTGCAAAGTCTCCCTGCTGACAGATATTTCCGTCTTCACCGATGAATGCAACAATATAAATCACCGCATCCGCTACGATTCCCTTTTTTAATACACCACGCACACGCTCCGCAGAATCCACTCCATTCATAACCGGTATGACAATGGTATGTTCTCCCACCGCGTGAGAAATCTGCTCACAGGTCTGCTCCAATGAATAGTTTTTCACACATAAAAAAATCACATCCTGTTCCTGTAAGTGCTCTGCTTCCACCACATTCTGCGGTCTGATATGCTTTTCGCCGTCGCGCTCACTGTCCATCCGAAGTCCCTGTTCGCGCAATCGCTGCATTCGTTCTCCTCTGGCAACCAACGTCAATTGCTCCGAATATGTCGTACCCAGCATGGCAGCCAGATATCCACCGACACCGCCGATACCGACTACTGCGATACGTTTCTTTTTCATTTCATCCATATTTTTCTCATTCCTCTCCATCCTATACGTTTATATCTCCCACCAGATTTCCTCATCATCTGACTTTAATTCATGCTCGACGCGCCATTCCACGCGCTCCTGTGTCGCGCGAATCGCCTCCCCATGCCCGGTCAATGCCGCAAATGGTGTAAACTGTGCCGCACGATCCTCCAACGGCATCTGCGGGTGTGTCTTTGAAACATGATGCGCCAGATGTATGATATCATCATAGCGATTTGCTTCCTGCTCATTTCTGTTTTTCTGTATCTTTTGCGTCATGCCTTGTGACCTCCAATCTGGCGATTTCGCTCCATCGTCGTCGCACCTTCCTGAAGATTCATTCCCTTTACCATCGCATTTTTTCCATATCTCTTTTTTACATCCAGCATCGCCTGCTGGAGCTTTCGCTCACGCGCCAGCAATTCGTTCTCCTCTTTGGATTCCTGTGGTGTATCAAACAACGACATCTGTTCATAGGTCGGCTCTTTTACATACTCTGCTTCCGGAACAATTCGATTCGCACAAATACTGATTCTTCGAACGAGCAGACGCGGATGCACAATCCGATCATACAATTCCAATGTTGCCTGTATAAGCTGCATTGCCGAAGATGTTTTTTGCTTCAAATTTGTCGTCCCGTGTGCATGCTTTGGAACCTGTCGCCCATAGTGGTCCGTAGTCACAGGACCCCGATAGTATTTTTTTCGTTCCGGGTCTGTCAGATTGTCAATATCATAACCGACGGTCAGCACAATCTGATCTGTCACATACTGTTTTTCAAACAAATCCAGTGCTAACAAATCAGCCATTTCCTGTACGACCAGACGCGCCATACTGCTCTCATAAGGACAGTGCAGCACCTGACCCGAAACAATACTGTTATTCTCCGGTTTATATGCTTTGATCGCTGCCATCGTACACGGCTCATAGCCCCACGCATGATCGATTAATAACTCCGCATTCACCCCAAACAGACGATATAACAATTCTTCATTATAAAAGTCCTGTGTCTCGCCCAGAGAACAGCGCGCGATATCTCCCATCGTGTAGATTCCATAAGCTTCCAGTTTTTTCGCGTAGCCTCTGCCGACCCGCCAAAAATCTGTAATCGGTGTGTGCGTCCACAGCTCTTTCCGGTAACTCATCTCATCCAACTGCGCGATACGCACACCATTTTCATCCGGCTTTGCATGCTTTGCCAAAATATCCATCGCGACCTTGCACAAATAAAGATTCGTGCCGATTCCTGCCGTCGCTGTGATGCCTATCGTCTCATACACATCTCTGATCATTTTTGATGCCAGCTCTTTTGGTGTCATCTGATACGTGTTCAGATAGTGCGTCGCTTCAAACATAATCTCATCAATCGAGTATACATGAATATCTTCCGGCGCGATATATTTGAGATATACCTCGTAAATCCGTGTACTGTAATCCAGATACAATGCCATTCGCGGTGGTGCAGTGATATAGGTCAAGGCATCCTTCTCATCACGCATCGCGTTGTACTGACGCACACGCTCCACGACTTCAAAAAGCCGTGCCCTTCCCGGAAGCCCGATGGCTTTTAACGCAGGAGACACGGCCAGACAAATCGTCTTATTCGTGCGACCGGCATCCGCGACGACCAAAGGTGTCGTCAGCGGGTCCAGTCCACGCTCTATGCATTCTACAGAAGCGTAAAATGATTTTAAATCAATTGCAATAAATACTGATTCTGTCACTCCGTTTTTTCTATCTTCTCCTTTTCTTTTTCCTTTATTTTTTCCTTCATCTGTCGTTTACATTCATACATACGGTCATCTGCCTGATTAAACAGCTCTTCCATGCTAATCTTGCCGTGACGCACTGCATAGCCTCGCGCAATGCGTAGCTGCCAGGGCTTCTTCAGCTCCTGTTGCTTTTTCTCCAGCACATCATCCAAACGTATCAAAAGCTGTTTGATATGTGCCTCTGTCGTTTTCTCCAACAAAATCACAAACTCGTCACCGCCAATGCGATACGCTGTTCCTTTTCCTTCAAAAGCTCTAGCAATACATTCCGAAGCATTACAAATCATGAGGTCGCCTTCCTGATGTCCGTAGCAGTCATTCACCGTCTTTAAATTGTTTACATCCAAGACAATGACTCCCGGCGAATGCGCACGCTCCAACTGCTTGGAGTCACTCATAAATGCCGCGCGATTTCCAAGATTTGTCATGACATCCTTGTATGCCAGCTCTTTATACGCCATCACCTGTGCGTTATGTCCCAGTACCAGATACAGTCTCTCGTATGCCGCCCATAACACAAACATCAAAAAGATCGTCAGTCCTGCACAATAAACCACCGCATAATTCATCGTCGGAGAGTTCCAATATATCACCAACGCAATCACACCGCATATAGAGAACCCCACAAATCCCAATAATACTTTT
>JAGAOE010000133.1 GCA_017623885.1 Eubacterium sp. | reverse complement strand
TTTTTCTTTTTTTCTGCTTCCTTTTCTCTTTCTTTTGCATTATTTCCCCTCTTTTAAATACCTCTGCCAGTTCGCGCATACAAACGGGTCCTCAATTCCCGCATACATAAACTTTTTTTTGATTTCCGGCGGTAATTCCTCCGATACTGGTTCTCCATCCTTCACAAGCATATAGACTCGGTTTTCGGTCTGCTCCCGGCTGAAAAAACATACCTGATCCATATACCGTCTGGTACTCCCGTCAGGCTTTCGGAGACGTCGGATCAAGATTCCGACATTCACGTAGCGATAAATTCGATTTTCCATCCGGTCTGCGTCGTTGACATTGTTCATCATATTCTGAATCCGGTCCGGAAGCTTTCTCACATCATCCAGATGTATCGTAGTAAAACCATTCACCCCGGTGCTCCATTGCTCTAAAAGCGATGTCACTTCCACGGAACGTGCCTCGGAGAGCATAAGCCATTTTGGATTCTGCCGCAGGCTTGCCTTAATGGCATCCGTGTAGGAAAATCCCGGGCCGATGCGGAGTTCCACCGCATCAGCCCCCGGATTGATATCCGTATAATGAATTTCCAGAGAATCTTCAATCGTAATGACACGATCCTCCTTGGGAATAAACTGCATAAAGAACTTGGCGCACTCTGTCTTTCCTGCCCCCGGTTCGCCGCCGAAGACAAAATTCATCCCGGCAAGTACGCAGTTAATCAGCAAATGAAGGATTCGCTCCTGGCAGTATTCCCCTTTTAACATTTCTCCGATATGGTTCCGTACGATGCAGGGTGATTTGCGGATACAGATGCTTATACCGGACGCAGCTGCCGAGTTATGAATGATACTGATCCTAAGCTCCTTTGTATCCGCTTCCAACACTTTGTTTGCGTTGTTAAACTGCCGATTTACGCAATTGGAGATATTATGGGTAAATACATCAATAAACTGCTCTGTAATCCGCTCACGGGCCCGATAGCGCCCTCTTTTTATGTCTGTGATCCAGAGTTCAGAGCCATTGTAATCCACGTCTGTGACGTTTGGCTCCGCAATGTATTTCCAGAACACACCAAACTGCTCTTTATTCGGCTCAAAAGTAATCACCTCGCGCATGGTGCCTCCTAGCCCCGCAATGCGCTCATGCTGTCAAAGAAACCGGTCAGTGCATCCTTGAACTCTGTTGCTACATAACCGTCCGAAGACAGTGCTGCCACGATAATTGCTCCTAATGCGAGAAGTACGATTGCTGCCAAAATTGCGTTTCCATAGTGTTTCATTACCTGTTCCATAAATAGAATCCTCCTAATTTTTCTTTATTGTTTTTTCGCTATTTATTTTTTGTTTTTGTACGTTGCTATCTTTAACCCTGCAGCGCGCTCATGCTGTCAAAGAATCCGGTCAATGCTTCTTTAAACTCTGTTGCCACATAGCCGTCTGAAGCCAGCGCTGCCACGATGATTGCTCCTAATGCGAGAAGTACAATTGCTGCTAAAATTGCGTTTCCATAGTGTTTCATTACCTGTTCCATAAATATGTTCCTCCTAATTTTCCTTCTGTTTTTTAATTTTTTCTACTTTGCGTCACCCTTCGTCACGCTGTTTTGTTTTGATTCTGCAATGCTGCTTTTCTTTTTTGCATTGCAATTCTCCTGCATTTTGCAGCAATAACTCTACAAAATGCGTAAGTTCCTGTAAAAGTTCCTGATTTCTTTTGTTGTTAGACATCTGACTTTCCATCTGCACAAATTGCCGGACTTTGCCCTTATCCGCAGCCTTTTCAAACGCCGCATTACACGGAATAACGCCAATCGTCTCCGGACCAATTCTGTAAAAGCGCTCCAGATATCCCCGTCCATATCCGGACAGTTCGTAGTATTTTCCCATCAAAATGAGAATATTGGGCGCAATGTGTATGTCGTACATAAAGAACTCCTGCAGAGCAGCCTCGTCCTGCACTAAATTCACGACTACCAGGTCTGCCTGTCTTAGAATGTCGCGCCGCCGCTTATCTTTCCCGCTTCCGCAGTCAAAAAAGCAAAAATGCATATTCTGATTTTCATTACAGGATACTCTTTCTGTATCATCGGAATCTTTCCGAAAACTTTTCTCCTCGCCTGCATAGGGGCGCATGCTTCGCTGCGCAAGTCCAAGTGTGCGCACTTCTACCCTTACATCCGGACGCAATACAGACAGCATTCCTGCCACAGCAAGCATATTCGATGTGGTTCCGCACCGCTTCGTCTCACCCCAGAATACGATTTTCATAAATCATTCCTCCCGGGCAAAAAGACTCCATGCCGAACCCCGGCAG
>JAGAOE010000132.1 GCA_017623885.1 Eubacterium sp. | reverse complement strand
TTTCCGCTGAAATTGTAATCAGCCGGTCTGTCACCAAAGTCTCCGCCATATGCCTGGAATTCTTTTCCGTAGCGGTCTTTCTTTTCAATCGACTGGTCAATGTAATCCCAGATAAATCCACCCTGATACATCGGCTCGCGGTCGCTCAAATCTGTATATTTGTGCATCGCACCGCAGGAATTACCCATCGCATGCGTATATTCGCAGAGAATAAACGGCTTGCTGCGGTCTTTCTTTAAGAACTCTTCTACACCTTCTGCACTGGTATACATCTGTGATTCCATATCGCTCGTATCGTTATAACGGCGATCCTGCATCACACCTTCGTAATGCACCAGTCTGGAGCTATCCAGACGGCGGAACTCCTCTGACATTTTGTAAATCACGCTACCGCCAAAGGACTCATTTCCACAAGACCAGATCAATACAGACGGATGGTTTTTATTGCGCTCATAGTTCGCATGCACACGATCCAGCAAAACAGGCTCCCAATCCGGATTATCTCCCGGTACAGCCTCGGAAATCGGTTTCATTTTTCGCACAATCTCATCCCATGTGCCGTGCGATTCCAAGTTTGTCTCTGCAATCATATACAGACCGTACTCATCACACAATTCATAGAGTGCTGCACCATCCGGATAATGGCAGGTACGGATCGCATTGATATTGTTCTGTTTCATTGTCAATACATCCGTCAATGCCTCTTCATAGCCGATGGCACGACCTTTCGTGCTGGAGAACTCATGACGGTTCACACCTTTAAACACGATTCGCTTTCCGTTCAGACACATGATACGATCGATCATCTCAAAACGGCGGAAGCCGACTTTCTGACGAATCACTTCCGTCACGTTACCTTTGTCATCCATTACGGTCAATGTCAACTGATACAAATTCGGCTCTTCTGCGCTCCACAGTGCCACTTCCTGTTCCGGGAATGCTACGTTTGCATCTCCCGAAAGTGCGGTTTCCTGTGTCATATCTATGCCGAATCCACGCAGTGATACACGTACCAGACCGTTTCCTGCACCTTTAATCGCTACCTTTAACGCACCTTTTGTATAAGTATCGTCTACCGATGCATCTACCTTATAATCAAAGATGCTCGCCTTAGGCACTTTATATAAGTATACATCACGATAAATACCGGAAAAACGGAAGAAATCCTGATCTTCACACCAGCTTCCGGAGCACCACTTGTACACCTGTACTGCCAGCTTATTTTCACCATCTTTTAAATACGGAGTCAGGTCAAATTCTGACGGGTCGAAGCTGTCTTCTGCATATCCTACATAATGTCCGTTCAGCCAGAGTGCAAACGCACTTTCTACACCCTGGAATGAAATGCAGACCTGTGAATCATTTCTCCAGTCAGCCGGAAGTTCAAAATATTTCACATAGCTCGCTACCGGATTAAAATCCTGCGGCAGCTCGCCCGGCTTTAACTCTTCCCAGCCTTCCCAGGGATACTGCACATTTGCATACTGCGGAACACCATAACCCTCCATCTGAATATGCGCAGGCACACGAATCTCTGCCCAGTTGTGACAGTTCATCTCTTCACGCTCAAATCCGGGCAGTGCACTTTCCATATTCGGTGCATAAGCAAATTTCCATATTCCATTTAATGATATGCGAAGCGAACTATTCTTTTTCTCCGCTTCTGCCTCAGACGCATATGCCACAAAATCTGCATGATGCGGCAAGCGGTTCTGTTCAAACTTTGTTATATCTTTTAACAAGCTCATATCCAAAGTAATCATACACGCATCTCCTATCGTTTTTATGGTTGAAAAGCGGGAAAGAGAATCTCTTCCCCGCTTTTTCTTCTTTTACTGAAACGAATTTTTAAATCGTTTATTTTACTGCTCCGGTAATACCTTCTGCAAAGCTCTTCTGTAAGCAGAAGAAAATGATAACGGTCGGTAAGGTACAGAACAAAACGGCCAACATCAACATACCATAGTCTGTTACATAACCGGATGTCAGGTTCGCAACAAGCATCGGCATCGTCTGTGTCTCTTTCTTGTTCATAATTACCTTCGGCCACAAGTAATTGTTCCATGAATTCATGAATGTAATGGTCATTGCTGCTGCATAAGTAGATCTCATGGTCGGGAAGAACATCCGAACGAAAATCTGGAATTCTCCAAGACCGTCGATACGTGCAGCTTCGATAATGTCATGCGGGAATGAACGCGCGCTCTGACGGAATAACATAATCAGGAACGGTGTCGAAATAGACGGTAATACAAAGCCGGCTACTGTATTTAACAATCCAAACTTCGCCATCATACCGAATAACGGAATCATCGTTGCAACGAACGGAACCATCATTGCCAAAAGGATGATTGCCATCAAACCGTCTTTTACTTTGTCATGGTAAATCTCAAATCCGTATCCTGCCAATGAGCAGACAATCAAGCTGATTAATGTCACCATCAACGCATACTTAAATGAATTTCCCATTGCGTGCCACAGTTCTGACTGTGCAACCAACGCCTTATAGTTCTCTATCAAATAGGTGCCCGGCACCATTTTTCCACGAATAACATCAATACTCTGATTTGTCGCTGCGATAAACATCCATACAAGCGGGAAGATGGAAAACAGCGAAAAGATAATTAAAAATGCATACTGTGCTATTTTTTTCGGTAAACTAATCACGCTTATCACCTACTTTCATCTGAAGGAATGCCAAAGCTCCAACCAATATCAAAATCAAAATCGACATCGCGCAGGAATAACCGAAGTTCGGCACATATTTAAAGGTAACATCGTATATGTAATGTGACATTGTGATGGATGAATTTGCAGGTCCACCATTTGTCAAGTTTACAGACTCATCAAACAACTGCAGTGTACCGTTTGTAGACATGATAGCTGTCAACAAAATGGTCGGTTTCAACAACGGCACTGTGATGTGGAAAAATGACTGTAACGGTGATGCACCGTCAATCTTTGCAGCTTCATAAATCGAATACTCGATATTCTGCAATCCGGACAGGTAAAATACCATGTTATATCCGGTCCATCTCCAAATCAACGCCAGAATAATAATCGCACGAGCTGAAACTGTGTTGGTCAGGAATGCAAACGGTGCATCCAAAATACCAATCTTCATCAAAATCGTATTTACAAATCCGTCTGTAGAGAACAATGAACGGAAAATAATCGCATAAGATACAAGCGTTGTCGCACACGGCAGGAAAATCGCCGTACGGAAAAATCCTTTAAATCTCAAGTCCTTATTGTTGAGTAAGCTTGCTAAAATCAAAGCCAGAATCAACATAATCGGTACCTGAATGAGGAAGTACACAAATGTATTTTTTAAGGACTGCATGAAAACAGTGTCCTGGAACATTCGAATATAATTGTTTAAGCCATACCACTCCATGTTTGCAAAGGTCGCACCCTTTTGAAACGAGTAGATAAAGCAGCGAATCATCGGATAGAAACTCATAACTGCGATCAGCAGAGCTGCGGGGGTTAAGAATACCCATCCGGTCAGATTATAGCGTTTGCTTTGAGAGAGCTTACGCACTTTTGCTTTCTCCATTTCCCTTACTCCTTCCATTTCTGCCTGTTTCTTCTTAATAGAATAGGGAACGACATAGCCGTTCCCTATCTTCTTTTTTCATATCACTTCATATAACGAATCATGTATGATTTACTGCATCTGCTGCTCTACGGTAGCCTGAGCGTTTGCAAGCTCTGCATCGATGTCTCCACCGTTGAAGATGTTAGTCAAAGCGGTAGTTACAGCGTTACGTGCTTCGTAGTAGTATACACCAGTGTTGTTTGAAGGTGTCTTTGTAGCGAAATCTACAACTTTCTTAAATACAGCATCTCCGCTGAAGAACTCTGAAGGCTCTCCGTATACGTCTGCCTCTGCTGCAGGTGCCCATGTAGCGATTGCACCAGAAGAAGGAAGAATCTCACCGTAGAAATCTACGCTACCACAGAATGTGCTGTTTAAGAAGTCGATTGCTAAATCAGGGTTCTTGCAGTTTGTAGTTACTGCCCATGAAGAACCACCGTTGTTAGAGTAGTT
Organism: Eubacterium sp.; assembly: GCA_017623885.1. Taxonomy (GTDB): domain Bacteria; phylum Bacillota; class Clostridia; order Lachnospirales; family Lachnospiraceae; genus W0P33-017. Next base: position 9,526 of record JAGAOE010000132.1, on the reverse strand, counting down.
GGTAGCATTTGCTACGTTGTCAAGCTTAGGCATATTTGTCATTGCCCACTTACCAGACTGATCTGCTGCTGCCTGAATAGATCCCATGATCCAGCATCCGTTAATAACACCTGCTGCTGAGCCTGAGTTGAATGACTTGATGTACTCATCCCAGTTCTGCTGTGTTAATAATACTGCGTTGTTCTTTACCAAGCTGTTGAAAGTTGTAACAACTTCTTTTAATGCTTCGTTGTTAGCGATCTGAGGAGCACCTATGTCATCGAACAATGATGCGCCTGCTGACTGAAGCATCATCATGATAAGGTCAGCCTCACCGGTACGCTCTGATAACAGATAGTAGCCTGTCTTAGCCTGTACGTCAGAAGAAATCTCTTCGAAACGAGACCATGTAATGTCTGTCAAATCGTCAATGGTGTATCCAGCCTGCTCTAAGATATCTGTACGATAGCAAGCGATAGTTGCACCGTTATCAAACGGAATACCCATGTTCTTTCCACCTACGGTAGAGTATCCTAACTTACCTGCTGCGAACTGGCTGAAATCAATACCTGAATCTGTCAGATCCATGAACAGATCCGGATAGCTGATTGCGTTCTTCTGGAATGCGTTATCCTGCATCAGTAAGATGTCAGGAAGCTGATCGGTAGCTCCTGTAGAAGCTGCGTTTGTGATCATCGGCTGTAAATCATCCCATGCGGTCTCAACAACTTCAACCTCTACGTTCGGATGATCTTTCTGATAATAGGTAGCTGCTGTTTCCATTGCGTAAATATTGAATGCAGGGTCCCAGCACCATACGGTCAATTTCTCTGCTGCTTCAGAAGTATCTGCTGCTGCATCTTCCTTTGCGGTATCATCTGCTGCTGCGTCTTCCATTGCAGTGTCTTCTGCTGCTGCATCTTCCTTTGCAGGTGTGCTAGCTGCTTCTTCCTTGCCGCCGCATCCTACTAATAAAGATGCGCTCATAGCTGCTACCATTAAAGTTGCTAAAAATTTCTTCTTCATTTGGTTATCCTCCCTAAATACTGTGCGGTTTTGTCCGCTTTTTTTGTTAAATTTATTGTAGCAAAAGCACACTCTTTTGTCCGTTTGTTTTCTTTCAAAAAACATGCATTTTCGACCATGTATCATGTTCGATTTAGCATTTTTCACAAAAAAGGCCTTGTCGATTTGTACAATCTATATATTTACTTTTTGTAAACTTTATGAATAAATCATGAACAAAACCACAGCTTTATGAAGAAAAAATTACCAGCCCTTTAGAATCGATACATTATATTTCATAATTTTACCATCATAGTTTTCCGGATGCTTCTTCCATTGATAGGGCGTGATATCTAACAATTTTTTGAAATTGCGCGTAAATGATGTCGTAGACTCAAATCCGACTCTTCCGCTCACCTCGTCCATTCCCAGATCTGTCTTTCGCATAATCTCACACGCCTGCTGTATCCGCACCATACTAATGTACTCACTCGGTGACATATGCGTCTGCTCTTTGAATATGCGTCTGAAATGTGTCTCCGACAATCCGCAGATATCTGCCAGTGTCTCGATGCGCAGAGAAGAATCCATATAGTTTTTTCCGACATATTCCAGCGCCTCGTGTAACAGTACCACCGTTCCATGCGCCATCGACGCCGAATGATAATTGCTTTTTTCTTTCATACACAAACGATACAGTTCCAAAATCAGCGCCTCTGCCAATGATTTAGTCATATGCTTGTAATGCTTTTCTTTTCGTGACATCTCATATATCAGCATCTGTATCAATTGCGAAAATTGGCGGCAATCATCCGCCATAAACGTGAGGTATTGCTGATTCAGCCGCGTCACGAGCTGGTTTCGAAACAGCTCATCGTCCGGATATACCCCTTTTATGATTTTTTCCGGGTCCAAAAAGATATACTCCCAGAAGCTCTTTTTTCCCTCTTCGCTAATCGTTACGTGCGGAACATTTTTCGGAATCACGCTAATTGTTCCCGGCTGATACGGAAACCGCCCTTCCTCATAACTCATTTCCCCATGTCCTTCATGGCATATACCGATTTCCATCAGGTTATGAAAATGAAATCCGTCTACATCTCTTCCATAATCACGAATCCAGCTTTCACCAAATAAGGCCAGGACATACTCGTCCTGACCTATTTCGTAATAGCGATATTCGATTGAATCTTTTTTCTTTTTCGCCATCGTTTTTACCTTTAACTAAATCTCTACAATCCAGCCTTCCGGTGCCTCAATGCGACCCATCTGAATGCCTGTCAATGTGTCATACAGCTTCTTTGTCACAGGTCCCATCTCTTCCATACCGCTCGGGAAGCAGATCTCTTTTCCGTGATCTACGACTTTTCCTACCGGTGAGATAACTGCTGCTGTACCACACAGACCACACTCTGCAAAATCCTGAAGCTCATCCAGACGAACTTCACGATGCTCTACCTGCATTCCAAGATACTTCTCTGCTACTTCCATCAGTGAACGCCGTGTGATAGAAGGGAGAATGCTGTCTGACTTGGGTGTAACCAGCTTGCCGTCCTTTGTGATAAAAATGAAGTTTGCTCCACCTGTCTCTTCCACATAAGTACGTGTCGCAGCATCCAGATACATATTCTCATCGTATCCCAGGTCATGCGCTTCTACGATCTGATATAAGCTCATCGCATAGTTTAATCCAGCCTTGATATGTCCGGTTCCGTTCGGTGCTGCACGGTCATAATCACATACACGAATGGTAATCGGCTTTGCGCCGCCCTTGAAATAAGGTCCTACCGGAGTCGTGAACATACGGAACTGATACTCTTCTGCCGGCTTTACACCGATAACAGCAGAGCTTCCGAACATATACGGACGAATGTAAAGTGTCGCACCTGAACCATACGGAGGTACATATGCCTCATTCGCACGTACAACCTGCTTTACTGCCTCTACAAATCTGTCCTCCGGGAATACCGGCATACGAAGACGGATACAAGAATCTTTCATACGGCTCGCATTCAGATCCGGGCGGAAGCATACGGTTCTGCCGTCTTCTGTCGTATATGCCTTCAATCCTTCGAAACATGTCTGCGCATACTGTAACACACCTGCACATTCTGTCATCGTAATCGTTGCATCCTCGGTAAGTACGCCATCATCCCACGCACCATTTTTATAATTTGATACAAATCGTTTATCAGTCACCTGATAGCCGAAGCCTAAGTTTGACCAGTCAATATTTTTCTTTTCCATCTTTTGACTCCTCTTTTCTCTTTATTTTGAACTTATCATACCAAACAGTTTAGTCCCAACTTTACGGACTGTCAAGCATTAACCTGCATTTCCGGTGTAGAGCTGGTAGTATTTTCCACGCTCTGCCATGAGCTGATCATGATTTCCGCGCTCAATCACACGCCCCTGTTCCAATACAATGATACAGTCACTGTTTCGTACGGTAGACAGTCTGTGGGCAATGACGAATGTCGTTCGGCCCTTCATCAGTCGATCCATGCCCTCCTGCACGATGCGCTCTGTTCGCGTGTCAATCGAGCTGGTCGCTTCATCAAAAATCAATACCGGCGGATCTGCGACTGCGGCGCGCGCAATCGCTAACAACTGCCGCTGTCCCTGACTCAGCGATGCACCATCTCCTGTCAGCATCGTATCATAGCCGTGTTCCAAATGTCGGATAAAGCCGTCCGCATTCGCCAGCTTTGCTGCTGCGATGACTTCTTCATCTGTCGCATCCAGTTTTCCGTAACGGATGTTTTCCATGACCGTACCGGTAAACAAATGCGTATCCTGTAAAACAATACCTAAGGAATGACGCAAATCTGCTTTTTTAATCTTATTGATATTGATTCCGTCATATCGGATTTTTCCATCCTGAATATCATAAAAACGATTGATCAGATTTGTAATCGTCGTCTTTCCGGCACCGGTAGAACCTACAAAAGCGATTTTCTGCCCCGGCGTCGCATACAAATCTACATTGTGAAGTACGATTTTTTCCGGATTGTAGCCAAAATCCACATCATCAAATACGACATCACCGGTCAACTCTACATAATCCACGCTGCCGTCTGCCTGATGCGTATGCTTCCACGCCCACAGACCGGTACGTGTCTCGCTCTCTGTCAGCGCACCCTGTTCCCGCTTTGCATGCACGAGTGTCACATATCCGTCGTCTGTTTCCGGTGTCTCGTCTAACAAACGGAAAATTCGCTCTGCGCCTGCCAATGCCATGACAACGGATGCAAGCTGCATACTAATCTGGTTAATCGGCATGTAAAAGCTCTTGTTGAACGTCAAAAAGCTCGCCAATGCTCCGAGCGTAAAATCAAAACGTCCGCTCAGCGCTAATGCACCGCCAATCATTGCACACAATACATAGCTCACATTTCCCAACTGCGCATTGATCGGGCCCAACAGATTCGCAAACTGGTTTGCATGAAACGCGCTGTCAAACAAGCGGTCATTACGCTCACGAAACTCTTCCAATGCCTGTTTTTCGTGGCAGAACACTTTTACGACCTTTTGACCTTCCATCATTTCTTCTATATAACCATTCAGCGCACCGATATCTTTTTGCTGCTGCACAAAATATCTTCCGCTGGCTCCCGTCGCCTTCTTTGCCGCAAATACCACGACCACTACCATCACCAGTGTCACGAGCGTCAACGGTACACTCAGCATTACCATACTGATAAATACGCTCACAATCGTAATCAAACTGTTGATAAACTGCGGCAAACTCTGTGAAATCATCTGACGCATCGTGTCAATATCATTCGTATACATACTCATGATATCTCCGTGTGAATTTTGATCAAAATACTTAATAGGAAGTGATTCCATATGTACGAACATTTCATCACGCAAATGCATCATCGTACCCTGTGTCACATACATCATCAGACGACTCTGTAAGAAAGCGGCAAGGACACCTAACAGGTAAAATCCGCCGACACGTATAATCGCATGCAGCAATCCGGTAAAGTCCGCATGTTCTGCAAGCAGCAAAGGACGCACATGGACATCTATCAAATCTTTCATAAACCAGGTACCCTGCACACTGCAAAATACACTTGTGATAATCGCAAGCAATACCAGCACAAGGTGTAAGGAATAATACTTGCGAAGATACTGCATGACTCTTCGAAACGTCTGTCCCGGATTTTCCAGCTTCGGACGGGGACCCCTGGGGCCTCTGCCGTTTCCTTTAAATTCTCTCACTTTCTCAGCCATTAGCACGCACCTGCCTTTTCATCAAAATCTCCGCCACCTTTCGTCTGTGACTCATATATATCGCGATAAATCTCATTCGTTTCCAGCAATCGCTCATGCGTATCAAATCCGTGAATCTTACCATCCTCCATCACGATAATACGATCCGCATGTTGTACGGATGCGATTCGCTGTGCGATAATCAGCTTTGTCGTGCCGGGAATCTCTTTCGCAAACGCCTGCCGAATTTTTGCATCCGTCGCTGTATCCACTGCGCTTGTACTGTCATCCAAAATCAAAATTTTCGGTTTTTTCAGAAGCGCACGAGCGATACACAAACGCTGCTTTTGTCCACCGGACAGATTGCTGCCGCCCTGCTCCACTTTCGTCTGATAACCATCCGCAAAGCGTTCGATAAATTCATCTGCACACGCCTGTCTGCAAGCCTCCATACACTGCTCATCCGTCGCATGCTCATCACCCCAGCGCAGATTATCCAGAATCGTACCGGAGAACAATACATTCTTTTGTAAAACAACCGCCACTTCATTACGCAATGTCTCCAAATCATACGTGCGCACATCTTTGCCGCCCACATATACTGCACCGCTAGTCACGTCATACAAACGACTGATCAAATTGACCAGACTCGATTTTGAGCTTCCGGTTCCACCGATAATACCAATCGTCTCACCAGATTGAATTTCCAGATTTACGCCTTCCAATATCGGATTTTCGACCTGTCCATGATAGTCAAATGCGACATTTTCAAAACGAATGCTTCCGTCTATTACCTCATAATCCGGATTTTGCGGATTGCTCAGCGTACTCTCTTCCTCTATAATCTCTGCCACACGCTTTGCACTCGCTGAAGCCATCGTAATCATGACAAACACCATAGAAAGCATCATGAGATGCATCAATATATTCATACAATAAGTCAGCATGCTCATCAAATCGCCGGTAGACAATCCCTCCATCACGACCATACGCGCGCCCAGCCATGAAATCAACAAAATGCAGGAATATACCGTAAACTGCATAATCGGACCGTTCAACGTAATCAACTTTTCTGCCTTGATAAACATGTGATATAAATTGTGGCTGGCAGTCGTAAAGCGTTGCTTCTCATAGTCTTCACGCACAAATGCTTTTACGACACGTATTCCGGTCACATTTTCCTGAATGCTGGCATTTAATTCATCGTACTTTTCAAATACCTGTGAAAAATAGCGATACGTCTTTTTCATAAGCAACATCAATACCGTCGCCAACAAAATAACCGCTACCAGATATACATTCGCCAGCTTCGGACAAATCACATAGCTCATCGCCAACGCACATATCATACTGATCGGCGCACGCGTACACATGCGAAGAATCATCTGATAAGAATTTTGCAGGTTCGTCACATCTGTCGTCAGACGTGTCACCAGTCCTGCGGTCGAATATTTGTCGATATTCGCAAAGGAATAGGTCTGAATATTGTCAAACATCGCCAGTCGCAGATTTTTTGCAAATCCGGCAGATGCCTTTGCGCCAAAATGACCGCCGCCTAATCCGCCGATTAGTCCGATCACTGCGATCACAAGCATTATAACGCCTACCATATAAATATGCTTCAAATCGCCCTTGTCTACACCATCATCTATGATAGATGCCATCAAAAATGGTATGACTGTCTCCATCAGAACTTCCAGAATCATACAAAGTGGCGTCGCAATCGATACCAGTCGATATCCTTTCGTCTGAGCCGCTAAAGTTTTTAACATAATTACTTCCTCTCTTACTCCATCATTTCGTTTCGTCTGTTTTTACATCTTGCACAGGCGGATTTGTCGAAATCGCCAATGCTTCCATCTCATAAATCATCTGCTGGCGCAAATCATATCCCCATGCAATCTTCGTCTCATTCAATAGATGCACTTGTTTTGCATCCGCACGCTGATGTAAATCCGCAAGTGCCTGACGCGCACCTTCCACGTCTCCGGGCACACCCATCCGCGTTTTTTCTGCGGACACAAACAATCCTCTTTTCGCTGCTGCGAGCAAGCGACTGTTCATATCCTTTACAATCAGCTCATTCTCCTGCGCCGCACGCCGGAAAATCAAATCCTCGCGTTGTCCCAGCGCCTGCATATATGCCTCCCAAATCCATGGAAGCATGTGATTCACCTGACTATGTACCCCGCTCACTGCCACATAATCTGCCTGTGGAAGCTGCAGCTTTTGTCTGCGCCGCCCTGCCTGTGCATACATCAGCTCTACATGCCGAAGCATACTATCTGCCAGCTCACGCACATCGGTGAGTTTGCCGCGATGATTTACTTCCTCTTGCACGACGCGGCAAAATTCCTGATATTCTGCCGGTGTAATTCCAAGCAAATCTCCGGTATATACGCCGAATTTTGCCCGTCGCTCTTTCGGCACTCTCTTTAGCGCCTCCTGCAGCATCTTTTCATCCATGTCAAAGAGCAATATTTCCCGAAAGAATTTTGAAAAATGCTCCAAATCATAATCGTTGCACGCCCCTGCCCCGACAATCAATATCCGCGTATCCCATTTACAATGACGGATAATAAAATCACTCCAGTTTTTTCGGTAATCAGCCCAGTCGTCCCAAGCTCGCGGCATAACGTGCCGCTTTTCCAACGCATCATATACTGTCATTTTTACACATCCCATCCGGTCAATCGACCTTTTCTACCATCATCAGTTACTTATATTCTCTATCATCTGATTTAATACTTTCGAAAAAATTTCCAGTTCCTCCGGCGCTATTCCTTTTTTCATCTGACGCTCATGTGCCTCGATTTCCTGCATGATTTGTTGCTGAATCTCCAATGCCCGCTCTGTTCGGGAAATGCAGCGGTAACGGCTGTCATGCTCTGAGATGCTGCGCCGAATCAAACCCTTTGCCTCCATCTCATTAAGCTGCTGCGTCAATGCAGATTTTTTAATATGAAGGTCCATCTCTATATTTTTCTGCATGACTTCCTGTCCGTCATGCTCATTCAGATAGCGCAAAATCCACCCATCTGTCATGGTCATTCCATAGGTCTCTTCTCTGGCACGATTTTTCTGCTCAATCAATCGTTTCATACATTGGTGAAAGTATTTCATACGATAACCAATGCATTCTGTTTTCTCCAAGTCATCGCCTCCTTTTATAGTTTAAGTCGTAAACTATTTACAATTTAAACCATTTTAACATAATCTGTTTAATTGTCAATACAAAATACCTCCTGTTCGGATGCACCGCATTTTTCTCCATTGCTTCCCGATAGACTTTTTCACTGACTTCTGTTAAAATCGTTTTTATGAAAAATATACAATCAAAAAATTATAAACTTACAATTGCATATGACGGAACACGCTATTTCGGATGGGAGCATCAGCCGGGAAAAGAAACGATTCAGGGAAAATTAGAAACTGTTTTGCAGCGCATGTGTGAAATGGAAGAAATACCGGAAGTCATCGGTGCCGGACGTACCGACGCAGGTGTGCATGCCAAAGCGATGGTCGCAAATGTCATCCTCACCACTCCGCTGTCTGAGGATGCAATCAAAGCATATCTCAATCGCTATCTGCCGGATGACATCGGTATCATCGATGTACGCGAAGCATCAGAACGTTTCCATGCCCGCTACAAGGCAGTCGGAAAGACTTATTCCTACACCTGCTTTGTCGGTGACGGCAAGCCCGTATTCAACCGCCGTTATGTATCCCGTCTGGATTTTGAACCGGATGTGGAAGCCATGCAACGCGCGGCTGCTTTCTTGCAGGGCGAACACGATTTCAAGAGCTTTTGCGGCAATCCGAAAATGAAAAAATCGACCATTCGTCTGGTCGATTCGATCAGTGTCAAGCGCAGCAAAAATCAGATTTATTTTACGTTTCACGGAACCGGATTTTTACAGCACATGGTGCGTATTCTCGTAGGTACACTTTTAGAAGTAGGCGCCGGTCGTCTTCAACCGGACGATATGACACGCATTTTGGAAGCAAAAGACCGGAGACAGGCCGGACCCACTGCACCCGCCTGTGGACTGTGCCTCGAAAAAGTTGATTACTGATATCATGCGGTAATTGCGAAACGCTTATTTTCTATACCGCAACTGTGCAACATTACCAAACCACCGCAGATACGCTCTCGCTACCCTCGTCTCGTAATGGTACATAAGGCGCTAAAATACAGCGCCTAAGAAAACGCTGACTAAAGCGTTTTCTGTGCCGAATTTGCGTTGCGAAGCAACAAGCTTCTTTGCAAATTCGTGCAATCCTTCGGGGAATACTTAGGAAATGCGAATATAATCAGCAT
>JAGAOE010000131.1 GCA_017623885.1 Eubacterium sp. | reverse complement strand
GCATCTCTACGCGGTTAACCGGAAGTGTACCAGCATCTGCTGCAAGCTGCGCCATTTTATCCTCGATCACTGCATGACGTGCTTTTGCCATAGCCGGCATCATGACGCGTTTTGCAACATTTCGCTCATACGGAATCAACTCGCGCTCTACACGGTCCTCAAGCTCCACGGCACTCTGTGAATGTGCCAGACGAGTCGTTGTACGCAAAATAAACGGACGATCGTATGTCTCACTATATTCAAACGCCAGCTTCATAAATTCTTTTGCTTCACTGCTGTCTGAGGGCTCTAATACCGGAACGTGAGCTGCACGCGCAACCATGCGTGTATCCTGCTCATTTTGTGAGCTGTAAAGTCCGGGATCGTCAGCTACGACAAACACCAATCCTCCTGTAACACCCATGTATGATGCTGTATACAGCGGATCTGACGCTACGTTTAATCCGACATGCTTCATACATGCCATTGCTCTGGCACCTGCCATGCTTGCACCGATTGCAACTTCTGCTGCAACCTTTTCATTCGGAGACCACTCTGCATACAATTCATCCTTATACTGAACCAATGCTTCACTGATCTCTGTACTGGGGGTACCGGGATACGCTGCAGATACTTTTACGCCTGCCTCATAGGCACCACGTGCAATCGCATCATTTCCCAGCATAATTACTTTTTTACCCATTGATTTTCTCCTTTATGCTTTAGTGAATTCATATTGAAATTTATTATATAGGAAAATCCCGCTTTATGGAAGTGCAGATTTTGCTTTCAGACGCAAAAAAACCGTTATACACAGGATTTTCATCCTAATAGTATAACGGATTTATTGAGAAATTACAATCAAACTACCACGACATCCTGAAAAAAATCTGACAAACCGGTAGCTTCCAATAACGCCTGCATTTGTTCGCTCACATTTGAAATGGTCATTCGTCCCTGCATCTGCATTCTTCTTTGCGCAGCAAGTAATACGCGCAATCCCGCTGATGAAATATACTCTACCTTTTGAAAATCTATATGCAGTTCATGCAAACCATGATATGACATCTGAAGTTCATCCTACAAAATGGATGCTGCATGCGCATCCAGTCGACCTTCCAAGCACAAATCCATGCTGTCATAAAAGCGTTCCTTGCGTATTGTCATATACATCTCCCTCATTTCATTTTGCGGGAATACGAATGATTACTTGTGTTCCGTTCCCCTGACTTGAACTCATTACAATTGTTCCTCCGCACTGATGCCAAATTCGTTTACGCACATTTTCTACTCCGATATGCGTATGTTTGTTATTTGACATATAGGTCTGTGCATCAAATCCGGTTCCGTCATCAGCGACCAATATCTCATGCCAGTCGCCTTCCCGTCTTGTCCGAATCACCAGCGTTCCGCCACACTCAGCTTTTGCGATACCATGTTCCACTGCATTTTCAACAATCGGCTGCAAGGTCAGCGGCGGCAAAAAAAATCCACTGTCGTTAATGTCATAAACAATATTCAATTCATCTCCCAGGCGAAGCTTTTCCAGTGCCAAAAAAGCCTCGACATGATGTAGCTCACTTTCAAAAGAAATCATCGTTTCACTTTTTAGCGAATTCAGATTTCCGCGCAAAAAATTCGAAAAATCGCCCAACGCGCGTTTTGCAATCTGTGCATCTTTATCACACATATAGGTAATCGCATTCAAGGTATTGTACAAAAAATGGGGCTGTATCTGCGACATCATGCTCTGGATTTTCATCTCGTTTACCTGATGCTCTTTTTCCATCAGCTCGCGCGCCTGACCATAGACAACTGCCACAAACAACCCAATCAGCGATAAGGTCATCAAAATATCCAAAAGAGACGAAGGATAGACAAATACCTGTAGCGCAAATGCGAGAAACGGCGTCAGCAAATAAATCAGCAACGCCCTTTGTCGATTCTTCTCGATGAAACTGCGACATTTGATGAGCAGTCTGATATTCGCCAATGTTCCGCCCCATGTAAATACATACGGCAGTATATACAAGGAACCTCGCACATACCTGTTTGCGTCATCAAAATAATAAGCGATACCACAAAACGCAGAAACAACTGTAAACCCTATACCTGCTGATGCCAGAACATACGCAAGCACCTCTTCGCATCCACGCTTTGCGTTTGTCCGTATACACGATTTCAGATATCCGGTACAAAGCAGAATCATGACATTGTACAAAAGATAGCATCCATTATAACCAATCCGAACCAGATAAAAGCTGCGCGTTCCCGTCGTACCTTCGTATAACCATATCATTGCATTGCACAAAAGTAGCAATGCCTGCGTAACATATAACCATGTAAGCCAAATTCTCTTTCCCTGCTTTTTTTCAGTAACCATATATACGCATATGGCAGCAATCAGGCAAAACAAAATTCCCCACAGTTCAAATGCAACACGAATCATATCTGCTTGCAGCATATTCCATGCCTCCGACTCATTTTTACAATTTATCCGCTATCTCATTCGCTTTTGTTCCATCGTTTCCAAGCTTCCGTGCGTCACTTCTGCCCAACTGTACTGAGACATATATTCTCCGCGATAAGCATTAATCGCATATGCTTTTCCGGCAATCCAGTCATAATAATCACACTCAATCAGCTCCGTATTCACCCCGCAGGCTCCCCACTGGCTGATAAATGCATCTTTACACCCATTCGCCGCCAGCACGGTCTGCAAATCTTTTCGCAATTTTTGAATATATGATGCATGATTGTCATCATTTTCCCATAGAACACTCATCAATTCTTTGTTTGAACAGATGGCACCTTCCCGGTCAATTAAATATGCCAGCAATTCTTTGCTCTTGTTATAGCGGAAATTTAGCGGCTGACCATTCACATAAACTTCGAAATTTCCAAATGCACGTACCTGTAATCGTCCGCTCTCTGACGGCTTCAAGGGATGACGTAAATTCTCCAGCTCTTCTCGAATCATCTCCGGAAATATCGGCTTCATCAAATATCCGCTTGCATGCAGACGAAATGCCTCTCCGGAATATTCGCTGTATCCGGTCGTAAAAATAATATTCGTCATCGGATGCATTCGCTTGATTTGTTTTGCCAGCGTAATTCCATTCATCCCCTTCATTTCTATATCTAAAAATGCGATTTCACACGGTCGTTCTTTTACTGCCTCTAACGCATCCTCTGCCTTGCGAAAACCCATGATTTCTGCATCCGGCAAAACTTGTGCGATCTGCTCTACAAGTGCCTCCAATGCAAGCTTCTCATCATCTACCGCTAAAACTAACATTGTTTTTTCCTCTATGCTTTATGTAATCTCTGATGTCTCATTCGCACTCCCTTTTGTCATGTATCGATTTTAACACAGGAACATGGACAAAAGACGGACAAAGCAACGCTTTATTTATAATCCGATTTGCGATGCATACGGTTCAAAATCTGCTCTCGTAAATACTTTTCCGGTCTTAACAAACTCGTACTTTATCGCCATCAGATAATGCTTCATCTTTACTTCCTTGCCATCTCCGTCTGCTGCTGCAAGGAATGCTGCATTTAAAATACAGTTCTTAATATTACCACCGGCAAACTCGAATTTCTCTGCGAGGAAACGAATATCTACATCCTCTGCCAGAGGTGTCGTCTTCGGAATCGTCGTTCTCCAAAGCATTTCTCTCGTATCCGGATTCGGGAACTGGAATTCCACGATGTATTTCATACGTCTGAAGAATGCCGGGTCGATATTGTGTTTGTAGTTTGTCGCCAATACACATACGCCGTCATATGCTTCCATTTCCTGAAGCAGCAACGCCGTCTTATTATTGTTTGATGACTGATTGGAACCACCATCGTCCGAACGTTTTGCAAAAATGGTATCACACTCGTCAAAGAACAAAACGACATTACACTTTTTCGCCTCTCTGAAAATCATTGACAATGATTTTTCGGTTTCACCGACATACTTGTCTACTACCTTTGAGATATCTACGCGATATAGCTCCAGATTCAACTCATGTGCAAGAACCTGTGCCATCATGGATTTACCGGTACCGGGTGCACCGAATAAAAGTACTGTCAAGCCTCGTCCATACGGATATTTCTTCATGTAGTTCCATTCCTCATAGACTTGATTCTTAAAGTTCATCTGTTCAATTGCATGTGTGATGGTCTCTCTCTGGTCATCATTCATAACAATATCATCAAAGCCGAATTTTGCCTCTACACGCGTTGCTTTCTGGCTCAATTCAGAAGACATCTGATTGTTACATCCGGTGAACAGCGCAGATCTTGGAATCAGAATCTCTTTATTCATCGTGGCAAGACTGCGTGCATATTTTAATGCATCTCTGATTTTTCCGGGTGTAAACAGGAATTTTATCGTCATTTCCTCTAAGTCGCAATCCTCGCCGAGTGCATAATCTTTCGCAAAATATTTCCAACACTCTAATCGCTCCTCGAATGTCGGTGTTTTGAGTTCAAGCGTGGTAATCTGTTCCTTTGTGATTTCTTTAAAATTCATCGGCTCCTTACTCAAGGCAAACACCAGAATTCCCTTTGAGGTCAGCTTTGAAAATGCCAAATCCATATAGCCTTGGAATTTTTCTTTTTCCTCCTCACGGAACGATAATTCATCCAACACACAGCAGGCATTTGTCAAAATACACTCACGTGTCACCGCCCACAATGCACGGTCAACAAACTGATAATCATATACAAACAGCTTTTTACAATTGATGGAAACCGCACGCATGCCATTTTTTTCACAAAAATGCTTAATGAAAAATTTCTTACCGCTTCCCTCATCGCCGTGATATGCAAATATGCGGACACCCTCATGATAGGATATCTCCATCGCCTCCAAAACGTTCTCATTTGCCATAATCGGATCCAGTTCACTTCCGTCCGTAAGCATACGCAAAAACTGAATGTAGCTCTCATCGAGACGCATCGGATCACGACCAAACAGGAAATCTATCACGCGCTTGTCCGGTGTCACAAAGGTCGAAAACGGCATGCTCTTTTGCACCTGTAAATCTAAAATCGGCATCATCTGTTCTAAGCCTACCGACATATCGCCATAAGCACCTGTGATTGAAAATTCTTGTCCGTAATACAACTTTGCAGCGGTCTCAATCGAAGGAACGGACATCGATCCGTTTTCGTTGATTACCTGATAAATGCCGGCATAATTCGTCTGTGTCGATGACAAAATCCCACACAGAAAACAAAACACTGTAAACGGTTCGAATTCCATCTTCTTACAGATTTCATAAAACGGCAATGCCATCCCCTGCTCTACAGATATTTCTGCACGTTTATTCAAATGCACAATTTTATCATGCACACTGAGCTTCTTCGCCGCTTTTCGCATATAATCTTCGAGCTGCTCTACCGTCATGTCTGAGCTGTCATCATCTGAATCATCATCATCTGATTCTGAATTCGAAAACATATCTCCAAAATCGATATCCCCAAACAGTTCTGCTACTGCATCGCTATCGATCCCAATATCATCGTCTTCATCCTCCTCGGTATCCGTTACATACTCGCTTACAGATTCCAGCATCTGAACATAAAAACGCGACACATGATCTTTACAGACATCATGTGCAATCTCTAAATCCGGATACAATACATTTTTGTATCCCCCCTGCTCATTTACAAACACCTGCTTCATCTCTTCGATATATACATCTATACTTTCATTGACGACAGCAAACATACACGACATATAATTGTCGTAAGAATCAAACGGCCGCTTTTCAAATTCTTCCATTGTAAAACCTTTCATCGCGTAATCCCCCTAACTTTATTTCTTATTTATTCTTAGGAAACGTTTGCATCAGCGTTTCTCTTGTTTACCCGTATGAAAAATCGCCTGTTGGTCAAATACACTCGGAGCAAGGTGAAAGGAGTCGTCTCCCAAGCCCTTAAAGATATCATTTTTCTCATTTATAAACTTCGGTCTCTCCCGCTGTTTATAGGTCAAAGTTTCTTCCTCTTCATCGAAAAAGCCTCTGCGCTTTTTTCGATTTTTCTCCATTGTATCTTTTACTAATCGATCTGATAATCTCATTGTAACCTCCCCATATTTTTAAATCTACCCTATGTTTTTCTTTTTGTTTATGATATGATGACTTTATATCATTTTAGGAAAGAAGGTATCTCATATGTCAAATGGACAAAAAACGCTGTTAGGGTGTTCTATCATATCCTACCTTTTAGTTCTTTACAGCTTTTTTCGATTTAATCTCTGGCTCATATTGGTTTTCTCTATCATCCACAGCCTGGTTCTTCTGGCGCTTGCCTTTCTCTTTTGGAAAACCAATGAAGATGACAACGAACTGATTGAATTACAGGCCAAGTATCAGCAAGCCGCTATGAAAAGCGAACAGGAAGTGGAAACACTGACCGGAAAGCTGAACGAACAAATGAAACTCACTACCGCAAAAGAAGCTGAGCTTGCCGCTGCAAATGAGCGCATTCAATCGCTCAACGCAGATATCGAAGAGCTTCGCGAAGCATTATCAAATGCAGTCGCTTCTGCCGCTATGGCAGCAGAGACCGTCGAAGCTGCTTCTGAATATGAAGCATTGCTTCCACCGATTGATCCGAACGAATCTGAAAATGAAACCATTGACATATTAACTATTGCTAAATCTACGATTGAAGAGCTGACTCCGTTTGCAGACGCCGCAGGCATGAAAATGGTTTTATCTGCTCCTGAAAAAACCATGCTGGTAAAAGCAAATCAGGGACGACTTCGTATCCTGTTTCGCAATATTATAGATAATTCCATCAAGTATATGAATCGCTCCGGTTCCCTGCTCATTACCATATCAAGTATCGGTGATGATATCTTTATCGTATTAAAAGACAATGGTAACGGCTTATCAGAGAAAGAAACAAAACATATTTTCGAGCTGAATTATCAAGGTTCAAACCGTATTAGCGGAAATGGTCTCGGACTTACACAGGCCAAAGCCATTGTAGATTATTACGGTGGCAGCATCTATGCAAAAAGTATGATTGGACGAGGCATGGGCATTTACATCCAGCTCCCCACCACATAAGGAGGTTTCCGTCATGAAAAAAAACCAATCCTTTTTTACTATGGTTTTTGCCATATATATCTTTGCCGGAGTATTCTCCGTGTGGAATTTCCACTCAAACGGTTCAAAGCTCAGCAGACAGTTAGACATCGCAGCATCCGTTGCTACTGATAGTCCTTCAAATATAGAAATCATTTCCGAAAATGAATTAAATCGTCAGCCCGATGTGGCTACCGAAAATTCTTTACCAAACCGAACACCTGTCAACGAGATTTCCGGTGAATCACTCGAACCGGAAACTTCTTATGACGAAACTTCTTTTGACGAAACTCCGATTGATGATGCACCGATTGATGAAACTCCAATCGACGAACTTCCCATCGAAGCGTCTCCTTCTGAAGAAGCTTTGATGGATGATGATTCTATTGATGAAGAATCTATCGACTTTGAATCTTCCGATGATACAATTCGCGAAGAAGATTCTGACGAACTTCTTGCCGAGGAATCCGAATCCGAAACAGAAAACGACGATTCCGAGGACGCAGATAACGACAGTGACAAAATCTATTACGGCTACAAAGTGAATTCCGGTGTGACCGGTGTTCGCGTCCGCGAAACCAGCGAACGAAATTCTGATGTGGTCGGTCATATCAGCGATGGTGACACCGGCTACATATTAGAAGTCGGCGATATTCGCTCAAAGATTTTATTGACGGATGGCACCATCGGATATGTCTATAATGAATATATCCAGATTGTCGAAATTTCATCAGAAGATGTTCCGGAGGAATACCGCTGAAGCGGTATTCCTTTTTCTTATTTCTTTATTCTTTCTTTAATCTTCTTCCATATCCAGCCTTTTTTCAATGGTAAGCACATTACATCCATCTTCATACTTATATTCTACGCGATCCATGCTCTGTTTTACCATATAAATTCCCAAACCGCCAATCTGACGCTCTTCTGCAGATAACGTAATGTCCGGGTCATCCTTTTCTAATGGATTATAAGGAATTCCTTTGTCTCTGAAAGTGATGGTACACGATTTCGGATTGGGAATAACATCCAGATTGATAATCGCTTCGCCCTCATTTCCACCATATGCATAATGAGCAATATTAACAAATACTTCTTCCACTGCAATCAGCATCACCGATTTCAAAATCTCAGGGCACTGATTTTTGTCCAGTTCTCGTTCCAATGTATCCAGCACCGTATATAGTGTTTCATCACTTGCCTGAAGTTTTATTTCCTGCATAGTATGCTCCTTTCAAACCAGTTTACGACTTCCTTTTAAAACAAAACGTTCTATTTTATTTCTGTGTGTACTCAAATGCAAGCATTGTAATATCGTCAAATTGTTCTGCGTCGCCAACAAACGCATCGATATCTGCTCTCACTGCATTTATCATCTCAGACAACGGAAGTTTTCCGTTCTTTTCCAAGCTTTCCAGCAATCGGTCCTCACCGAAAAGCTCATTCGCACGATTCTGTGCTTCCGTCACACCATCTGTGTACAAGAATATTCGAGCACCCTGCTTCAGTTTCATTTGCTGACTGGTATACGGAATTCCTTCCAAGCCTGCCAATACGAAACCGGGTGTTGCATCAATCCATTCATAGGCATCCGTATTCATCAATAACTGCGGATTGTGACCTGCATTTACAAATTCAAAATCTCCGGTACTAATCGTCAGCACACCCATCCATGCCGTAACAAACATTCCCTCTTCATTTCCTTCACACAGCAGGTTGTTCGTCTTATAAAATACGTCGTTTAATGATTCCTGATTCATCGCATGATTTTTTATCAACGTCTTTGCGATAACCATAAATAACGCAGCCGGCACGCCTTTACTCGACACATCTGCAATAATGATTGCCAAATGGTCGTCATCAATCAGGAAGAAATCGTAAAAATCTCCTCCGACTTCTTTCGCCGGATCCATTTGTGCATACACATCAAACTCCGTTCGCTCCGGAAACGCCGGGAAAATCTTGGGCAACATATCTGCCTGAATTTTGGTAGCTACATTCAGCTCCGCTCCAATACGTTCCTTTTCTGCCGTGATTTCAGTAATATTAATAATATACTGCTTCATTTTCTGTGTCATATTCAAAAATGCATTTGCCAACACAGCCGTTTCATCCTGCACTTTTGTATCGCTTTCCCAAGTAAAATCGAGATTTTCTCCGTCGATTGCCTGCACACGCTCCGTCAATAGCTGAATCGGCTTTACAATTTTTCCGGAAACAAACATGGAGATAAGCATACCGATTGCACAGAAAACAATCACCGCTATACTAAGCGATATCATAGACAACTGTATTGTTTTTTCAATTTTCGTTACCGTGCGCAGTGAACGATGCGACATCTCATCTAACAATGCATTTGTAGACGCCAATACCTCTTCTTCTGCCAATACGGTGAGAAATGCCCAGCCGACTTTTTTCATCGGCGCATATGCCACATAATGCTGTGCACCATCCAGCTCCATAATCGTCACACCGGAGCTTCCGGCTAATGCACTGCGAATCACTGCACCCAGAGATATATTATCTGTGTTTCGCAAATCTGTTTGATTTTCTATGTCAACTTTCAGCTCACCGTCTTCCTTCGGCGAAAAAATAACCTGACCGTCCTGATTGATCATACACGCATAGCCGTCTGAACCCAAACGGATATCTGCTACCATTTCCTCAATATTATGTAAATACATTCCGGCACCTGCCACACCGGCAAATTTATCATCCACGAAAATCGGAACACCACACATAATACCGACATCACTCGTATGCGCATCTCTGGAAACCGGCGTGAAATATGCTTTTTTTGTGCTTTCCGCACCGATATACCAAGGTCTTGTATCCGCTTCATAAGGCAATACACTACCATCTTCTGCCAGTTTTGATGCCGATATATAGTCAGCCTGTATCATCAGCCCGGATTCCATTGCCACATAATTTGATGCCATATTCTCAAAGTTTTGGTTTATCTCATACATCGGATCAGCCAGATTACCTAATAAACCAATTTCATCTGCCACAGACGCTTTCGTCAAATCAGTGACTTTCTCAGAATGCAATAGCTGCACACACAGTAAACCGTCATTTTCCGCTTTCGGTTCTTCGATTGTGCGTCTTCCATACAAATCCGGCGACTCGTATAGCTTCTGTGCCAGATTCGCCTGTGTTGTCACCTGCTTTTCCAGTTCTTCAAATTTTGAATTGGCCACATTCGCATTACTTTTTGTCACATCCATCATGCGCTGGCGCATCTGCGCCGTCATCGATTCCGCAGACATATCTCCCGCTGTAGCCGAAAACTCACTATTCGACTTGATAACTTCGTTTTTCAGTACACCCATCTGAATCAGCATAAAAATGCCAATTGTCACCGCAACCAGCATTGTACTGCCTACACACGTTCCTATTATCTTTTTACGAAGACTCATTCACGTTCCCTCCTGTCATAAAATGTCTGTATGTGTTCACGGACATTCTGAAACTGCTCTGTCAATGCATACTCTTCCATATACAATTCCATCGTGCCGCACCATTGCATGTAAATCTGCTCTTTCTGCGCACATGCTGCCTTTAATCCTGTAAAGAAAAATCCGAGCAGTTTTAATTGTTCATATGCCGTAATCGCCTGACCCACATCAACTGGCAACGAAATCTGATACGTCCAATACGGCTCTCTCTGTTGCGCCATCAAGGACTGTATCTGTGAGATTAAATCTTCTCCATACCTTAACACTTTTATCAATACCGTTCTTTGAAGTTCGTCCTTTTCCCACAAAAGTGTCGCCTTCCTGTGTTGATAATCTTCTTTTTTTCCACAAATCTCATAAGACATCTTTAACCGCTCATAACATTTGCCAATATATCCATCCAGCTCTTTCGAAACAAAAATCTTTCCTGCATGCTTTTTTTCTAACGGCAAAATCATAACACCTTCCGAGTGTTTCAAACACTTTCCTCTCGGATAGCTGTTGTTCATCCGATCTGCCAAAAAGCTTCCCAAACGAAAACCGGTAGCGACCATTCCCTGCGCACCACACACATGCTGTGTAATGTCATGAAATGTCACTGCATGAACAAAAAGTGCAGATGGCTTCATCGCCTTTGCAAGCGGAAACGTATACTCTACCAG
>JAGAOE010000015.1 GCA_017623885.1 Eubacterium sp. | reverse complement strand
CCATCCAGTCCATGGTAGCAGTACCTTCATGAGTATCACCGATTTTATAGTTAACACCAGTATAGTATAAGATACGCTCTGTTGTGGTAGTCTTACCAGCATCAATATGCGCCATAATACCAATGTTTCTGGTTCTCTCTAACGGATATTCTCTTCCAGCCAAGGTTTTTTCCTCCTATTAGAATCTTAGAATCTATAATGTGCAAAAGCTTTGTTTGCCTCTGCCATATTGTGCATATCTTCTTTTCTCTTAACAGATGCACCGGTATTATTTGCTGCATCCATAATCTCGTTAGCCAATCTCTCTTCCTGAGTCTTCTCGCCTCTCTTACGTGAGAACATGGTCAACCAACGCAGAGCCAATGCCTGACGACGATCAGGGCGAACCTCGATCGGTACCTGGTAGGTAGCTCCACCGATACGTCTTGCCTTTACCTCAAGTAAGGGCATTACGTTATTCATTGCTTCTTCAAATACTTCTAATGCAGGCTTGCCAGCTTTCTCTTCTACTCTGGCAAATGCTCCGTATACAATCTTCTGTGCTACACCCTTCTTACCATCTAACATGATGTTGTTGATAAGCTTGGTGACCACAGTATTATTGTAAATAGGATCTGCTAATACTTCTCTTTTCTGAGTATGTCCTTTACGCGGCACGATACTTCCCTCCTTAACAATATTCGTTTTTCACTCGAAGAGCAGCTATATCTACGATAATAGCTGTCGGTTTTACCGGACAAATCGGATTTCTCATGCATTCGAAACTCTCCTGCATGCAAATTCGGATTTGCTCTCCTCGTAAGCGTCGTTAAATCATCGGTACTCACATGTGTCCTCTAATGTGTCCGTGCGGAAATCTATTGTGATTGGGAAATAGAATCTTCCAACACTTACCTTAGTTCTGTTTGTGGTACAACTCTAACTCATGCAAAAATTATTTTGCAGCTTTCGGTCTCTTAGCGCCATATTTTGAACGCGCCTGCTTTCTGTTCGCTACACCAGCGGTATCTAATGTACCTCTGATGATGTGGTAACGTGTACCAGGTAAGTCCTTAACACGACCACCACGGATCAGAACGACACTATGCTCCTGCAGGTTGTGGCCTTCTCCGGGAATGTAGCTTGTTACTTCGATTCCGTTTGAAAGACGTACTCTGGCAATCTTACGAAGCGCTGAGTTAGGCTTTTTAGGAGTAGCAGTCTTAACTGCGGTGCAGACACCTCTCTTCTGGGGAGAAGAAGCATCGATCGACTTTTTCTTTAAAGAGTTAAATCCCTTCTGTAAAGCCGGTGCGGTAGACTTCTTAACGGTGCTCTGTCTTCCTTTTCTTACTAACTGGTTAAATGTCGGCATTCTATTCACCTCCTGTTTTTATAGTTGTTTTCCGGACATTCTGTCCGGTTGTTTTTGGCGCAGAAATAGCCAGTAAAGCAATTGTCTGCACGATAAAATATTATAGACACCAAAATCGCGGCTGTCAAGAGCTTTTCATAAAATCAGTAAGAAAGTTCGTGTCATTCGTACATTTATTGTTATTAACAAAAAGGCGATGCGACAAATCCCATTTGCCTGCACCGCCATCTTTTGTTCATTCAAACGCTTAAATACGCATTTCGAATATTCTATTCTTCTTCCTCGTCAGCAACTTCTTCTGCAAAATCTTCTGCCTCATCATCAGCAAAATCATCGCTCTCATCAAAGCTGTCAACAAAAGCTGCATCATTCGGTTCTTCTGCTTCATCCGCTACATAAACTTCTTCTTCAGCTTCTTCTGCCAATAAAGCCTCCATACGCTCATCGGAATCCAACTTGATATTACGATAACGCTTCATACCTGTTCCCGCAGGAATCGGCTTACCGATAATAACACTTTCCTTCATACCGATCAACGAATCGACCTTACCCTTAATCGCTGCTTCTGTCAGAACCTTTGTCGTCTCCTGGAAGGATGCCGCTGACAGGAACGAATTGGTAGCAAGTGATGCCTTGGTAATACCAAGCAATACCTGTGTTCCTTCTGCCAGAGTCTTTCCTTCGCTTTCGAGTCTTTCATTGGTATCCTCGAAGTCTAATGTATCTACCATTGTACCGGGCAGGAATTCAGAATCTCCATTCTCTTCTACACGGATTTTCTGCAGCATCTGATGTACGATTACCTCGATATGCTTATCATTGATTTCTACACCCTGCAAACGGTATACACGCTGTACTTCTCTCAGCATGTAATCCTGTACGGCACGCACACCCTTAATCTTCAAGATGTCATGCGGGTTTACAGAACCTTCGGTCAGCTCATCACCGGCCTCCAGCACAGCTCCGTCTACAATCTTGATATGTGAACCGTAAGGAATCAGATAGCTCTTCGTCTCACCGGTTTCCTGATTGGTAACGATGATTTCACGCTTCTTTTTGGTGTCCTTAATGGTAGCAACACCGCCAAACTCTGTGATAATCGCAAGTCCTTTCGGTTTTCTTGCCTCAAAAATTTCCTCGACACGGGGAAGACCCTGTGTGATATCGTTACCAGCTACACCACCGGTATGGAAGGTTCTCATCGTAAGCTGTGTACCGGGTTCTCCGATCGACTGTGCTGCGATGATACCGATTGCTTCTCCGACCTGTACGGCCTGACCGGTAGCCATGTTTGAACCATAACATTTTGCACAAACACCCATATGTGAGCGGCAAGTCAAAATCGTACGAATCTTAACTGTCGTAATCGGTTCGCCATCTTTGCCAACACCCTTTGCCATCACTGCTTCTGCACGCTTGGGTGTAATCATATGATTTGCTTTTACGATAATGTTTCCGTCTTTGTCATAAATCGTCTCTGCTGCAAAACGTCCTGTAATACGATCCTGAAGGTTTTCGATTTCCTCCTTGCCGTCCATAAACGCTTTTACATACATACCCGGAATCTCTCGACCGGTTCCTTCGCAACAGTCTGATTCGCGAACAATCATATGCTGTGATACGTCTACCAGACGTCTGGTCAAATATCCGGAGTCGGCTGTACGAAGCGCTGTATCGGAAAGTCCTTTACGAGCTCCATGCGCTGACATGAAGTATTCCAAAACGTCCAGACCTTCACGGAAGTTTGACTTGATCGGCAACTCAATCGTACGACCGGTTGTATCTGCCATCAAACCACGCATACCTGCCAACTGCTTAATCTGCTTATCAGATCCTCGCGCACCGGAATCTGCCATCATAAAGATGTTGTTGTATTTATCCAGTCCGTCTAACAGTGACTTGGTCAGAGCATCATCCATCTCTTTCCATGTCTCGACAACTTCTTTGTAACGTTCTTCCTCTGTTACCTGTCCACGCTTATACTGTCTTGTAATCTCATCTACCGTATTCTGTGCATCCTGAATCATCTGCGGCTTCTGCGGAGGTACGGTCATATCAGAAATCGAAACCGTCATCGCAGCACGAGTAGAATACTTGTAACCCATTGCCTTGATATCATCCAGCACTTCAGCAGTTCTGGTCGCACCATGAATATTGATTACTTTTTCAAGAATCTTCTTTAAATATTTCTTTCCTACGTGGAAGTCTACTTCTAACTGAAGATAGTCTTCCGGCTTCTCTCTTTTTACAAAGCCGAGATCCTGCGGAATAATTTCGTTGAAAATCAAACGTCCGAGTGTAGTCTCAATCGTTCCAGAAACCGCTTCACCCTCTGCGGTCACAGCTTCCTGATGCACACGGATGGTCTGATGTAAGCTGATTGCTCCGTTCTCATATGCCAGCAATGCCTGATTGGTACTGCTGAAATAACGGCCTAAAATATCAGCCGGTGTACAGATTACTTCACGCTCAGACTCATCATGTGTCTGGTAGTGAATCATATCTTCTACCTTGATTTCTCCTACATTTAACGATGCAGTCAGCTGTTCTTTCGAATCGTAAACCTTTTCATTTACTGCTACCACGCCATCCTTTGAGAAATCAGGCACCTTATCCATCGTCAGATAGTAAATACCAAGGACCATATCCTGTGAAGGTACTGCCACCGGGCCACCGTCAGAAGGCTTTAACAGGTTGTTCGGTGAGAGCAGCATAAAACGACACTCTGCCTGTGCTTCCTGTGAAAGCGGGAGATGCACCGCCATCTGGTCACCGTCGAAGTCCGCATTAAACGCTGTACATACCAACGGATGCAGCTTAATCGCCTTACCTTCTACCAGAATCGGCTCAAACGCCTGAATACCAAGTCGGTGCAATGTAGGTGCACGATTTAACATAACCGGAAGCTCCTTAATAACGTCTTCCAAGACATCCCAAACTTCTGTCTGCAGACGTTCTACCATCTTCTTCGCACTCTTGATATTATGTGCAGTTCCGTTTGCTACCAATTCTTTCATAACGAACGGCTTAAACAGCTCAATCGCCATCTCCTTGGGCAAACCACACTGATAAATTTTTAATTTCGGCTCTACTACGATAACGGAACGTCCGGAGTAGTCTACACGCTTTCCTAACAGGTTCTGACGGAAACGTCCGGATTTACCCTTTAACATATCAGACAGAGACTTCAATGCCCGGTTTCCGGGTCCGGTAACCGGACGGCCTCTGCGTCCGTTATCAATCAGCGCATCTACAGCTTCCTGCAACATACGCTTTTCGTTACGCACAATGATGTCCGGCGCATTCAGCTCTAACAATCTGCGCAGACGGTTGTTTCTGTTGATAATACGACGATACAAATCGTTCAAGTCAGATGTCGCAAAACGACCTCCGTCCAACTGTACCATCGGACGCAAATCCGGAGGAATAACCGGGATTACGGTCATAATCATCCATTCCGGCTTATTTCCTGACTCACGGAATGCTTCTACAACCTCTAAGCGCTTAATAATACGTGCTTTTTTCTGACCTGTCGCATCCACAAGTGCTGCTTTCAGCTCTGCTGAATCTTTTTCCAGATCAATCGACTGTAAAAGCTCTAAAATCGCCTCAGCTCCCATTCCAACACGGAAATTTCTACCATACTTTTCTACAGCAGCCTGATAGTCTGCGTCAGTCAGCACCTGCTTTACTGACAAGTCCGTCTTTCCGGGATCTAATACAATATAAGAAGCAAAGTATAATACTTTCTCTAATGTACGGGGTGATAAGTCAAGAATCAATCCCATACGTGACGGGATACCCTTGAAATACCAGATGTGGGATACCGGAGCAGCCAGCTCGATATGACCCATGCGCTCTCTACGAACATTTGCTTTTGTAATTTCTACGCCGCATCGATCGCAGACAACTCCTTTATAGCGGATTTTTTTGTACTTTCCGCAGTGACACTCCCAGTCTTTGCTGGGTCCAAATATCTTTTCACAAAACAGACCATCTTTTTCAGGCTTTAATGTTCTGTAGTTGATGGTCTCAGGCTTTTTTACTTCGCCGCGAGACCACTCTCTGATTTTCTCAGGTGAGGCCAGCCCAATCTGAATTGCGTCAAATGAAATTGGCTGGTAGTTTTCTTTATTTGCTGTTTCAGGCATGTTGGCACTCCCTTCTACTCTTCATCATCTAAAAGAGCATCGTCATCAAAATCCTCTGCTCCAAAATCATCATCGAGGTCTTCCGGCTCCTCGTCTTCTTCCACTGCTACAAGCTCCTCGCTATCTTCGTCAAATTCCACTTTCGAGAATCCGCGCTTTGAAAAGCTCTCGCTGTCCTCAAATGCAAAGTCCTTATCTCCTGCGATGATGGCATTCAGGTCTGTATTTCCATACTCGCTGATCTCCATCAGCTCTACTTCCTGACGATTTTCATCCAATACCTTAACATCCAGTCCCAAAGACTGAAGCTCTTTCAAAAGAACCTTGAAAGACTCAGGGATACCGGGTTCAGGGATATTATCACCTTTAATAATCGCCTCGTAGGTCTTCACACGACCAACAACGTCATCGGACTTCACAGTCAAAATCTCCTGCAAGGTATAAGATGCACCGTATGCTTCCAGTGCCCATACTTCCATCTCTCCGAAACGCTGTCCACCGAACTGTGCTTTACCACCGAGCGGCTGCTGGGTAACCAGAGAGTAAGGTCCGGTAGAACGTGCATGAATCTTGTCATCTACCAAATGATGCAGTTTCAGATAATGCATGTGTCCGATAGTAACCGGTGAATCAAACGGTTCTCCGGTACGTCCATCACGAAGCTGTACCTTTCCATCTCGTGAAATCGGTACACCTTTCCACAATTCTCTGTGATCTCTATGATCAGATAAGTATTCCATCACATCTTCGCGCAGGGTATCTTTGTATTTTGCTTCAAAGTCTTCCCACTCGAAGTTTACATAATCATTTGCAAGCTCAAGCGTATCCTGAATATCAATTTCTCGTGCGCCATCGAACACCGGAGTTTCAATATTAAAGCCAAGTGCTTTCGCAGCCAGACTCAAGTGAATCTCCAACACCTGTCCGATGTTCATACGTGAAGGTACGCCCAGCGGGTTCAATACGATATCCAAAGGACGTCCGTTCGGAAGGAAAGGCATATCCTCCACCGGAAGCACTCTGGAAACGACACCCTTGTTACCATGACGACCAGCCATCTTATCGCCGACAGAAATCTTTCTCTTCTGTGCGATATAGATACGAACCGCCTGATTTACACCGGGAGATAATTCATCTCCATTTTCTCTCGTAAATACTTTCGCATCTACGACAATACCATATTCACCATGAGGTACTTTCAAAGATGTATCACGTACCTCACGTGCTTTTTCACCGAAAATTGCACGGAGCAGACGCTCTTCTGCTGTCAGCTCGGTTTCTCCCTTCGGTGTTACTTTTCCAACCAGGATATCTCCTGCACGCACTTCTGCACCAACACGAATAATTCCGCGCTCATCCAAATCTTTTAATGCATCCTCACCGACACCGGGTACATCACGGGTGATTTCTTCCGGTCCGAGCTTGGTATCACGTGCTTCTGCCTCATATTCTTCGATATGAACAGAGGTATATACGTCATCCTGTACCAGACGCTCACTTAATAAAACCGCATCCTCGTAGTTATAACCTTCCCAGGTCATAAATCCGATCAACGGATTCTTTCCTAACGCCAATTCTCCCTGTGAAGTAGACGGTCCGTCTGCAATGACTTCTCCTGCCTCCACATGGTCGCCCTTAAATACAATCGGTCTCTGATTGTAGCAGTTACTCTGGTTACTTCTGGAGAACTTAGTCAAACGATAGTTTGATGTCGTTCCATCATCATTCTTAATCCAGATTTCATCAGACTGTGCTTTCTCAACCGTACCGGACTTCTTTGCCACTACACACACACCAGAGTCCACTGCTGCCTTCGGCTCCATACCGGTTCCGACTACCGGAGCTTCGGTACTCAAAAGCGGCACTGCCTGACGCTGCATGTTGGAACCCATCAGCGCACGGTTCGCATCATCGTTCTGCAAGAACGGAATCAACGCAGTCGCTACAGAGAACACCATCTTCGGAGAGACATCCATGTACTCAAACATGGTCTTATCGTATTCCTGCGTCTCATCCAAATAACGTCCTGATACAGAATTACGCATGAAGTGTCCTTCTGCATCCAGCTTTTCGTTCGCCTGTGCTACATGATAATTATCTTCTTCGTCCGCTGTCATATAAACAACTTCTTCTGTTACGCGCGGATTTTTCGGATCAGTCTTGTCAATCTTACGATACGGTGCTTCAACAAAACCATATTCGTTGATGCGGGCATAGCATGCCAAAGAGTTAATCAAACCGATGTTCGGACCTTCCGGGGTCTCAATCGGGCACATACGTCCATAATGAGAATAGTGAACGTCTCGCACCTCAAATCCCGCACGGTCACGGCTCAAACCACCGGGGCCTAACGCAGACAAACGTCTCTTATGCGTCAACTCACCAAGCGGGTTGTTCTGATCCATGAACTGTGACAACTGAGAAGAACCAAAGAATTCTTTCACTGCTGCAGTTACGGGTTTGATATTAATCAGGCTCTGGGGTGAAATACCTTCCAAATCCTGTGTCGTCATACGCTCGCGCACTACACGCTCTAATCTTGAAAGACCGATGCGGTACTGATTCTGGAGCAATTCTCCCACAGCACGGATACGACGATTTCCTAAGTGGTCGATATCGTCATCATTTCCGATCCCCCACTCCAAATGCATATTATAGTTAATAGAAGCAAAAATATCGTCTTTTGTAATGTGCTTCGGAATCAACTCCTGCACATTTTTGCGAATTGCTTCTTTAATATCTTCAATCGAAGAATTTTCTTCTAAAATTGTTTTTAATGCAGGATAATAAACCAGCTCATTGATGCCGAGTTCTTTCTGCAACGCTTTATCTGCAAGCTCAGGTACCCATGCGCCAAGCTCTACCATCATAGAAGACAGCACTTTTACGTTGCGCTCTTCGGTCTGAATCATCACATATCTGACAGCAGCATTCTGAATCTCATCTGCCATTTCTCTTGTGAGCTGTGTACCGGCTTCAGCCATCACTTCACCGGTAGAAGGATCGATTACATCCTCTGCCAGCACCTGACCACGCAAACGGTTCTTAAATGCCAGCTTCTTATTAAACTTGTAACGACCTACCTTCGCCAAATCATATCTTCTGGGGTCAAAGAACATAGCAGAAATCAAGCTCTCTGCACTCTCAACCGTCAACGGCTCGCCCGGGCGGATCTTTTTGTATAATTCCAGCAATCCGGACTCATAATTGGTAGATACATCCTTGCCGATACTTGCAACGATCTTCGGTTCTTCACCAAAATAGTCGATAATCTCCTGATTGCTTCCGAGACCAAGTGCACGAATCAGCACGGTAATCGGAACTTTTCTCGTTCTATCTACACGAACATAAAATACGTCATTGGAGTCTGTCTCATATTCTAACCATGCACCACGATTCGGGATGACAGTGCAGGAATACAGCGTTTTTCCGACCTTATCACGGGTGATTCCGTAATAGATACCGGGCGAACGAACAAGCTGACTGACGATAACACGCTCTGCTCCGTTGATTACGAACGTACCTGTCTCTGTCATCAGCGGCAAATCACCCATGAAAATCTCATGCTCATTGATTTCCTCTGTCTCCTTATTATACAGACGGACTTTTACTTTTAAAGGTGCTGCATATGTCGCATCACGCTCTTTACATTCAGGAATCGTATATTTCACATCATCTGCGCATAATGTAAAATCAACAAATTCCAGACTCAGATGTCCGCTATAGTCCGAAATGGGAGAGATATCTGCAAACACTTCTTTTAAACCTTCGTCCAAGAACCACTGATAAGAGTCCTTCTGCACCTCAATCAAATTCGGCATCTGCAGAACTTCTTTTTGTCTTGAGTAACTCATACGCAGGCTCTTGCCAGCTTGTACCGGACGTATTCTGTTTTTCTCCATTGACGTATCACCTCTCGTTATTATTTATTTGACCATCTGCACCGATAAGAGCGCAGAATTAGCCTATTTACCACAATAAAGCATCATCCATGATAACACAAGTCCCAAGAAACGTCAACCATAATTTTCAAAAACAGAGAACAAAGAATCTCGCAAGAGAGATTCTCCACCTGCGGCGGGTCGCGACAAGCGACATACTGCTGTTCCGCCGCAGTGCGATCCTCGCGGAGCATTTTTTATTTGATAGGAATTTCCTATCAAACAAAAAGGAAAAGGCGTCCATCACACCTCTTCCTTTTCCTCGTTTTCTACGGTCTTTTTCAATTCACTCATCACACCATCAGAATCGCACTGATAGGTTTTTCCGTTAATTTTAATATTCTGGTCACAGAGCATCTCGCCGTCCTCGCCAAAATAATAATTTTTCTTTCCTATTTTTATCATTTTGTTTTTCTGAACAACACCGGTCTGATCAAAGCAATACTTTGTTCCGCCGACAGATGCACACTTTCCGACAACTAACGTACCGTCTGCACGAACCGCATAGGTATTTCCCTGAAATTCATAGAATTCCGTTCCGGAATTTCCCATCAAGACAGCTCCGTCTGTGTCAAACAAGTAATAATCCTGCCCAATCTTCTTTATGGTGTCACGCAACATCTTTCCGTTCTGACCAAAATAATACAACATACCATCCTGCTCTTCCCAGTCATTTGTTGTCAAAACACCATTCTTATCAAGTGCATAATAGCCATCCATGAGCTTTACAATCTGCACCGAATCTTCCAGCTTTCCGAATACCTGATAGCCCTTTTCATTAAAGTACAGATATTGGTCATCCACATTCGTTGCTCCATAGCTCATATATGCATACTTTCCATCCTCTGACCATTTATAATAGCGATTTCCTTTTGAAAAACTCTTCCATCCCAGATACTCGCCATCCTCGGAATACTTGCCGTAATCCATCTGTCCGCCGGCTTTAAATCGGTAATAGTTTTCACCGATTTTTTGAATTCCGGTCAGCGGTCGACACTGCTTATCGAGATAAAACATGTCGTGATCGCGATTCACGCCATCTGCTCCGTACAGGTATTGCCAACCGGTCATTTTGTTCTTTTCCGAAATGGTATTTCCCTGATACAGCGTAATCTCATCATCCGCAATTCGATAAATCAATGTTTTTTTCTCGCTACCAATCAGATAACACATTCCATAGCTCGAAGCACGCTTCGTTGACGTATAGGATCTCCACTTTCCTGTCGTCGCACTCACATTCTGTACACCACTGTTTGGCACAAATGAATATATTGGCTGGACCGCTTTCATCAATGCTTTCGTATTTCCAGAACCGATTCCGTGATGACACAAT
The DNA here is from genome assembly GCA_017623885.1 of Eubacterium sp. Taxonomy (GTDB): domain Bacteria; phylum Bacillota; class Clostridia; order Lachnospirales; family Lachnospiraceae; genus W0P33-017. Next base: position 10,825 of record JAGAOE010000015.1, on the reverse strand, counting down.
TTCATGATATCACAGCGAAGCTCATCGCCATAACGTCCCGCTAACGCATTCGATTCTTCAGAATAACTGTCACCTGCCGTAAAATACTTCGTATTTCCACATGTAAATATCATCGCTAGCGAACCGTTATTCTCATATCTGGTATAGCGGTCATCCATATTTTTGTACTGCGTGTAACGTCCCGGATAGTTTTTCCATGTATCCACCGGTCCGAGAACTTTTCCCGTCACATCTCCGAAACGAATCTCATCTCCGATTCCCAGATATTTGATTTGCGCCACGCCTTTTTTTATCTGATAATTCTGCAATTGCGAATAGCGCGCCATGTATCTGCTCGACTGATTTGAAAAATGCATCGCCGGCACATACAAGGTATTGATGGTAATTCCTTTTTGCCGAAGCAATTCCAAGCCTGCCGCCGCATCTGTCAATGTTCCCGCTGTATGGTCTACATGCAGGTGACTAAACAGAATATCTACGGTCGTGATACCGATTCGTTTCAATTGATCCGCGATCACCTGCGAGTGTGCATCACTCCCGATATCCACGAGCAGGCATTGTCCTTTTGATTCCAGCAAAACCGAATCACCTTTTTCCACATCGCCAAGATACAATGCGTAGATGTTCAGTTCATTTATTGCCGCTGCTTTTACAGGTGTTGCCGGAAGTAACGTCATGCACAAAATGGCAATAACTGTAAAAAATACTGTAATTCTTCTTTTCACTCAAATTCCTCTTTCACATCCTACCAACGCCGCAACACATTTATGCATTTTCTTTTAGCTGTCGAATTTCTTCCTTCAGCGCCAGTATTTCTTCTTTTAGTTCTGTATTCTGATCCAGACGCTTATTACACAATTCATATACACGTCGGAATTTTCTCTGTAGCTTCAACAGTTTCTCATTCTTTGATGTTCCCTTAAACGCCGGCAACTCACTCAACAGTTTGTCATAATCGTAGGGCTCTATCGTTGTCTTTTCCGGACAGAACACCTGACGAATGCCGTGAAACAGCGACTCATACACACTCATGAGATAGGCGGTGTCTTTCTCCACACCCTCTGCCATTGCCGCTTCCAAACGGTCGGTAATCGCCACTGCATTGAAGTCTGCACGTTCAATCGCACGATTCGGATATCCGATTCCATTATAAAATCCTACGACCTTTGTGTTCCAAATCAAACTTACCGCCGGAATATTCATAGAGAACGAAATAATACTCGGATGCAGACGACACGATACCACACCATCATACTCTGCCATCTTCGCAAACAGTTCTTCCGGAGAATTCATGTTAAATACGCATTTGCTGAGCTTGACATCATAATTTCGAATCAGGTAATCCAAAAATGCCTCATCTCCGAAATGACCGCTGGTAATCAGCTCATAGCTATATCCGCGCTTTTTCAGCTCTGCCATCAAATCCAGCCACAACTGCGCCGCTTCCTCTTTCGGAAAATCGACCTTATTGTCGGTAAATCCGTTTGCGCGCAATACAAAAATACCAATCTTCTTTTTCGCCGGCTTGGTAGGCGGAATTTCTATCTTCACCGGAAAAATACCAAACTTTTTCTTCACGACTACAACCGGTTTTTTCTTTGTATAAGACGCAAAGACGGGCGCTGAGAATACCGCCGGGTCAGAAACCAGACCAATCGTCAACTGTTCGTTTTCTTTGTATTTTTCCAGCCGTTCCAAACCGTCACGCGTAGTAATCTGCTTTACACAATCAAAATTCAAGGTTGCTTTTAAACGCTGACATTTTGCATTGTTTTCATTGTATGCTTCAATTCCAACCGCCGAAAAAATCACAGGTTTTTCGTACTTCTGCGCCAACTCCAGCGTGAGTGCCGTGCGCTCATAGAAGTTCTGATATCCGTAATTAAATACCGGCGCACCGCCAAACAATACCAAATCCGCTTCAGAAATCTCTTTTTCTGCTGTTTTCAAATGCTTAGGATCTCTCGATGCCATATATTTTTTTGTGACAATGGATGCCGCACGGCTATTGATGGTGTACTGCGATCTCGCATATCCCAAATTTCCCATCACTGCGTGCAACAGCGCAATATCACTCGCTTCGATAACCTGATCACCCACATTATCCGAATCACGGTTTGTCAGTAACAATATTTTTAATTTCTTCGTCCCTTTTTCTATGGTATCCATCTAGTGTCTCCTTTTCTTATAATTAGAGCCGCTTTTGTCCATCTATTCCATTTTCATACACATTTTTATGCACAAACGTTATTCATTCATCCAAGCAATCATTCGTCGATACGCATCTGCTAAACCAACCGTCGGTTTCCAACCAAGTGCACACATTTTTGATGCATCCAGTCGCATCTTCACCGGCGGCGCATATCCGAAAGACGCTGCATCCTTCGGAATGTCAATCACTACTTGAATCTGATTATTCGCAATTTGTTCTGCTACCAGTTCTGCCATGTTACGAATCGTCGTATGGCTCTCTTCGTTGGCAATATTATATGCCTCACCGGAAGTCCCATTTACAAGTAACATCAAAATCGCACGTACGGCATCCGCTGTATATACATAATTTCCTTCGGACTCACCCGTCGTATGGAGCACAATATTTTCACCGTTAATTGCACTTCTGGCAAATTGTGCAAAAACGCGGTTCTCTGTCGGTAGAATTCCTGCGCCGAATGTCTGTGCCAGACGCGCGCTCTTGACATTCAGCCCATACTGCGCTGCGTATGCATTACACAAGCACTCGCACATACGCTTTCCTTCCGGATAACAGCTACGCACGGTTCCGATATCGATATATCCCAAATCTTTCTCTGCGGTCTTTCCGTCTGACTTGGGCTGTCCGTACACTTCCATCGAAGAAATATATACAAAAGATGACGCTTTTTTCTCCACTGCCAGCTTTAACAGCTTTTCTGTGCCATCAATCGCGGTGCGAATCGTTCCGACCGGATCAGAAACCATCAGCTTTGAAGTCGTAACTGCTGCCGCATGAATTACATAGTCACAGGCAAACTCTGCGGCAATTTCACCTTTTGCCAAATCTGCCACGACATATTCCAATCCCGACGGATTCTCACCGAATATTTTTTTTGCCTTTTCGGTGTCGCGCACCATCGCATAGACCTTCGCATCCATTGCATGCTCCTGATTGCAGTACAACAAGGTCTGCACCAGCAAAGAGCCGATCAGACCGGTCGCTCCTGTAATCAAAAACGACTTGCCCTTGAATTCATCCAACGGCAATCCGGCCTCTACTATATTCTGAAAATCCTCTGTCAAAACTTGCTTTCCATTCATGCCTATTCCTCCAGACCATAAATCTGCGCTTCTTCTTTTGCATCCAATAATGCGCGCATCGTATAAAAGTCATCCGGTGTCGTAATCTTTATATTTTCCTGCGGACCTTCAATCAGATATAATTTCTTTCCGTAATATTGCATCAGCGAGCAGGAATCGATAAATCCGGGCAATTTTTCCTCCATGCTCTTGCGATGCGCTGCCAGAATCTCATCCAGATAAAAGCTCTGCGGCGCACGTGCCAAACGGGTATCTTCTCGCTTGGGCACACTGTCAATCGAGTTGTCTGCAGATACGACGAGCACCGTTTCTTTCACTGTCACGCTCGTAATGGCTGAACCATGCTCTTTTACAGATGCAATATTGTCAGAAATGGTCTTTGCATGAATCAACGGACGTACACCGTCGTGTATCAGCACGATAGAGCGCTCACCTGCTGCCAGCTCTTCTGCTGCCGCAAGTCCGTTATAGATAGATTCCTGTCCGGATGCACCACCCGGAACGATTTTTGCCACTTTATGAATATTGAATTTCTGCAACAATTCTTCCAAGTGCGGAATCCACGTATCCAGACAAGCCACCACAATCGCATCAATCTCTTCATGATTTTCGAATATTTCCAATGTATGAATAATAATCGGTTTTCCGTAAACATTGATAAACTGTTTCGGCTTCACACGACTGTTCATACGCTTTCCTACTCCACCTGCAAAAATCACACCTATATTCATTCTTTCGTCCCTTTCTTCAGCACATATTTATCCTGATACTCTATCATCACATCATAGATTCGTTTACAGTTCTCACGATCATCATAATAGAAGAAATCATCTGCTCTGCGCACATATTCTTCTTTCATCTTACATCCGCTTGCCATATACTCGCACAGCAAGTCAATCAACTCATCATTGTCATGCGCAATTTCTCCGAACGCCATCGTATCATAGAAAAAGCTTCCCTCTTCATAATGCTGCGGAATATCCTTATGATGCAAATATACGAGCGGTTTACGCATATACGCAAAGTCAAACTGGATACCGGAGAAGTCCGTCACCATCAGGCTGGATTCGCAGAACATCCGCTCATAGCTCATGTCACCGACCGCCGGAATCACATCTACATAATCGTTTTTGTCAAAATCATCCACCTGCGCGCTGACAATGGGGTGCAGTACATATTTGATTCTGTATCCATACTTCTTTGCCGCTTCAATCAACCGCTTATCATTAATCAGCGAATTGAACACTTTATAGTAAGTGCTTTCTTTAAACATCGGATTGTAATCACGCTGCTCACCTTCACTCGTACGTACCGGCACAGCCGCCTGCATACGCCATGTCGGGCTGATCATAATCTGTTTTTTATCGTCATCTACCAAACCATCGTAACGCGGAACTCCCGTGAGCTTTAACGCATCGTATCCCACATAATCATAGACAGGTCTGGACAGATTTTCTATCTCATATTGTGATGCACAGAAATACAAGCGTGTATTATCGCGCAATCGATTCTGCGCTACCGCAATTTTTTGCACGGACATACCATGCTGTACACAGCACACATGGAAATCTACCAGATCGCGGATATAGCTGGAATTTACGATTCCAAAATTATTGAACGCAAATACGGTCGAATTTGAAATCACCATCATATCTGCCAGCAAAAATACCAAACGATGCTTGATACTGCCTCGCACCAACGGTTTAAATCCATCTTTTTTCAAACGCGCATAATCGGATGTCTTTTTATCAATCAGATAATAGTGGTTGATGTTATTATCCTGCACACTTGCATAGCGGTATAAATACTCCGAAGAATCTCCGCCTTTATAAATCTTGTCCAAATACATCCAAATCGGCTTACGCTTCATAATCGGCTTCATGAAAAAGTATGCCTTGCGCACTGCCAAAAACATCCACGAACGCTTGCTGTGCTTGCGGAACATCTCCCAGCTAAGTCGACGCTCCTGTTTCTTTTGTTCTTTTGCAGTAATCGCACGAATCGCAAGTCCGCCGGACTGCTTCACCATCATATACATCTGTTTCGTGCCGAAGCACCAATAGCTGGCAGAAAATCTTCCGCCCATACGGCTAAAGTGCGAATCATAAGAAAATCCAATCGGAATCGTTTCGCCACCGATAACCGCAAAGCAGTTCAAGGTCGTATCGGTCACGCCATCCATCGGCAAGTCCACATAAAACGGATGTCTCTTTAAGATGCTGACACCGAATACCTTTGTCAGACCGTAACGTCCCGTATACTGCAGGGGATATTTCTTTCCTCGGAATTGGATGTATACTTCTTCTGACATCGCATATAAAATCGGGTGAACCGTTGCATCTATATGCAATACACCGTCGTGCTCATTCATAAACAAAATATTGGTCTTTAATCCATCAATCATGTTCAACACCACATTTCCGTAGCCATAATAGATTGCACCTGAAAGATATCTCTTTTCAAAATGAAAATCAGAGCCATACTTTAAGATTCCATAGAACCAGTAAATACTGTCATTCTGTTTGCAATCATTCACGCGATGGCAATTGAACAATACATCATCATCCACATAACCAAGCAGTTCACGCATGAGCTCCAGACAATGCATTTCCTGACCTTCCGGTATCACATGCTTATTCAGGTTGTTCATATTGCTCGCAATACGACAGCCAATTGTAAACATCAAATGATACTGAATAAAAAGCGGAATTTCGCCTTTATCCTGTTTCCATTTCTGCATATAAGGAAGCCAGAATTCGCTAAGCGACTTCTCGTACCAGTCCGGATTGTAGATTTCTTTATAAAAAACTGCATCCCCTTCACGCGAAATACTGCTCACATACTGAATGCTGTCCAAAAATCCCACTTCTCGAACCTTCGCGCACAAGCTCAGGAAAAACTCTCGCTCTGCTTCTATTCCATATTTTGTATGCCACACACGTTTCTTCAACGTTTCTGTTTTTACGAATGTACCGCCAAAGTAAAACGGATAACGCGTATACGCTTTATATACGTCTACCGTACCATTATTGTTCGTGCGCAGCGAGCTGGCAAACGCACATCTCGACGGACCGGGCATCACTTTATTTAACATATATATATATTTCCCGGCTTTTTCACCTATCATAGAAACAATTTGTGCCAATGCACCATCTGACCATGTATCGCCGCCGTTTAACGCCGTCGTATAGTCACTGTCCAAAACAGCCATTGCCTGCTGATAAATCTCTGCATCTGTACACTCATTTTTCTCATAGCATGCGACATTCGCACAATTTTTCAAATCCTGAACCCACGATGCATCCTGCACATGATTTCCATAAATCAAAATCTGCGGCTTCTCTTTTATTGCACCGCATTCACGAACCAAACACTCTGCTGTCGTCTGATTGTCTTTTTCCACATCTGAACTGATAACTATTATCGAAAAAATCATTGCTTTCCTCCCTGCTCATCTTGCAGTTCATTCTCATTACTATGTTGCAGCGGACTTTCCTGCTGTACCTGCTGCTCTTCCTGCAAGCGCAATTCTTCCAGTTTTTTCTGCTTTTCACGCTTTTTCTTCGCCGCGAGCTTCTTCTTTTTCTTTTTCATCTGACGGCGCACCGAAGCCGGAAGCAATGACATATCTTCACACGCTCCCAATATTTTCTTGTACTGCGCTGCCACTTCCTCGATATCTCCGTATGCAATCAGTCTGCCATGCTCCAATATCATCGCTTTATTACACAAGCGCTTGACCTGTGCCAATGAATGCGAAACAAACAATACCGTCACGCCCTCATCGAACATATCCAGAATTTTCTTTTCACTCTTTTTTCGAAACTTTGCGTCTCCTACCGAGAGCACTTCATCCAAAATCAGAATCTCCGGTGATACCGTCGTGGCAATCGAAAATCCCAGTCGCGCACGCATACCTGACGAATAATTTTTTATCGGTACATTAATGAAATCTCCCAGCTCTGAAAACTCCACGATTTCATTATACTTCTCATCAATAAATTCTTTCGTATAGCCTAACAGCGCGCCATTTAAATAAATGTTTTCCGCTCCGGTATACTCTTTTTCAAATCCCGCACCCAGCTCGATAAGAGGTGCTACTTTTCCACGCTTTTTTACCGTTCCTTCTGTCGGCTTGAATACACCTGCAATCACTTTTAACAGTGTACTTTTTCCGGCACCGTTTAATCCAAGAATGCCGACACGATCTCCTTTTTCGATCGTAAAGCTGACATCCTTCAGTGCCCAGAATTCATTATATTTCAATTCGCGTCGAAACATTTTGATGACATAATCTTTCAACGTATCTGTTTTTTCTTTGCTTAAGTTAAAACGCATACCTACGTGATTTAACTCTAACGCCTTTTTTCCCATCGCTTAACCTCTTATATTTTTCACAGCCATGTTCCTATTATATATGAAGAATAAATTCATCCTGTCTCTTATAAAACATAGCAAGTCCTACGATAATAGATACCACCGAAAATACAACTGCATACACAAAATACTGCGGATTCATCCACTCCCCAAAAATCGAACTGCGGAAGCAATCTATCAGACAAAACAGCGGATTCCACTGCAAAATCCACGCCCAACCGCTGGCAAGCAAACGCTCGACCGGATAAAAAATCGCACACGTGTACATAATCAGCATGAGTGCCACCGTCCATATATGCTCCAAGTCACGGAAAAACACACCACATGTCGCCAATATATATCCGGTTCCTATCGCAAACAGCAACAAGACAACGAGCACAAGAGGTGCCTGCAGCAAATACCAGCTCGGTCGAACACCCAACACAACTCCCACTACCACTAATACAATCAGCGAGATCAAGAAAATAATAAAATTATATAAAATGCTGGACAACGTATAGATATATTTCGGCACATAAACCTTCTTTATCATAGAAGCATTTTTTCGAATGGAAGACAGTGCCGCCTTTGACGCATTTGAATAAAAAGCGTAGAGCAAGCGTCCACACAACACATAAATCGGGAACGTCGGGTCTGAGCTCTTTTGCAAAAGCGTACCAAAAACAATCGTCAGTACCACCATTGTCAAAAGAGGTTCCAGTAACGACCAAATAATTCCCAAATATGAATTTCGATATTTTAGTTTAATTCCTTTTTTCACTAATTCCTGCAGTAAAAATCGATACTGCAGAAACGACTTTATATAAGCCTTCATGTCATTTTTCCTCATCATTCTATGCAATGCGCCTATTGTATCACGATATTCATATCGCGTCAATTCTCACGCAGCCACACACGCAGCCGGTGATCTTTGCGCTTTTCTTCCGGCGGTAGCGTCATATAATCACCATAAATCTGCTTCAAATATTTATCATAGCATCCGGGTGCACATAAACTGCGACCCTCGAATTCCACTTCTGTAAACATTGTCACTTCTTTCCCCGGACAACGTTCACCCTCACCATATATTCCGTATGTAATCGCTCCAACATACGAACATTTGTCATAATCAAAACGTTTTGCAATTCGATCGACATGTCGCAGCAACCGACGGCATCCAATCAAACGCGCAATCAAAATCATCGGCAATTTTGCCATTTTTCGAAACAGATTTACACCCTTTCCAAATTTCGCTCGACTACACTGAATCAGATAGCGACAGCCTTTCATATATCTTGCCAGCACGCGCGCGCCCACACGCGATGTGGGCCATCCATCCTGCGGAAAAATATCGATAAACAAGTGTAGAATCTGACAATCTTCCCGAATATATTTCGACGTATCACGCTCCAGCTCCGTATCCATATGCAACAATTCACAGTAAGGATTCGTCAGCGTCTGCTCCTGCGCCGAAATCGCTTTCAGGAACGGTGCCACCGGCTCCGTTTTCTCTAATTCCAAAAACCGTTCATAGTCTCTTCTCGGCATACCGACATCAATATCGTCATCCCAAGGAATAAATCCCTGATGTCGCACGGCTCCCAGTAAAGTTCCACCCACCAGATAATAGCGCAACCGATGTTTTTTACAGTATTCCACAAAACAATCCAGCATTCGAAGCAATTCTTCTTGCGTCTCGCGCTTGTCCAACAAACGCTTCGTCGGCATTTCACCCGGTAATTTCAAGTCATACAGCACATGCTGTTCCCGCTCTTCTTCCGGCGGCAACTTCCGATAGTCCCCATAAAGCCTTCCCAAATATTGCTCATAATCTGCCGTCACCGATAGCATCTGTCCTTCAAATTCCATTTCAACCGTCGGCAGCAATGCATCGCGCTCATACAGTTCGCCAAAGAAATGCTTTCTGCCAGAAGGAATCGTCACATAGGTTGACGACTCATTTTTACACGCCTGCATACATTGCTGCACACGGCGGTAAAAAAATCTCGGTGCCAATGCAATCGGCATTCCGATGAGTTGCTTGATGCGCATCGTCCGACGCGCAGAAGCATCTTCTTTCGCTAATGCCATATATTCTTCCCGCCACAAAAACATTCGACAGCAGGAAAGCAAAAACAATCCGGCATCCGTGCGGATACCGTGTATATATCGTAAAATCGGCGAATCGTAAGTGTTTTCTATCACAAAGATATCAATTTTTATTCCACAACATTCTTCTTTTTGTGACAAATATTCACGAAACACCGTTTGTTTTCTATGAATTTGTATAAACGAACTCCAATACCCTTCTGTACGAAGCGGCTCTTCTATCTCATATTTATCACCATAGCGTTCTTCTATCGTACGGAGCAATCTGTCGATATATTTCCTTTGAATATTCAAATCCAAGTCATCATCCCAAGGGATAAAGCCTTGATGACGCACTGCTCCCAATGCCGATCCGCCGCCCAACATATAAGGAATCTGCAACTCCTTACACAGATTTACCACATCCATCGTTATCTCCATGATAACCTCTTTGATGCGTTTACTCTCTTCGTCTGTAATACGGTGCATTCCCTCTTTGCGCGACAACCTCTCTTTTAGCAATTGATGTGTTTCCAGTTTTCCCATTCTTTCATTATCCTTTTATCGCTATGATATCACCTTATTTTTGACCAAAATCACAGTAATTATAACACATTCATCTATGAAAAAACACTCGCTGTTTTGTCCGTAAAAAATAATTCCTAAAAAACAACCCCACAGAATCGTCTGTGGGGTAATGTTTCCGGGTTGGGCTATATTATTTAAGAGTAACCTTAGCTCCCTCTGCCTCAAGTTTAGCCTTGATATCTTCAGCGGTAGCCTTGTCAGCCTGCTCTTTAACGATCTTAGGAGCTCCGTCAACAACGTCCTTAGCTTCCTTTAATCCAAGACCAGTTGCCTCACGAACAACCTTGATAACCTTAACCTTGTTAGGACCAACTTCTGTTAACTCTACGTCAAACTCAGTCTTCTCCTCTGCTGCTGCAGCCTCTCCGCCTGCTGCTGCTACTACAACGCCTGCTGCTGCAGATACGCCGAACTCTTCTTCACATGCTTTTACTAAATCATTTAACTCTAATACGGTTAAACCTTTGATAACCTCAATGATCTCTGCTGTTGTCATTAT
>JAGAOE010000130.1 GCA_017623885.1 Eubacterium sp. | reverse complement strand
GTATGAACCGATTGCTCTAGCCAGCTGAGCTATTCCGCCATACATGCGAAATTGTTGTATCTCGCTTACCTTATAATTATACCATATAATCGACTGCTTGTCAATATCTTTTATCAAAAAAACGAAAATAAAATTTCGGCGGCAGATTAAAGTTATAACTGCCATTCTATTACACGGAAAGATGAAATTTCATATAAGGTGTTGACATTTCAAGATGTATATGTTATAATGATATCACCGAATAAAACAAAACCAAATTCGCATATACGAACAAAAAGGAGACTGTTTATATGTTAGAAGATACTTGTGTTATGGGAACAAAAGACGAGGCACTGCTTCCATCACGAATCGTTTATGCTCCGATGACTCACAATGAAGGACACCGTTACGCAGATTGTGAACGACGCTTTCAAGGCATTCCCGGCGTAGAAAGGACTGCTGGAGGACGGCTTTATTACTGTTTTTATTCCGGGCAAGACGATGAGGGCAGCGGTAATTTTGTCATGCTGTATAAAAGCGATGATCATGCGAAAACACCATTTACTCCTGTTATGGTGATAGAACCTCCAACACCCATGTGCCGTACCTTTGACCCCTGTTTGTGGGTTGATCCGCGCGGGCGACTGTGGATATTTTGGGCGCAGAGCTACACCCACTATGACGGGCGCTTGGGGGTTTGGGCTTCTGTCTGTGATATGCCGGATGCATCTGACGATTGTGCAATCCGATTTTCCGCGCCGCGGCGTATCGCAAACGGTATTATGATGAACAAGCCTACCGTGCTTCAAAATGGAAACTGGCTGCTTCCTTGCGCTATTTGGCAGTTTATGAGCTCGGAGTATAATCATTTGGAAAACGAACGCTTCCCAAACGTATACTGTTCCTGTGATGAGGGGGAAACATTCTCGCTTATTGGTCATGCGTCGTATGAAAACCGCCTGATTGATGAACATATGCTGGTGCAGCGAAAGGATGGAAGTCTTTGGATGCTCATCCGTGCAAAAAATGGGATAGGACAATCTTTCTCCGATGACGGCGGTTATACCTGGTACGGTGACAGTGATACCGGACTTGGCGGTCCCTGCTCACGCTTTTGTATTCGTCGGCTCCATAGCGGAAATCTTTTACTTGTCAATCACCATGAATTTAACGGAAGAAATCATTTGAAGGCGATGCTCTCTCGTGATGACGGAAGAACCTGGGAAGGCTATTTGATGATTGACGAACGCACAGACGTTTCTTATCCGGATGTCACAGAGGATGAGACTGGACATATCTATATCGCTTATGACTATAAACGATATACAGAAAAAGAACTGCTGCTTGCATGTGTGACTGAAACGGATATCCTTGCCGGCAAAATTGTAGATGAAAGTTCCCGCCTCCGCATATTGGTCAATCGTGCATATGGAGAGAAAACCTGATAACAAAAATTTTAAGAGGAATCATTTTATCAATTGCCTAATTCCAATGGAGAAAGGAGACGGGGCTGTTGCAAATTGAAAATTTGCGGCAGAACGTAATCATGAAGTGATCCGAATTTGGCGTTTTCATGATGTATTTTGTCAAAAATACACAGTGATATTTTGCTTGATAAAGTAAAAAGACGAATTTTATAGACTGTCGCATGCGACAGTCGTATGGAGTCATGTTAATGCGACAGCCCGATAGTCATAATAATGAAACGAACATGTAATACCAAAATAAGATTACTTTTCTGTGCATCGTTGATATTCTGTTGCATCGGATGCAAAGACAGTATCTCTGATATACCAGAAACGGGTACGACTTCCGTATTAGACGCTGCTGGTTTGGAATCTGAATCGGAGAGTCGTTTGGAAAACGCTTATCCGGCACCGGAATTGGAAGCAATGAATTATGGCGGAATTGATTATACCGGTATCGTACAAAAGACGGACACGCAGAATGTTCTGTTCTGCGAAATTGACACAGAGAGCATGAACGGTGATACAGTCAACGATGCAATTTTTTTGCGGAACTCTATTCTCGAAGAAAAATATAATATCCATATCCATGCAGTTGAGCAAGATTTTCGAGTGTTTTCATCAGCTGTCCGCGCGGGAGACGATGCATATCAGTTCAGTACGCCATCTGTAATTACTGCATTTAATTTGGCTGTGGTCGGTCTGACTTTGAATTTGACGGAAATACCGCACCTGCAATTTGATATGCCGTGGTGGAATCAAAATGCGATTACAGAAGGGTCTATTCTCAACAAAAGTTATTTTGCTGTTGGTGCAATGAACTTGCTTGCTTATGAAGCGACGGGTGTACTGTTCTTCAACAAAGAACTGATAAAAGCCTACGATTTAAAGTCTCCCTATGATATGGTGTTAGACGGCACATGGACCTTTGATAATATGATGACGCTTGGACGCTCAATTGCAGGAGATGTTGACGGTGATGGAGACTATGATGAAAATGACCGCTATGGCATTGCGCTGAACTCCTATGGTGCACTGACATTTTC
>JAGAOE010000129.1 GCA_017623885.1 Eubacterium sp. | reverse complement strand
TCATTTATCATAGCACATATCCTGAAAAAAAACAAATAAACAGACGACCGCAAATTTTGCAAATGCGGTTTTGGCAGAACAATCACGAGGGATTGTCCCATCTATGATAAATATGGATTTTCCGTCTGTTTTCGTGTATAATGAATTTATCTAAGTGCGCGGCGGCAGTGAGCGCATGCGGCGCGCGGTGAAATGCAGATATGCGGCTGTGTGCAAAGCATATGGGATAGAAAGATAGGAAAAATAGAAAAGAGGGAAAGAAATGATATCCTTTGAAAGTGATTATATTGCAGGAGCGCATCCGCGCATATTGGAGCGTCTTGCAGAGACAAATATGGAAGCGGTGTCGGGCTACGGCATGGACTCCTACTGTACACGTGCAAAAGAGAAAATCTGTGCAGCATGTGACTGCAAGGATGCACAAGTAGAATTTCTGGTGGGCGGAACGCAGACGAATGCGCTTATAATAGCATCTTTATTGCGGGCGTACGAAGGCGTGATTGCAGCAGAAACCGGACATGTGAGTACACATGAAGCCGGTGCAATCGAAGCCGGTGGGCATAAGGTTTTGACGGTGCCGCAAAAGGAGGGAAAAATCGAGCCTGCATCGTTGAAAGCATATTTGGAGACCTTTTATGCGGATGAAAATCATGAGCATATGGTATTTCCGGGAATGGTGTATGTGTCACATCCGACGGAATACGGGACACTGTACACCAAAAAGGAACTGCGTGAGTTGGCAGACATTTGCCATACATATGAGATTCCGCTATATTTGGACGGTGCGCGTTTGGGCTATGGGCTGATGAGCACTGCAAGTGATATGACATTTGCAGATATTGCACGTATTTGCGATGTGTTTTATATCGGTGGAACAAAAGTCGGTGCATTGTGCGGCGAAGCGGTCGTTTTCACGAAAAAGAACATGCCGAAGCATTTTCGCACGTTTGTGAAGCAGCGTGGGGCGTTGCTGGCGAAGGGAAGATTGCTGGGGATACAGTTTGATACATTATTTACAGATGAGTTGTATCTTCAAATCGCTTCTCATGCGATTCAGATGGCAGAGCAGCTCAAAGCATTGTTGCATGAAAATGGGATTCCGTTCTTTTTGGAATCGCCGACAAATCAGCAGTTTGTCATCTTTGAAAATAAACAACTGGAACAACTGCAAAAACAAATCGGCGTCAGCTTTTGGGAAGCCTACGATGAAAATCATACGGTCGTTCGCTTGGCGACGAGCTGGTCGACGACGCAAAATGACATTGACGAGCTTCGCAAAGCGTTGACCGAATTAGCGTAGCAGGTATTTTATAGAAGAAAGAGAGAACATAAGATGAAAGTAGTGAAAAAAATTGTTGCGATGCTACTGGTATTGGGACTTGTTGGTGTGATGCTTCCGACGGACTTTGTGCAGGCAGCAGCAAAAAAACAGTATACAATTTCCGGCAGAACCATTAAGCCGGTCGTAAAAAAGGGAAAAGATATCAGTAAAAATGTGAATGCGGCTTTGAAAGAGGCGGCAGCGAGAGCAAAAGCAAGTAAAAAATATACCGTAAAAATTCCGAAAGGAACGTATTATATTTCGGAATCATTGAAGATAAAGAGTAATACGATATTGGATGCGTCCGGTTGTACGATTAAATCGAAAAAAGGCAGCTTTAATATGATTTCAACTGGAAGTGCGGAAGAAAATCAGACCGCAAAAGGATACAACGCATACAAAAATATTACGATTAAAGGCGGTACATGGATTAATTCGAAGAGCAATACATCGAGCGGTATTCGCTTGTGCAGAGGAAAAAATATTCTGTTAAAAAATATCGATATGAGTCACGGCAGTGAAAAGCACATGGTAGAAATGGCAGCAGTAGATGGAGTAAAGATTATCGGCTGTAAGTTCCACGATTCTGATGTGAAAGATTCATCGGAAAAATGTGAGGCGATTCAGATTGATATTTGCGCAAACGAAACTGCATTTACCAGTCTCAAATTTGACGGAACACCGTGTAAAAACATTACGATAGAGGGAAATACGTTTCAGAATCTGTCGAGAGGTATCGGTACACATTCGCTGTTGCTAAACAGTTATATCGAAAACGTAAAAATACAAAACAACACATTCGAGAATATTACGCAGGAAGCGATTGCGTGTTTAAATTATAAAAATGCATTGATTTCCGGAAATGTGATGAACAATGTCGGTGGTGGTATTCTATTCCATTACAGCAAAACAACGGCAAAGTCTATTTACACTTCGATACTTAACGGAAAGAAGCCTTATGAGGCAGAGATGCAGCCGAATGCGAATTCCATTATAGAAAATAATAAAATGGATGTACGTTATCATGCACTTTGTGATAAAAATGTAGGAATCGAACTGTACGGCAGAAACATCGAGCAGGAGGAAGCGTCTGCAGATCAGGGGAAAGTACCGGTAGGTGACTACTACGTGGAAGGCGTAACCGTACAGGGAAATGAAATCTCAGCTTCCGGCTATGGAATTATATTATCAGATGCGAAAAACAATAAGATTATCGGCAATACAATTACCGGTGCAAATTATGATGCCGCAGACCCGAATAAGGGAACCTATAACGGCATCCGCGTGACAGTCGGAAGTACGGAAAATGTGATAAATGACAATCAGATTTCAAATATCGACCAGACCGGAATTCTCATTTACAATTATGCATCTGCATCGACCGTAGATGGTAATACCGTGACAAACTGTACCGCATACGGAATTCGTTTGAATATGAATTGTAAGGTCACACAGTCGATGCAAAACAATACCGTATCCGGTTGCCCGAAGGGAGCTATCATGACGGGCACAAAGAGCGGATGTTTTGTTGAGGGCGGTATCATGAATAACAAAACTAGTTAGTGAAAGGAAAAGAGATGGAACTGACCGGCGAAGAACAGGCACAATTAGACGCACTGCTGCAAATATACCGCGAACATGTGAAAGTACAGGAAATGAAGCAGTATATGCAGCATGGAGTGATTTCTACTTATGAACATGTAGAGCGGGTGACGCGGGTTTGCTTTTTGGTGAATCGTCGATGGCATTTGGGAGCGAATGAGTTCGCCTTGATTCAGGGTGCGTACATGCATGATTTTTACTTGTATGACTGGCATGAAAATGACAAGTCCCATCGGTTGCATGGCTATCATCATCCGAAGCGTTCTTGTGAGAATGCGAGTATCTATTTTCAAGTGGAGGAAGATGTACGCCAGATGATTTTGACACATATGTGGCCGTTGACGATTACGCGGGTGCCGCGTAGCAAAGAGGCGTGGATTCTTTGTCTGGCGGATAAATATGTTTCGCTTGCAGAAACGTTGTTTATGCGAAAGAGAGTATTATGTGGATAAGTAAGTATTTTGTATATTTTATGCTTTTTAGTGTGATGGGTTGGATTTATGAGTCGATATTTTGCACATTAAAAAGTGGAAAGTGGCAGAACCGGGGCTTTTTATATGGCCCGATGTGTCCGATATATGGAGTAGGTGCAACACTCATGACGTTTATCATGGACATGGTTGGACTACATGGAATGACAGAGCTTGTATGGTGGCAGATTTTTCTGATTGCTTTTTTTGGCAGCATGATTTTAGAGTATGTGACGTCTTACGCGTTGGAAAAGCTGTTTCATGCGTATTGGTGGGACTATAGTGGTGTCCCTTTTAATGTTAACGGAAGAATATGCCTTCCGGCATCCATTGGATTCGGCGTGGCGGGTCTTTTGGTTGTATATATTTTGGCGCCATTTATGAGAATGCTGACGGATTGGATTACACCCGCGTGGATGGAGTTCTTTGCGTTAGTATTTATGGCAATGCTGACAACGGATATGACGTTGACGATTTCTGCGCTGACCGATTTTGAACATCGTGTGATTGCGCTGGAACAATCGTTAAACGAGCATATGGATGTATTTGTGAACACGGTTCAGGAACGAACGCAGGTAATGAGCGAAGTGCTTGCGGAGGAGCGTGCACGGTTTTCCAAAGAAAATATGGAGCGATCCATTAAAAACATGGAATTCTTTCATCGTTTGGCATTAAAGCGAGTGAAAGGATTTCGAAGTACCAACAAAGAGCGGGAAAAACACGTGTATTCCAGAGAAATGGTGCTTGAATCTGTAAAGAGATATATCCAAAATAATAAAAAAATGTCAAGAAGGAAAGACAACAATTAAAAACAAAGTAAATGAAGAAGGGAGCGAATACTATGATGGAGGAAAACAAATTCGGAACACATAAGTACTGTGAGATGTGTGGAAAAATCTTTCCGGTGAGCTACGAGAAAACGACTTGTGACGCCTGTGAGGAAGAGGGACTGTTTCGTAAAGCGAGGGACTACATCCGCATGTTCGCTGTGTCGGAGAACCAGCTCATCAAAGATTTGGGAATTCCAAGAAGTATGATATCGCGATGGATACGAGAAGGCCGTATAGAGCTGACTGGTGTTGAGACAAAAAAGATGACAACAGGCGGACAATGTACGTTGTGTGGTGCCGGAATTCGATTCGGAAATTATTGCTCTGCGTGTATGAGTAAGATGAATCAGAATGGCAGCGGTAAGATGTATACAGCAAAAAATAGTTCGCGTTCGGGATTGAGTCGGATGAAATAATTCGCGTGCAATGATTAACATAGTGCGGCAAAAATACATCCGATGGCGAGAAACGGACCGAAGGCAAATGTGTGGGGATGCACATGTTTGGAAAAAAACTTATAATAGAAAAATAAGAATATTTGTGTGAAAAGTGCGAGAAGAGATGCGAGAAATACGGCAAGCAGAATCGAGTCTGCGCCCAGATACAGACCGCATGCAGCGACCAGCTTGATGTCGCCACCGCCAAGACCGCCGCGTCGGCATGCCAGAGCGAGCATAGGCAGACTTACGGACAGACTGCCGACGAGACATGAAAAACAGTCACCGGGCGAGAGACATAGTTTCGCGAACGCTACTATACATATGCAAATAGGAAATATGTTTGGAATGCGGTGAGTTCGTGCATCAATGATACTGACTGCACATAAAATACAGATGAAGAAAAAGATAAGCATGTGAGACCTCAAAAAGAAGATGAATTTAGAATAAAGCGATGTAAATGAAGCATTTACATCGCTTTTGTGTTTTATTTCGCAGCTTCAAATTCTGCATTCTGTTTTTCGTCGGGAGCAGCAGTAATGAGGCTCACGATGATGATGAACAGAAGTGATACAAAGAATGCCGGCAGCAATTCATAAATATTCCAAGCACCGCCGAGAGGGCGTACCATGTATTTCCAGATAAATACAGTCGCACCACCGGAAATCATACCTGCGAGTGCGCCCCACTTGTTTGAGCGTTTCCAAAACAGTGCACATAACATCGTAGCACCGAAAGCACCACCGAATCCGGCCCAAGCGAAAGAGACGATAGCGAATACAGATGAATTCGGGTCACGCGCGAGCAATACACCAAACAGTGAAATCAGAACAATGGTAATACGTGCGATGCGCAAGCTTTGTTTTTCGTTCAGCTTCACATGTAAGAAATCCTGCACGATATTCTGAGAAACACTGGATGCAGCAGCGAGCAACTGGCTGTCTGCGGTAGACATTGTTGCAGCTAAAATACCGGCAAGAATAAGTCCGGCAACGATTGTAGCCAGTACACCATGCTGACTAATCAGGTTTGCGATTTCAACAATGATGGTTTCGCTGGCGCTTCCTTCCAGAAACTTTAAGGCACCGGCTTTTGTCATTCCAAGACCGACAATACCGATAACGATAGCAACAGTCATTGCGATGAGTACCCAGACAGATGCGATACGGCGTGACAGAACCAATTTTTTCTCATCTTCGATTGCCATGAAACGAAGTAAAATATGAGGCATACCGAAATAACCAAATCCCCATGCCAGACATGAAGCGATAGAGAGTGCACTGTAGGGTGTGGCACTACCGGTAGTGGCATCATGAATCGCGGTGAATGACAGATATCCGGAAAGAGACTGTGCATTTACCATAACAGCATTCCAGCCGCCGGCCGCATTGATGCCGAATGTGAGTACGGTGATGAGCGCGAGTGTCATAACGATACTTTGTATAAGGTCAGTAGTAGAAACCGCACGAAAACCACCCATAACCGTGTATCCGACGATAACGAGAGCGGATATAATCATAGCGGTTGTATAATTCACTCCGAATAAGCTGTTAAACAATTTTCCGCATGCGGCGAAGCCTGATGCAGTGTAAGGAATAAAGAAAATAATGATAACAAGCGCAGCCAAAGCGTTGAGCGTGTTGCTGTTATCGTGGTAGCGCTTTGAGAAAAAGTCAGGGACGGTAATTGCTCCGATATTCTGTGAATAGCGACGCAGTCTGCGTGAGACAAAATACCAGTTGAGCCAGGTTCCGATTCCCAGACCAATCGCTGTCCATGCAGCATCAGCGACACCGGTTAAGTAAGCGACTCCGGGAAGTCCCATCAAAAGCCAGCTACTCATGTCACTGGCTTCTGCGCTCATGGCAGTGACGAGCGGGCCCATTTTACGACCACCGAGATAAAAATCTTCGGAGTTGCTGGTTTGTTTACTATAACGAAAACCGATTGCCAGCATCGCCATCAGATAAACGGCGATTGTTGCAATCATTAAAAAACCTGTTGTGTTCATTTTTCACAACCTCCTATGTAAGATGATGTTTCGGTTAGACATTTGTGAAACTCCGATTTTCGCAATCGCCTAGCCAGTTACAGTGAATAACAAGAAATTCAAGGACATGAAGTTCTTGTAGCTGCCTGGTGAGATGCGCATGTGGCAAATCCGGGCAACAAAATACTTCGCTATTTTAACATATTTCTTGCACAAGGTAAATAAAAAGCTTGACAAACAAATGAAATGGTGGCAATATGAATATATGAACAGATGCTCATATGAACAAAAGAAAGGAGGAACGGATGGCATTAAATGATGTAGAAAGATGTGAAGAGAACTGTATCCATGTAGATAAACTTGCGAAAGTGCGGGAAGAATTGCCGGATGAGGATGAATTGTATGATCTGGCAGAGTTGTTTAAGGTATTCGGTGATTCCACACGTATTCGCATTTTATATGTGCTGTTTCAGTCGGAGTTGTGTGTGTGCGATTTGGCAGAAGCACTTCAGATGACACAGTCGGCGATTTCACATCAGCTTAAGATATTAAAACAGGCGAAGCTGGTGACCGGAAGACGAGAAGGCAAATCCGTTTTTTACGCATTGGCAGACGAACATGTGCGCTCGATTATCAATCAGGGACGTGAGCACATCGTCGAGTGAGAAACTCAGGTTGAAGAAAGAACTTTATTAGATAGTTGCGAAACTCCAATTTTCTTTGTCGAAGATGTGCAACACCACCAAACCATCGCAGATGCGCTTTCACTACCTTCGTTTCGTAATGATACACAACACAGTAAACGAAATGAGGAGTTTTGCAAATTCCAAAATATTTATACAAAAAAAGGAGAAATGAATTATGAAGAAGAAATTTAAATTACAGGATTTAGATTGTGCAAATTGTGCAGCAAAGATGGAAGAAGCCATCAAGAAAATTGATGGTGTGAATGACGCTACGATGAGCTTTATGACGCAAAAGCTGACGATTGATGCAGCTGACGAGCGCTTTGACGCGATAATGGATGAAGTGGTAAAGGTTTGTGCAAAAGTGGAACCTGATATGCAGATTTTGAGGTAAGAAAGATGTCAAAAAAACAAAAACAGATGCTGGTGCGTATCATTGTTTCCTTTTGTATGCTGGTAGTAATTTTGGTCACCGAGCATAGCGGAATCATGGAGAAGCATCTTCCGACATTGCTTCAGATTGTGCTTTGTCTGATTCCGTATTTGCTGATAGGTTATGATATCGTGTATAAGGCAGCGCGGAATATTCGAAACGGACAGATTTTTGATGAAAATTTTCTGATGATGCTGGCGACATTTGGAGCATTTGGTGTGGGTGAATATTCAGAAGCGGTCGCTGTTATGCTTTTTTATCAGGTAGGCGAATTGTTTCAAGGTTATGCAGTCGGCAAATCGCGTCAGTCGATTACTGCGATGATGGATATTTGTCCGGAATATGCAAATATAGAAATAGAAGGAACGCTGACACAGGTAGATCCGGATGATGTGGAAGTAGGGTCTGTGATTGTGATTAAGCCCGGTGAGCGAGTGCCGTTGGACGGTGTCGTAATCGAAGGAACTTCCATGATAGATACGGCGGCGCTGACCGGTGAGTCGGTACCGCGCAGTGCGAAGCCCGGCGATACAATCATCAGTGGATGTGTCAATGGAAGTGGTACGCTGAAAGTGCGTACGACAAAAGAATTTGATGATTCTACGGTGGCGCGTATATTGGAGCTGGTAGAAAATGCTTCCAGCAAGAAAGCGCATGTAGAAAATTTTATTACCAGATTTGCAAAGTATTATACACCCATCGTGACAATCGGTGCAGTGATTTTAGCAATTGTTCCGCCGGTATGTTTGTCATTGTTTGGTCAGGGAGAATTGGGCGTACTGTTTGGAACATGGATTTACCGCGCGTGTACGTTTTTGGTTATATCCTGTCCGTGCGCACTCGTAATTTCCGTGCCAATGGGATTTTTCGGCGGAATCGGTGCAGCATCTAAAATCGGTGTATTGATAAAGGGAAGTAATTATCTGGAAGCAGTTGCACAGATGGATACCATTGTGTTTGATAAAACGGGAACGCTGACAAAAGGTGATTTTTGCGTATCGCAAATACTTACAGAGGATATGCCGGAAAATGAAGTGCTGGAATTGGCAGCTTTGGCAGAAGGATATTCGAATCATCCGATTGCGGAGTCTATCCGCACGGCATACGGTAGCCCGTTAGCGTTGGAGCGTGTATCTGATACGGAGGAGATTCCGGGCTGTGGAATTCAGACATGTATCGACGGAAAGGAAGTGCATGTCGGCAATGCGAAATTGATGAAATCTTTGCAAATTCCCTTTACAAAATCGCAAAGTGCGGGTACAGTAGTGTATGTAGCTTTGCAGCGGGTGTTTGTGGGAAGCATCCTGATCACAGATACGATTAAGGATGGTGCAAAAGAGGCACTTGCTGACATGAAACAGGTGGGCGTGAAAAAGACCGTGATGCTCACCGGAGATCGTCAGGAGACGGCAAAAGAAGTAGCGAAAAACCTGATGATTGATGAAGTTTATGCAGAGCTGCTCCCCGCAGATAAAGTAGAAAAGGTTGAAAAACTACTGTCGTCTAAATCTGAAAAAACACATCTCGCATTTGTCGGTGACGGAATCAACGACGCACCGGTGCTTACGCGAGCTGATATCGGAATAGCGATGGGCAGTATGGGAAGTGACGCGGCGATAGAAGCTGCGGATATCGTGTTGATGGATGATGATGTGAGAAAAATTGCGTCAGTGGTTCGTATTTCACGAAAGACACTTGCTATTGTAAAACAGAACATAGTTTTTGCACTTGTAGTGAAGGTATTGGTGTTGCTTTTAGGAGCGACCGGTTATGCCAATATGTGGGCAGCAGTATTTGCGGATGTAGGAGTATCAGTATTAGCAATTATGAACTCAATGCGTACATTGCGTGCAAAATAATAAAGAAAAGGAATCTCTCGGAACTTTTGTGGGATTCTTTTTTCTTGCGTTTTTGGAAAAACTTGTCATGCAAACATATGAATGTTTTTTGAAAAACGCTCTGTGGGAATCAGCAAAAGATGTGAAGGAGGAAAACATGAAAAAACTGAGAGAAACATTTATCGGCGATAAAAAGTTTTATGGAATGGTGTTGGCGGTAGCAGTTCCGATTATGCTCCAAAACGGACTGACGAATGTGGTCAGTCTGTTAGATAATTTGATGGTAGGCCGAGTGGGAACGGATCAGATGTCCGGTGTGTCGATTGTGAATCAGCTCATCTTTATTGTAAATTTAAGCTTGTTTGGCGGAATGGCAGGTGCAGGCATATTTACAGCACAATATTACGGGAAAAAGGACGAAAAAGGTGTGCAGGATATTTTCCGTATTAAATTTATCATTGCGTTGGTATTGTCTGCGATTGGAATCGCCGTATTTTTGTTGTTCGATCAGTATTTAATTCGCATGTTTTTGCATGAGGGCGATGCGTCACTGAGCGTGGATGCGACGATGATGTATGCGCGTGATTACTTGAAAATTATGCTGATTGGAATTGTACCGTTTGCGATTTCTCAATGTGTGGCAAGTACACTGAGAGAGTGTTCACAGACAGTTGC
The DNA here is from genome assembly GCA_017623885.1 of Eubacterium sp. Classification (GTDB taxonomy): domain Bacteria; phylum Bacillota; class Clostridia; order Lachnospirales; family Lachnospiraceae; genus W0P33-017. Next base: position 4,231 of record JAGAOE010000129.1, on the reverse strand, counting down.
TCCGATGATGGCAGGATTCGCAGCGGTTGTCGTGGATTTGGTATTCAACTATATTTTGATTTTCGGAAAATTCGGTGCACCGGCATTGGGTGTAAAAGGTGCGGCGATTGCGACGGTTATGTCGCGATTTGTGGAATGTGTATTTTTAGTGATGTGGACATGGAAACGGCGTGACCAGTTTGCATTTATCAAAGGCTTGTTTGCGCGGACGCGAATTTCGCCGGTGCTGTGGAAGCAAGCGATTGCGAAGGGATTGCCGCTGCTGGTGAATGAGTTTTTGTGGTCACTCGGTGTGACGATGCAGGTGCAGTGTTATTCGACCAGAGGACTGGAAGTCGTAGCAGGTCTGAATATTTGCAATACGTTAAATAATGTATTTAATATCGCATTTATTGCAATGGGAAATGCGGTCGCGATTATTGTCGGACAGATGCTTGGAGCAGGCAAAATGGAAGAAGCGAGGGATACCGATACAAAGTTGATTTTCTTTTCTACTTCCATGTGTGTCGGAATCGGTGCCGTGCTGGCATTGGCAGCGCCTTTGTTTCCGCAGTTTTATAATACGACACCGGTCGTACAACAGTTGGCGACGCGTTTCTTGTGGGTGATGGCGTATATGATGCCGTTTTGCTCTTTCACGAATGCCTCTTATTTCACCTTACGCTCCGGTGGAAAAACAGGTATCACATTTGTGTTTGACAGTGTATTTATGTGGTGCTTAGTCGTACCGTTCGCGTTTTATCTGTCTCGCTACACGAATATCGGAGTTGTCGGTATGTATATGCTGGTGCAGGCAACCGAGTTTATAAAAGTAATCATCGGATTTATACTTGTGAAAAAGGGTGTATGGATGTGTAATTTGGTAGCTGAAAAGTAACGGATATGATGGATAAATTTGATGGAAATTTGAGCAGAATTCAAATTGACATATACGGGGATAGAGCGTAGAATATAAAATTAGTTCAAAAATATGTGGCTTTTGTGTGTGTCGGATATATCGTGCGAAAGAGAGCCTGCCGAATAGAGAACACATCAAACAAAAAACATACGAAACAGACAAGATGCAGAAACAAAGAAATTGGAGGAACGACAATGCATATGTTAATTGAGCTGGTGCTGCTGGTGCTTGGATTTGTGATGCTGATTAAAGGAGCAGACATTTTTGTAGAAGGTGCGGCCGGAATCGCAACTAAATTTGGCATTCCACAGTTGGTAATCGGTTTGACGATTGTAGCGATGGGAACAAGTGCGCCGGAAGCGGCGGTCAGTATTACGGCTGCATTCAAAGGAAATGCAGATATCACAATCGGAAATGTTGTGGGAAGTAATATTTTAAATATTTTGGTTATTCTGGGTATTACGGCAGTGATTGTGGCAGTGGCAGTTCAACAGTCTACGATTCGTTATGAGATTCCCTTTGTGATACTGGTAACTGTTGTGTTACTCGTGATGGGAGCAATGGATGGCAGTGTGGGGCGCTTGGATGGAGTTGTTTTGTGGGTTCTCTTTTTGATTTATCTGGGCTACTTGTTTATGATGGCAAAGAAAAATAAGGAAGAAGAGGAAACACAGAAACAGGAACCTGTGTGGAAATTACTGTTGTTTGTTGTTGTGGGAATCGCATTGATTATTATAGGCGCGGATGTGAGTGTCGATGCTGCTTCAGAGATTGCACGTGTTATCGGTTTGAGCGAGCGTTTTATCGGTTTGACGATTGTCGCACTCGGAACGAGTTTGCCGGAGTTGTGTACTTCTGTTGTCGCTGCGAAAAAAGGAAAAGCAGATTTGGCGATTGGTAATATCGTAGGAAGTAATATTTTCAATATTTTGTTTGTTGTTGGAACGACTGCATTGATCGTGCCGGTTCCGTTTAATCCGGAGTTTATCGTGGATACAGCAGTGGCAGTGATTGCGACAGTATTGCTTTGGGCGTGTGTTGTGCGTCAGAAAAAATTGACGCGACCGGCCGGAGTGATTATGTTGGTAGGTTATGTTGCCTATTTTGCCTATTTAATGATGAAATAAGCAGAGGTAGTTTTTGGAATGAAAAAGGATTACAGAAAAGTGATTCGTCTGATAAGTGTCATTGTCTTACTAATCGCAATATTTATTTTGTTTGTGCGCAGAGGAAGCATTCCAAAGTTTTGGGAGCAGGCGCAGGAGACGGTTCAGCCGGTAGATGTATCGCAAGTGCCTGATGAAGCGGAAGGCGAAAGAGAAACGGGAGCGGCAGAAGCTGACGAAACATCTGCAGAAGAAGCACCGTCTGCAGATACATCTTTACCGACAGAAGAAAAAGCAGATACGACAGAAGACGATAATCAGCCGGAGACAGAGAATGTACCGGAGCAATTACAGGAAGCGGAAAACGTTGAAGCGCAGCCGGAAGAAGAACTATCTCAGGAAATAGAAGCATCGCAGGAAAATGAACTGCGTTTGCAGCAATATCTGGCAGATGATCCGAGAACACCGACAGAAGCAAAAGGTATATTTGTCACCGGAGCAGTGGCAGGTACGCAAAGCATGATGCCGGAGCTGGTAAAACTGGTAGAAGATACCTCGCTGAATGCGATGGTGATTGATATAAAAAACGATGCAGGGGAAATCACTTATAAAATGGGACTTCCCTTGACCGAAGAAATCGGTGCAGAGGTGCGCTATGTGGCAGATATGCCGAAGCTGATTCAAGAGCTGAAAGAAAAAGATATTTACTTGATTGCACGTATTGTGGCGTTCAAAGACCCGATTCTTGCAGAGCAAAAGCCGGAATATGCGGTGAAAAATGCGGATGGAAGCGTTTTTCATGATAACAATGATCTCGCATGGGTCAATCCGTATAATGAAAACGTCTGGGACTATCTGATTGAAGTCAGCAAACAGGCGGCAGAGCTTGGATTTGATGAGATTCAGTATGACTATATTCGTTTTTCGACAGCGAAAGGGATTGCAGAGGCGGATTTTGGTACAGAGGCAGCGGGAAAGACCAAGCAGGATGCAATCAATGGATTTCTAAAAAAAGCCTATGAGACGCTCGCGCCGATGGGCGTGTATGTGTCAACAGACGTGTTCGGAACGATTATCTGTAACCCGACAGATGGCAAGCTGATCGGGCAGGATTATGTCGAGATGGCGAAAAACTGTGATTATATTTGTCCGATGGTTTATCCGTCACATTATGTAAACAATGCATATGGCATAGCGATACCGGATGCAAAACCGTATGAGCTGATTTATGCAGCGGTAAAGGACGGAGAAGATTTGTTGCAGGAAGCGCGTGACAAAGAGGAAAACGTACATATTGCAAAACAGCGTCCCTGGCTGCAGGCGTTTACGGCGAGCTGGGTGAAGGGCTATATTCCATATCGTGGAAATGAACTGCAAAAGCAGGTTCAAGGAGCGAAAGATGCGGGTGTGAGCGAATGGCTGTTATGGAATGCATCGAATAATTATGATAAAGTAAAAAGTGGATTATAAAAGGAGCTACGCGTATGCGTAACTCCTTTTGTGTTTGGTTCTATTTGTTTGAACGTCTCCAAATCTGCATTTTCTCAGCTTCTGCGATTAATTCGTCGCGGAAGTTCGGGTGAGCAATAGAAATCAGAGCTTCTGCTTTCTGCCAGGTGCTCATACCCTTGAGATTTACGAGTCCGTATTCTGTGACAACATAGTGTGTGTTTGCACGTGTGTCGGTAACGATGGAACCGTTTGTCAGTGTCGGGCGAATGCGAGAGTGCAGTTCGCCGGACTTGTCTGTAAAGGTAGAAGAGCAGCAGATAAAGCTCTTTCCGCCGTTTGATAAGTAAGCGCCAAGAACGAAATCAAGCTGTCCGCCTGCACCGCTGATGTGCTTGGTGCCGGAAGACTCTGAGCTGACCTGACCAAATAAATCGATATCTACACAGTTATTGATAGAAATGAAATTATCGAGTGACGCGATGGCACGGATGTCGTTGGTGTAGCTAACCGGTGCACTCATCATTTCCGGGTTTTCATCAAGATAGTCATACATTTTCTTTGTACCGCAGCCGAATCCGAATGTCTGGCGATAACGGTCGATATTTTTCTTTGAACCGTTGATTTTTCCGGCTTTTGCGATATCGACAAATGCATCGACATACATTTCGGTATGAACACCTAAATCTTTCAGGTCAGAATCTGCGATCATAGAGCCGACTGCATTCGGCATGCCGCCGATGCCGAGCTGGAGGCAGGCTCCGTTGGGAATCTGTTC
>JAGAOE010000128.1 GCA_017623885.1 Eubacterium sp. | reverse complement strand
TAATTACTTCATCACCTCAAAATCAATCTGGCGATCTTCCACGCTCACTCTGGTTAATCGTACCTTAATATCCTGTCCAAGACGATACACCTTGCGTGTATGCTCCCCTATCAAAGAATAGCTCTCCGGCTGAAACTGATAGAAATCGTCTATCAGCGTGGAAATATGGGCCAATCCTTCTACCGAATTATCTAACTGAACAAATATCCCAAAATTCGTTACACCGCTAATCTTAGCTTGAAAAACGTCTCCAACATACGGCTTCATATATTCAATTTTTTTCAGTTCAACACTTTCTCGTTCAGCTTCTTCGGCAATTTTTTCTCGCACAGAGGCCTGTTCCGCATAACGTTTCATTTTACCTTTCAATATTGTCACACGCTTTTCATCCAATCGATCCCCATTATGAAGCAGTTCCTTTATCATACGATGAATCGCCAAATCTGGATAACGGCGAATCGGTGATGTAAAGTGAGAATAATACTGTGCTGCAAGACCAAAATGCCCAAGCGCTTCTACATCATATCGTGCATGCTGCATAGAGCGCAGCATTACCGTATTAATCATCATTTCTTCCGGTTTCCCGGCCACCTGCTCCACTACGTTCTGGTATGCTTTCGCATGTACATGGTTGCTGAGACCTTTTATATTGTAACCAAAGGCTTGCAAAAATTTATTTACATCCAAGACATCTTCCATTTTGGGTTCTCCGTGCACACGATACAAAAACGGCACTTCCATCCAGAAAAAATGTTCCGCCACAGTTTCGTTTGCGCACAACATAAATTCTTCTATAATCTTATCTGCTACACCTTGCTCGCGCCACTCAATACGTATCGGATGCCCTTTTTTATCTAAAATCACTTTGCTCTCCGGCGCATAAAATTCTATAGCACCGCGCAGTTTGCGTTTTTTCTCCAAAATCATCTGCAGTTGTGCCATTTCTTGCAGCATAGAAAGAATCTCATGGTATTTCCCACAAAGTGCCTCATCCTGGTTCAACAATATTTTCGTCACATTCTGATATGTCATACGATAATTTACATGAATCACAGATTCAAAAATATCATGCGAAACAACCACTCCCTGCGAGTTGATTTCCATCATGCAAGTCATAGCAAGTCTATCTTCGCCAGCATTCAAACTGCAAATTCCGTTGGATAGCTTTTGCGGCAGCATCGGAATCACACGATCCACCAAATAAACACTTGTGGCACGTTCCAGCGCTTCTTTATCTAAAACACTATCCTCTTTCACATAATGCCCTACATCTGCAATATGTACCCCCAACAAATAGTTGCCATTCTCTAGCTTCTGCACACTCACCGCATCATCAAGATCTTTAGCATCCTCGCCGTCGATGGTAATCATCAGCATATCTCGCAAATCACGCCGTTTTTCTATTTCCGAAACAGCAATCGTTTCCGGCAATGCTTCAGCATACATCAGCACATCTGCCGGAAAGCCCTGTGGCAAATCATGTCCCATAATAATAGAAAGAATATCTACACCGGGAGCATCTTTTTTGCCAATCACTTGCACAATTCTTCCTTCTGCACTGCGATTTTTTTCAGGCCACTGTGTAATCTCTACAAGTACTTTCATATTCGTTTTTGCACCATTGAACTGTTCCTTCGGAATAAAGATATCACTGCCAAACCGCTTATCATCCGGTACTACAAACCCAAAATGACGACTACTCTCAAATGTGCCAACAATCTGCTGCACATTTCGCTGCAAAATTCGAATTACCTCACCTTCAGCACGAGATTTAGCAGTAGCTTCCCGTTTGATACGCACAATTACCCTGTCCCCATTCATAGCGCCTTTCAATTCTGAAGCAGGGATAAAAATATCATCAGCGTCTGCATCTTCCTGCATCAGAAAGCCAAACCCTTTCGGGTGACGGCTGATTTTCCCAATCAATAAATTAAACTGTGCGGGTCTGCCATAACGATTTTTCCGGCTAAGCACAAGCGTACCATCACTTTCCAGTTCTTTCAGCAATCCCTTTAATTGAACCAGCGCCTCCACAGTATCCACCGCAAACACTTCAGCTAATTCCTCTTCACTCAGCGGACGCACAGCCTGATGCTCCATATATACTACAATCTCTTCTTTTGTCAGCATTCGCTTCACCTCCGCCAAAGCACAATTTTAATTACCATTATTTTCAATTTGCTTCGTTATTCTCAGCTTTTGTATCAGTCCAATGAGGCAGCCACACAGTAAATATACTGCCTGCCTGCAGCTGACTCTCAGCTTTGATCCAGCCACCATGGGCATCTACAAGGGCTTTTGTTATAGCAAGCCCCAAACCGCTGCCGCCGCTTTCACGATGCCGAGACTGATCTGTACGATAAAAACGTTCAAAAATTCGTTCTAATTCATCGGGCGCAATACCGATACCTGTATCTTGTACAGAAAAATAAAATCCATACGCATCCTGCCAAGTGCGAATTGTGATTGCGCCACCTTCCGCAGTATAACGAAATGCGTTATTCACCAGATTTAAAATAATCTGCTTCAAACGTTTCGGATCTGCATAGCAATATACCGCATCCGATGCAAGATCTACACGCAAATCAATTTCTCTGCTTTCTGCCTCTGCTTCAAGCAGCACCTGAAAATCGGAAAAATATGCAGGAAACGATATCAAAGTTTTATCCAGCATCGCATGACCCGCCTCCAGTTTGCTTAAATCCTGCAGTTCCCCTACCAAACCGCGCAAACGAATGACTTCATCATATAATACCGCAACTTCTTCCATCTCCAGCGGCGTATTTTGTTCCAGCGTAAATTCCAGTTTGCTGGATAGCACTGTTAACGGTGTACGTAACTCATGACTAATATCTGCCACCATCTGCTGACGCAATTCCGTGCTTTTTTCCAATTCATTTGCCATGCTGTTAAACGACCGAGATAAATCACCAATTTCATCGTTTCCGTAAATCGGCAAAGGTTCAGAAAAATCTCCCTTGGCCATCCGTTTTGTTGCCTGCGTTAAATCTTTCAAAGGTGTTGCAATGCTCACAGATAAACCTATCCCAATCAAAATCGCAAAGAGGCTGATAATCAAAACCCCTTTCGCAATGGCACCCATCATTGCTTTGGCAAACTCTTCCTGCATCACAGTAAACGTGTCGCTAAACAACGCTGCAGGATATAAAATACCAATAACATTATGATCCACGCGCAGCAAATATCCGCGAGAAAAAATTTCCTGCGGTACATGTCGCCCTACATAATCCCTGTCAAAGTGATACAGAATACGTCCAGTCAAATCACTTAATACAACCCCGGATTGCTCCAAACCTACAACACGCCCAAAATATTCAACACCGTTCCAGCTGCCATGATAGGAATAATAGGCCACAAAAGTTCTTGCCCATTCATCCAGCATTACTTCATAGGTGTCAAACAAGTAGTCATCAAAGGCATCACTGACATTTTCTACACAAAGGATCCCGATCAGGCAGCCGCTCATAAGCACCAGTACTACAAGAATAATACTGATTTTACTGGTTAACTTCATACTGATCACCAAATTTATATCCGAGACCATATACCGTTAAAATATATACCGGTTTTTGTGGATTGGATTCAATTTTTTTGCGCAGATTGCTTACATGAGTATCTATCGCTCGTTCATAACCTGCATAGCTTTCTCCTAAAGTGGCATTTAACAGCTGTAATCGGCTATACGGTCGTCCAACATTTTGACACAATGTAGTGAGAATCGCATACTCCGAAGGCGTCAATTCAACAACCTCGCCCTCTTTTTTCACTTCACGCCGATCCAGATTAACACTCAAACATCCAAATGTCAAAATTTCTTCTTCGTCACTTTTTGCAACACCGGACTTTGTGCGCCGCAGTACCGCTTTAATACGCGCTTTTAATTCACGTAAACTAAACGGTTTGGTAATATAATCATCTGC
>JAGAOE010000127.1 GCA_017623885.1 Eubacterium sp. | reverse complement strand
TATCCGTAACTGGGAGCAGGTCTATGGCGAACTGAGCATCATGTACAAAGGACGGTTACCAGAATAACAACTCTCATACACAACTGTTGACAATAAATTCTCTGTGTTCGTCCATTACCTTCTCTAAAAGGATGTATTACATTTAGTTCTGACAAATAATACACTATTTTTTTACTCACATATTCCTTATCTGTTTCATCTTTAAGGAAATTATCTCGTTTAAGCTTCTCATACAATTCAGCAAATTGCATTTCAATAAACTGTACGAAACAGAAAACATTCCCTTTTGCGATATCCACCGTACGAATCTTTCCCGCCCAATCGTAAATATCCTCAAAGAGAAACTTATGAATTTCTTTCAAATGCTCAAAATCGAATTTGCCTGTAATACTGCCTGCTAAAACAGTAGCCTTTATAATCGAGATTTCTCTCTCAACCATACTTAGCTGCTGTCTATCATGAATGTCCAATTTATTTACCAATACCTGTGTACCCGGATAACAATACTTTACATCTCCCTCATCCTTATACTCATAATAATACTTATCCATTTACTTTTCCTTTTCTACCACATATTTACACTTTATTTCTTTTATAATTTCCTCCACACTACGTTTCCCTGTAAGAACATCCATGATATTTTCTTCATCATGTTCTGTCGCATACATTCCTTCCATTGCAAAAGAAGCCTTTGTTGTATCTATAACCGCCTTAACAGGCAACATAAAAAACCCTTCTTTCTTCTTAAATTTTACTATTTATAATTATAAAAGAAATATCGTTAAATTACACCGGAATTTTCCAAATGAATCACTACACTTTACTTATTATCTTTCCCACGACAAAGCAGGTGTCAATAGAATTTCTCTATCAAACACCTGCTTTCATATTCGCTTCACAGCACTGCTGCATAATCTACATATTTTTTTGCATGCTCGGTTTTATCCCACGTATGTGTCTTTTCCAGCTTTTTCTGAGTCAGATAATAATACGTACGACTCACTTTTGCTTTCGAGCCGCGATCCGGCACCGGATCATCCCACGTCGTATCGACATAGCGATAATTGCTACCTATTTTCACATAGTTCCAAGCATGTGAGCCGCCACCTGCATCACCGCACACGGCGATGGAGCAAATTCCGGCTTTTGTCGCCAGCAGATTGAACGCCGCCGCATATCCCTGACACACTGCCTGTTTTTCTACCAAACAGCCATATGCTGTATATGCGTTATCGTAGCTGCTGTTCAACTTTCCCTTATCATAGGCACAATTTTTCACCAGATAATCATGTATCGCTGCCAGCTTTTGCTTTTTCGTCATACCTGATTTCAATATTTTTTTCGCGATTTCATTCACTTTTTTATTCGTTTTTACCATTCGCGAGCGGACTTCTTCTTTTGAAAGTACATTTCCGAGGCGGTATCCGCATGTGCCGTCAGTGCTCTTCCAAATCACCAAACCGTAGTTGAACTCCGGGTGATGCTGAAGCGCCAGCACAAAGGTCTCGTAGTACATGGCGTTTTCCGAATAAAAGATTGCATCGTAATCTCTGTTTTTCAATGCTTTCAGCGCATTTTTGTATGCAGATTTTTCCGACTTGAGTACGGTTACTTCCTTTGTAAATTCCGGCGAAATATCAAACTGATAGGTCACACGCTGACTGTTTTCGATACGGTAGCTGTACACCGTTCCATTTAACAGCAGACCTTTTCCAAGCGCCACTTCCTGCAAGATATCCCACAACTCCTGCGCGTAAGACTCTGCTTCCTGTTTTCGCTCGTACTCATTCACTGAAAACGTGCGCTCCGTTGTAATCGACACCTGCGTGTCTCCACTGTCAAACGCCTGCTCCATCGCTTCGCGAATCTGTTCCTGCGTATATACCGTCGCAGCCTGTACCGGCATGCAGCACACCAACAGGCATGCCGCTACCGCAATCAGAAAGCTACCGATTTTATTTCTTTGTTTCTTTTCCATGAACTGTTCTCCATATTACAAACAGACCTTGACTGCGCATTATCTGCCGCAGCACTGCTTGTACTTTTTACCGCTTCCGCACGGGCAGGGATCGTTCGGATATACTTTCTTTTCTTCACGCTTTTTCGGTGCTGCTGCGAGGGAATCATCCTTGTTCGTACCGGTCACCTTTGCCACCTGCTCACGCTCTACCTTCTGTTCTACCTTCACATGGAACAGCATGCGCAGTGTGTCTTCTTCAATCGCTGCTGTCATCGCATCAAACATCTCAAAACCAGCCAGCTTGTATTCTACCAGCGGATCTCTCTGTGCGAAAGACTGCAAACCGATACCCTGACGAAGCTGATCCATATCGTCGATATGTGACATCCACTTGCGGTCGATTGATTTCAGCAATACCACGCGCTCCAATTCACGAACTGCTTCTGCCTCCGGGAACTCTGCCTCTTTTGCTTCATACAGCTTCACAGCACGCTCTTTCAACGTATGCTTCAGTTCTTTTGTATTTTTGTAATTCTTTACTTCTTCTGCTGTCACAGGCTCCATCGGAATAACCGGAATCAAAATCTGATTCAGCTCTGTGATATCCCACTCTTCCTGCGGTACATCATCTGAAATGCAATTATCTACTGCATTTTCTACAAAGTCTGTCATCATCTTGTAAATCGCATCACGCATGCTCTCACCATTCAGCACATGTGCACGCTCTTCATAGATGATTTCACGCTGATCGTTATTTACCTGATCGTAATCTAACAGATTCTTACGAATACCAAAGTTGTTGCTCTCTACCTTCATCTGCGCTTTTTCAATCGCATTGGTCAGCATCTTATGCTGCAGCTCTTCACCTTCCGGCACGCCAAGCGCATTAAACATATTCATGAGCTTTTCTGCACCGAAGAGACGCATCAAATCGTCCTCCAGTGAAATGTAGAATTTTGACTCGCCCGGATCACCCTGTCGACCGGAACGTCCACGCAACTGATTGTCAATACGACGTGACTCATGACGCTCTGTACCGATAATCTTTAATCCGCCTGCTGCCACTGATTCCTCATCCAGCTTGATATCTGTACCACGACCTGCCATGTTGGTCGCAATCGTTACCGTACCATGCTCTCCTGCATGTGATACGATTTCTGCTTCCATCTCATGGAATTTTGCATTCAGCACCTGATGCTTGATACCCTCGCGATTTAACATCTTTGACAACAACTCGGATGTCTCAATCGTAATCGTACCTACCAGCACCGGCTGTCCTTTTTCATAAGACTCTTTTACATCTGCTACAACCGCATGGAATTTTTCTTTCTGTGTCTTGTATACACTGTCCTGATGATCCACACGAATGACCGGACGGTTTGTCGGTATCTCAACAACGTCCATTCCGTAAATATCACGGAACTCTTTTTCTTCGGTCAAAGCAGTACCGGTCATACCGGACTTTTTCTCGAATTTATTGAAGAAGTTCTGGAACGTAATCGTCGCCAGTGTGCGGCTCTCACGTTTTACCTTTACATGCTCTTTCGCCTCAATCGCCTGATGCAAACCGTCTGAATAACGGCGTCCCGGCATAATACGTCCGGTAAACTCATCGACGATCAATACTTCATCATCTTTTACTACATAATCCTTATCACGGAACATGAGGTTATGCGCACGCAACGCCAAAATAATGTTGTGCTGAATCTCCAGATTCTCTGCATCTGCAAGGTTCTCAATCTTGAAGAACTGCTCTACTTTTTCTACACCCTGCGCAGTCAGATTTACGACCTTATCTTTTTCGTTTACGATAAAGTCACCGCTCTCCTCGATTTCCACGCCCATGATGGCATCCATTTTGTTAAACTCACCGCTCGCCTCGCCGCGCTGCATCTGTCGTGCAAGAATATCACACGCTTCATACAGTTTGGTCGATTTGCCGCTCTGTCCGGAAATAATAAGCGGTGTACGCGCCTCGTCAATGAGTACCGAGTCAACCTCATCGATAATTACATAATTCAGTCCGCGCTGTACCAATTGCTCTTTATAAATCACCATGTTATCGCGCAGGTAGTCAAATCCGAGCTCGTTGTTTGTAACATAGGTAATATCACAATTGTACATCTCACGACGCTCGTCATTGTCCATGCTGTTCAATACACAGCCGACCTTCAGACCCAGAAATTCATGAATCTGTCCCATTTCATCCGCATCACGCTTTGCCAGGTAGTCATTGACGGTGACAATATGCACACCCTTTCCTGCAAGCGCATTCAAATATGCGGGAAGTGTCGCTACCAAAGTCTTACCTTCACCGGTTCTCATCTCAGCGATACGTCCCTGATGCAACACGATACCACCGAGAAGCTGAACACGATAATGCTCCATGCCGAGCACACGTACCGCAGCCTCACGAACGACTGCATATGCCTCTACCAAAAGGTCGTCTAACGTCTCGCCGTTTGCCAGACGCTCTTTAAATTCTTTTGTCTTCTCTGCCAGTTGTTCATCTGTCAATTCCTGCATCTTCGGACGGAGTGCATCAATCTTATCCACCAACGGTGTCAATCGCTTCACTTCACGTTCACTATGGGTTCCAAACATTTTTTCTATCAGGTTCATGATGATACTCCTATCTATATCTCGGTAATATCTATTACCTTTTCTTTACGATGATGATTTTGTGTTCTAAGCTACACATTATCTGCTACATTCTATCACGATTTGTTCATTTTCACAAGTGTCTGAACTGTAAAGGTTTTGTGAACAGTTCAGCCATGAATATTCAAACCAGGGGGCATCATGCTTGCATGAATGGCACCGGTTGAATATTCATGAGATGAGCGCCCGATCATGAGCAAAAGTAGCTGCGCAGCAGCGAGAAGCCTTGCAAAGGCGTTTTTGCGAATGGCGCGCCTGAACTGTTCACAAAACGCCAGCCATAATATTCAAACCAGGGGACATCATGCTTGCATGAATGGCACCGGTTGAATATTCATGAGGTGAGCGCCCGATCATGAGCAAAAGTAGCTGCGTAGCAGCGAGAAGCCTTGCAAAGGCGTTTTTGCGAATGGCGCGCCTGAACTGTTCACAAAACGCCAGCCATAATATTCAAACCAGGGGGCATCATGCTTGCATGAATGGCACCGGTTGAATATTCATGAGATGAGCGCCCATTCGAACCACAGACATCTCTCTTGCATAAAATATGACTGCATGGTAAAATAACAAAAATATGTTTTGGAGGTACTTCTATGAGCTATGTATATAAAACAAAAGGCACCTGTTCCTCACAAATCGAATTGGAACTGGACGGCGACATCGTACATAATGTTAAATTCTCAGGCGGCTGTGACGGCAATTTAAAGGCCATTCCCGCTCTGGTAGAAGGAATGTCTGTCTCAGAAATCGAGCAAAGAATTTCCGGTATCCGTTGCGGATTCAAAAACACTTCCTGCGGAGATCAGTTGGCAAAAGCCTGTCGCGCAGCTTACGAAAGCAGTCAAAAATAACGGATAAAAACAGAGATAGGGATACATGACGCATCATGTATCCCTAATATTTTGTTCTTTCATAGGAAAGACCTTGCTACATTAAAGTGTGAAAGTGACGAGCTTTCCTATGAAACAAAAACGCTCCGCGTGGATCGCACTGCGGCGCAAAAGAAGTATGTCGCTTGTTGCGACCCACCGCAGGCGGAGAATCTCGCAAGCGAGATTCTTTGTTCTTTGATAGGAAATTCCTATCAAAGAACAGCACTTCGTGCACGGATGCGCAGCTCACGCGCGCGGAACAAAAGCTGTGTTGTGGTAGGAACTTGGAGGCGCGGAGTGTGCGAAGCACACTTTTGTTCTCTAATCAGCTTCGTATTTTCCCAAAAATTCCTGCAATCGCACATTTCCGGCGTCGAACATCTCTTCCGGCGTTCCCTCCTGCACAATCACACCATGCTCCATAAAGATAATATGATCTGCTACATTTTTGGCAAAATTCATCTCATGTGTGACAATCACCATCGTCATATGCTCTGCCGCCAAATCTTTTATGACGCGCAAAATATCACCTGTCAGCTCCGGATCGAGCGCCGATGTCGGCTCATCAAAAAATAAAATCCTCGGATTCATCGCCAATGCGCGTGCAATCGACACACGCTGCTGCTGACCGCCGGAAAGCTGGTACGGATACGCATCCGCTTTATCTGCCAGTCCCATTTTTTCCAACAGCGCACGCGCTTCTTTTTCCACCTGCTTTGGCTCTCGTTTCTGCACGCGAATCGGCGCATCCATCACATTTTTCAGCACCGAATAATGCGGAAAGAGATGAAAATTCTGAAATACCATGCCATAATCACGGCGAATCTCTTTCAGTGCCGCATTCGTCGCATAGTGCACACCTGACGCATCTGTCCACGCCGCTTTTCCGCCTACATATGTAATCTCGCCACCGTCAATCGTTTCCAGCATGACCGCGCATCTCATAATCGTCGATTTGCCGGAGCCGGAAGGCCCGATAATCGCCAACACTTCTCCTTCTTTTACAGACAGCGAAATGTCTTTTATCACTTCCAAGCCGTCAAAGCTTTTGCTGATATGTTCCATTCGCAAAATCTCCGTTGCATTTGTCATCTCAGACGCTCCTCCTATCTGTAATAATTCAGCTTTTCTTCAAACTTTGTCATGCCTGTCGCTACAATCCAGTTAAATATGAAGTAGAACACTGCTGCCACCGCAAACGGCACAAATGTCGTCTCCTTTGCCGCAATCTGCTTTGCAATCGTGAACATTTCCATATATGCCAGCGAAAACGCCAACGAGGTGTCCTTTACCAACGTTACCATTTCATTTGTAATCGACGGCAATACGCGCTTAAATACCTGCGGAAAAATAATAAATATAAAGGTCTGTGCCTTTGTATAGCCCAGTACCTCCGCCGCCTCATACTGTCCTTTCGGCATAGACTCAATTCCCGAACGGTAAATCTCAGCAAAATATGCCGCATAATTTATCGTAAATGCCAATATAATCGCCGGATATCTGAAGCCGCCGATATCAGCTCCCCACAAAAAGAACGGCCCGTAAAAGACCACCATGAGCTGCAGCATCAGCGGTGTACCGCGCATAATATCGATATATAACTTTGTAATCGCGCGAACCACTCGAAACCGTCCGAATATCTTTACCTTTGACATTCTGCCAAAGGCTATCAAAAGCGCTAACGGCAGAGAGAAAAGTAAAGTCCAGCAGAAAATACTGATGGACTTTAGCATTCCTCCCGCCAACTGTTGTAAAATCATAGCGGTAGACATATTTTTTCCTCCCGAAGCATCCGCTCCGTTTTCATTTATTTATTTGCCGATACAAATCAAATCAGCGATATCGTATTTCTCTGCAAGCTTTGCAATCGTACCGTCTTCTGCCAGCTTGGTCAGGTCTGCATCTACAATCTCACACAATTTTGTATTTCCCTTTTTGAAACCAACCGCATACTGCTCGGAATTCAGCACCTCAGAGAGAATCATGTAGCCCTCTCCGCGATTTTTAATCTGATAATTTGCCACTCCGACATCCATCGCCACTGCATCTACAGAACCTGCCTGCAGCTCGATGAACGCACTGTTATAATCTGCAAATTCCTGCAATCCGCCAAATGTCGCTGCCAGCTCTAACTGGTCTTCCTGTAACAGTGTAAGTGCTGCACTCGCTGCCTGTACTCCGACATTTTTTCCTGCAAGATCTGCCAGTGATGTGATACCGGAATCTTCTGCTACAACAATTACCTGACTGTTATCTACATATGCCTGTGTCCAAGTGTAGTCGTCTTCTCTGCCATCTACGGTAAATCCGTTCCAGATGCAGTCAATCGCTCCACTCTCCAGCTCCATATCCTTTGAATTCCAATCAATGGGCTTCTTTTCCAGTGTCCAGCCTTCCATCTTGCAGACAGCCTCTGCCAGCTCCAAATCAAAGCCTGTATATTCTCCGTTATCATCCATATATCCGTAGGGCGGGTATTCTGCATCGAATCCTACCACAAACGTATTATCTGCATTTGCACTTCCACATCCGCCAAGCACACCTGCTGCCATCACAACTGTCAGCGCTGCCGCCAGTATCTGTTTCTTTTTCATTTCTAAATCCTCCATTTCATCTATATCATTCGTATACTTTATTCCGGTGACATGCTAACACAGTCACTCATTCATGTCAAGAAAAACGCTGATTTGCTCCGTATTTTCCCTGATTTATTCTTCGTCCTCCGACATCTCCTGTGTCTGGGAACGGAACTTGTCCAGTTTGCTCGTCACATATGAAATCCAATTCTCATCCGGCTGCAAAATATTCACGCCGTATCGGTACAAGCCACTCGGTAACTGCATCTCACGCAATATATTTACGCGCATCGAAATATACAGATTCTGCAGTTTATCCTCATACACGACCGTAATCGGAGTCCACTCACGCTCCGGTATCCGGTTCGCACATACAAAGCCAAGTCCGTTTTCGCTGTAATTTCGAATCACAATATCATATTCCTTGTCATCGTAAACCGAGCGCACGATCGCAGGCAATTCCGTTCGAATACGCGGTTCTCCCCGTCGGTTGACACGCACACTGTCGCGCTTCGTCGTCAGGAGATGACACAATTTGCCTTGATAAGTATCTTTTCGGATTCTGCAGCCGCTCCATCCGAATGCCTGTCGCTCCGGATTCACATAAAACAGCAAAATCTGAATTTTATCACTCGAAAAATCGATGGTCTGTCCATTGTGCTTTAACGGTGTCAGATAAAGCCCGTCATCTCGCCGTGCTACTACTACTCCCATACACTCAAATTTTTTATCTCCGCGACTGACGCGAATCTGTATTGTCGAATTTACAGGAATCTCTCCGACCTTCATAGCATTTTCCTCCATTCATCATGTGTGTATATCAGCCGATTTTTTCCTTGTCTTTTTCCAAAGTACATGCGGCTGTCTGCCAATGCAATGAGTGCATCTACATCATCATCTTCTCCCTCAGACGACGCACCGATTGTCACGGTAAAGTGCATCTCCCGACCGCTCACCATTACCGTTTCCTGCTCCACACGCCGGCGAAGCAGCTCCATTTTTATAATTTTTTCTTCTCTGCTGAGCTTCGGGTCACAATAAATCACGACAAATTCTTCACCACCCCAGCGTAACGCCAAAAGCTTATCACACTCATGCTTCCACTCTTCGAGCAATTCTCCCATCGTTTCGAGTACCTTATCACCAAAATCATGCCCATAGGTATCGTTAATTGACTTGAAATTGTCTACGTCAAGCATAAACACGCAATAGTTTTCTACCTTTTGTAACTGCTCACGGTGCTCATAAAACACACGACGATTCGCCAGTCCGGTCAAATTATCATAGCTTGCATCACGAATCAGCTCTTTTTCAAAGCCCAATACCATGTGCGTGAACATCAGGAAGTAGACACCGACCATCGTCACAGTCGCTGTACCGTTCGCGATTCGGAATACTACCCCCATCGTGTCTGAAGAAAAATGATACAGCGGTGCTTCCAGCACAGTCCAAATGCTCAATCCCAGATAACACACAACCACCGACAGCACCATAATAATCGAACTGCGCTGTTTTCTGTCTTTCTCTGCAATGTAATCATCAAACATAATAATCGGCAGGATACCAAATGCATACTCTAAAAATCCGAAATATCTGCCCATGCATACCACCGAGACAATCATGTGCAGCATCAGCTCTATGTACATCATGCGGATAACACCGCGTGTCTCATGATGACGCAGCAAATGTAAAGTCCACGAGTATATGCAAACACTGAATATATTAAAGCCTGCCATAAACCAGATTTGTTGTTCTGCGAACACTGCCAACAGCGTGATATGCCAGATTAAAAATACGACATTCACCATCAGTGTCAGCTTTAACACATACGGTTTCAAAAATTCTTTCATCTTCATCCCCTCTTTTTATCATCTCTTTTATTTATTCAGTAGCCATTGGTTCTTCCCATGCACGACTCTGCTCAAAGAGATTTAGTATATCAGCATCAATCGCGCCTTCATCTGCCATTTCATGCAAAATCTGAAGTGCATGCTCTACTCTCACCGGTTGTTTGTACGGACGATCCAATGCAGTCATTGCTTCAAACATATCTAATATCGTCAACAATCGCACTTCAAAACAGATTTCTTCGCCTTTTCGTCCGAGCGGATATCCGGTCCCGTTCAGCAATTCATGATGCTGCGGCGCCCAGATGAGCACCTCTTTATAATCATCACCAAATGTCATCTGCTCCAGCATCACACGCGTCATCTCCACATGCTCCTGCATCACACGTCTTTCAGTCTGTGTCAATGTGCCCTTTCGAATCAATAATTGTTCCTTTTCTTCTGTTGTAATCCAGGATACACGGCTACCGTCTTCCTCTTCATAGGTATAAGTCGCAAGCACTTCTACCTTCGCAGCAAGCTCCTCTGTCAGATATCCAATCGTGTTTACCTGCTCTACCAGCTCTTTCGCATCAGCGATTTGCCCCATACGCTGTTTTGCATCGTCAGCAGACAGTTTTCCTTCCAGATAAGCGATGCGCGTCAATAATCTTATTTTTTCAAACCGGTCCATCACTTTGACATAGTTGTGTGCCAGTCTGTCCTGTTTATCCATAATCTCTAACGGCGTCACCAGTTTGCCGATATCATGCAGCCAGACACACATCAGAAATGCCTGTATTTTCTGTTCATCAAATCCCCACACGCCATGATTTTCTTTCAACCACGCGATAAATCGTTTGGCATAATTCACCATATTTTTCGTATGGTTCGCGTTGTAGGGCGTGCGCGCATCAATCGCGGTAGACATCACTTTCACATACGAATCCAGCATTTCACGAATCTGCTGTGCATAATTGATGTTTGCCAGACAAATCGCCGCCTGCGAAGCAAGCGACACACAAACGGCTTCCTGTTCTGTAGGAAAATCACTCGGCTTTCCCGCTTCATCCCGCGCATTCATTAATCGGACCATTCCCAAAATGTTCTCGCGGTCATCTTCGAGCGGAATCTCCAGCTTTGAGTGATTCGAACTTTGCGCTTCTCCACATTCCATGCTTTTTTCATTTTTTATATACACGACTCCGCTTTCGCAGTTCGTAATATCCATCAGCGCAGACAGCAACTGTTCTAACAATCGTTTTCTGTCGCGCTCTTTTGAAAAAGCGATGCTTATACGCAGCACCTTTTCCAACATATTCTCTTTCATCTCGTCTCTGCGCACTCCCCTTGCCATTTGGGTATATATTTTAGCATAACACAAAAAACAGACGTTGTACAACGCCTGTTTTCATATTCTTTCGTAAGAGTTTAATAAGAAATCACTTCTGCACCATCTTCTGTCACCAAAACCATGTATTCCCACTGTGCAGACGGCATATGATCTTCTGTATATGCAGTCCAGCCATTTGCCTCATCCACAAATATCTCTACGTTTCCCATATTAATCATCGGCTCGATCGTAAACATCATACCCGGAACCATGAGCATCTCTTCTCCGCGCTTTGAATTATAGCCCACCCAGGGATCTTCATGAAATTCGATTCCAACGCCATGACCACCGATTTCTCTCACGACCGTGTAACCATTTGCATACGCATGATCGTGTACCGCCTGTCCCATATCGCCGAGGAATCCCCAAGGCTTCACTTCTTTCAAGCCGATATCACAGCATTCCTTTGCCACTTCCACCAGTTTCTTTTTCTCCGGACTGACTTCACCGATGCAAAACATACGTGAAGAGTCCGAAAAATATCCATTCAGTATCGTCGAGCAGTCTACATTGATAATATCCCCTTCTTTTAACACGACATTTTCATCCGGAATACCATGACACACCTGATCATTCACCGATGTGCAGACACTCTTCGGAAATCCGTGATAACCGAGCGGTGCCGGAATCCCACCCATCTTTGTCGTCAGGTCATATACCCACTGGTCTATCTGTTGTGTCGTAATTCCTTCTTTGATATGCTCTGCCACATAATCAAGAACTGCAATATTTATCTTTGCGCTCTGTCTGATACCGGCAATCTGATCCGGTGTTTTGATAATCGAGCGGTCCGGCACGAGATGCCCTTCATCCTGTATTCTTTGAATTTTTTCATCCATTGCCATATGACACTGCTTGTATTTTTTTCCACTCTTGCACCAGCAGGCGTCATTTCGTCCGATTTTTATTAATTTTCTGTCATTCATTCTGTCTTGCAGGCTTGTCTGCATGTTCATGTTTCCTTTACTCCCGATTCCTTATTTTCTGTCTCTTATCACAAAAACTGTGCACGATACCAACTCAATATTCGTATGTCACGCGTCCCATCGTAATGCCTTCCCACACACGTGTGATAATTTTATATTCATGCTTTTCCAGCATTTTCTCATACGCAATTCCCGCTGTATCATAATCCTCCAACGGAACTGCATCCATCGCCGCCAAAAGCTCCTGATACTTTTGTGCAATTGCCATGCGCTGCACATCTTCCAGCCATTCTTCTTTTGAAATACCAAGCTGCGTCTGCCCGTAGGTTTCCATATCTGACCAGAAGTCTTCTCCTTTTGACCGTGCATAGTCGCGTTCTTCCTGCGTCAGCTCCATTCCCATCTCACAGGCTTCCTGATACAGAATCAAATCATGTATCGCCTGATTCATCGCCTCTTCTCTCGCCCACAGACGGATAAAACGGCCATTCATATGTGTATTCCAATAGGCATTTGGGTCTTTCGGATCATAGAGCAGTGCCTGTTCCTGTATCGAACGCTCCTGATATGCCACGTACAATGCCGTTTCCCGCAGAGCAATCGCTTCACCATCCAGCTTTAATACGACATCGTCCAAATGCTCCCGAAAAATAATCGTGCGTTGTCTCGCCCCGCATCCGTATCCGCCGACTGTCAGCAGACACATCACACAAAGCAGACAGCAAACTGTCTTTATCGTTTTTTTCATATTTACTCTTTTCTGTAATATCACGTGCGACTTACTCCTTTTTGCATCACTTCACGACCTTTTTGACACTTCTATAATACTCTGCGCACGGCGAGTATCGTACGATAGGTCGCTGTCTGCGTCGCGATACCGATTCGCGAACTCTGTGCACCCACGATACGTCCGCCTCCAATATAAATCGCCACATGACCACTATAGCAAATCAAATCGCCGGGCTGTGCATTATTATAGCTCACGCCCTGTCCGCAGCTACGCAACGCATACGAACTATGCGGCAAGCTGATGCCAAAATGTCCGAATACACTCATCACAAAACCGGAACAATCACATCCGTTCGTCAGGCTCGTACCACCCCAGACATACGGATTACCCACAAACTGCATCGCATAATCTACGACTGTTTGTCCGCTGATATTGGTCTGATAGCTCGGATTTGCGCCACCACCGGATTCCCCGCCGGATGAACCGCCGGAGCCTCCGCCGCTTTGTTGCTGTTCCTGCTGACGACGTTCTTCTTCCTGTCGGCGTCGTTCCTCTTCCTGACGTCTGCGCTCTTCTTCCTGACGGCGCCGTTCCTCTTCTTCTGCTGCGATACGCGCCTCTTCTGCCACGATAATGTCATTTTGTTCCTGTATCGTCTGTTTATACGCGGCTGCCAACTGCTTTGCCTGTGCCAGCTTTGTGTCAAAGTCGCTCATCGTCGCCTGTTTTTTCGCAATCATCTGCTCCAGCTCTTGCGACTGGTGCTCCTGATTTTCCTGCAACGCGAGCATATCCTCTTTTTCCTGCTCAAGCGTAGACTTCAGATTTGCGACCTGTGTCACTGTATCCTCGTATTCAGTCAGCATCGTCCGGTCATACTCATAAATCTGGTTAAAGTATTCGATTCGGTTTAGGAAATCCGCCATATTTCCCGCTCCGAGCAACGACTCGATTAACGCATTGTCTCCGCGCTCATACATGAAACGAATTCTCTTTTTCATGCTCTCGTATTGGTTTTTCGCCGTTTCTTCCGCCAATGCCAAATCTTCTGTCGCCTGTTCAATATCTAACTTTTTCTGATCAATTTCATCTCCCAGCACTTCGATATCCAACAGCAATGCCACCAGCTCTGTGTCCAGCGCATCGATTTCTCCCTGCAGGGAGTTCTGTTTCTTTTCAATATCTGTAATCTGGCTCTTTGTCTGATTCAGTTGCTCATTTGCCTCGTTAATTTTCTGCTGTGCATCCTGAATCGTAGTAGCTCCCGCATTCTGAGACATTCCAACAGCCAATGCAGTGATAAGAGCTGCTGCGATTATCTGTTTTCTTTTTCTCGTTCGTACCATGCGTCCTCCTCTTTTTATGCATTTATACATTGTAAAATGGTATCTCATTCACAAACCACCGCCGGTACGTGTGTACCGTTCGTCTCCAGATAGTAAATCATGATACCTAAACTGCCAACGTACCGACCTGTGGTGAATATTTCCTAACTATATGTGGCTGCTATCCTTCGACACAACCACATATAGAATATCATAACATGCAACGTCTTGAATTTCAACCGATGGTATTTACGATTAACAGCTTTTCTCCCGGCAGCAATTCCTCTTTACTGCGCTCATTCTGCTCCATCAACTGCTCCATTGTAATCCGATGTTCTTTCGCGATATCCCACAGTTTTTCGCCTTTTTTCACAATGTGACCGACCATGCCGGGACGCTTGCGCATCTGCTGTAAATCAAGCTCTTGTGCCTCGATTTTTTCCATATTTTTCATTTTTATATGTTCCAACATCAGCACGCAAAGGCGAATCTGTGCTTTGCACTCTACCTGCCCCGGATCTAAAAGTGTACTTGTCAACTGGTCAATTCCCGCCTCCAGTTCATAAGAAAAATTCATCAACTGCGGTTGTAATCCGGGGACTTCTACCGATTCCCGGAACGGAAATGTCTCCTCGACAGTCATCATCGGCATCTCATCATTTGCCACAACATACAAAAGTCGTAATTTTAAAATGCCTGCAATATCCAGACTGTTTTCCATCGGTGTCACATCCTCCACCTGCACCTCGCCGATGCAAGAGCAGATCTGCAGGATACTGTCCTCTGTCTCTAACGCCATGCGCTCCTGCAAGCGGAAACGCGAATCGTTTTTTATGAGGAGCTTTTGCAACATCACTTCCTCACAGTCACAACGCAGCTCTCGATTTGTCGCATATGCATCTTCCAACAACGTCAATGTGCGTTCCTGCCACAGTGTATCTTCGATTTCCAGCACCGCCTCTAAACGCAGCATCCGATTTTCCCCGTCAAAATCTTCTGCCTTTTCCAGCTCGCCGCCCGCCAGACGCACATGCACCCACGCCAGCTCCTGACCATCTGCATCAACCGGCATTGACACCTGCATCGGAACTGCCTGTTCCAGACACTGGAGCTGTTCATGCTCTTCTTCTCCGCGATATACCATATGTACAAACAGTTCTCCGCTAATCTCCATCTGCCCGTCACTGATTCGGCTCTCTATCGCACGCGGCTGCAAAGAATACCAAAGCATCTCCTGTATCCCCGGTTTATTTGACGGCAAGGTCAATTCTGTCCGAAAGCGACTGATATCCTTTTTTTGTTCCAAAAGCTCCAACGCCTCTACCTGCATCATTCGCGTCTGCACCGTCTCATCCGCATGCTGTATATTTGTCGCCAACGCATGCACACAAGTCTCTTTTCGTTGTAGCTGCAATGTAATCAGCGCACGAATTTCCAATTTCCGCGAATTAATCATTGCGACTGACAAATCTTCCAACTGCGTGTTCACGCGCACATTATCAAATTCCTGCGTTCCCTGCATATGCACGGTTTCCTGAAAGGGAATGTCACCCTGCACGCTCCCGAACCCTCCGTCGAGCAAATTTGTCCGGTACAGCACTTCAAAATGCAAGGTTCCCCGCAGCTTTACCAGATCCTTTTCTGTTTTGATTTCCTCGATTCGTACCTGTCCTTTTTGCTCTATCAGTTTTGTAATATCCGGTTTGTATTCCGCCAGATTGTAGTCATCATCTAACGCAATCTGCGAAACGGCTCTTCCCTTTTCACACAAAACCGTAAACTGCTGCCGTTCACATTCTAAAGTGTCACCCACTGTGCGCTCTGTCTTCAAATAATCTGTTTCCATACAAAAAGACCTCCATGTTTTGACTTACTTATCGAACTTACTTCATAAGTATTCAAACATGAAGGTCTTTATGCTGCCGCTGCAAAAATATTCTGTTGCATTGCAACGCTTGCAGCTACATCGAATGTGCCTTCACACATTCCTTTTGCATAAGTTACGTTAATGCCCCTTCCCGACAATTAACATAATTTCATTCGGATATCTCTGGTAATGATATCAGTGTAGGAAAAGGACAGAAGCTGCGGTGGATTAAGTCCATCGGTGCTGTCTACAAGAATCGTAAATACGCTCGGGTATGCATTCTGAATCACTCCCTGCTGAATATCGACCTTGTTACGTCCGCGATCCAACTGAATCACAACCTTGTTGCCACAACGCTGGTGCACTGATGCACGAACTTTGCTGATTTCAGATTGTTTCATCCTTCTTCCTCCCTTATGCTGTTATGAATTCTTCCGCAGATAGTATACCACTACATCTAGTGTTTTGTCAATGTGCAAAAATTACTCAAACACAACATTTTGTCCATCACAAGGGAGTTTTACCACTATATATGGATTTGCTCTTGTGGTCGCGTCATCGTCCGTTTTTCCGCCTCCGACAAGCTGTGTTCTGCACACAATCCCCTCATTTGTCTCATATAATTCCAAAAGCTGTATGCTGCTGCCTCTCGGTTGCTCTCCATATCCGCGCACAATATAAAGGAATTCTCCCTCGCTATATGTCAGACGCAGCTCCTGATTTTGCACTGCCGCAATCCGGTCCATCAATTCCTGCGGAATCTCTTCATCTGCCACAAGCGTATAGTCCAAATCCGCTATTTTTTCTGCATTCTCATTTTGGACGCTTATGCCAAAGCCATTTTCTCCCGTTTCTTTTCCGCATCCGTTCATGCAACATACACACAGCATAATCCCCAGCATCACTCTCGGTATGCATTGTTTCTTTGTTTGATTCTTTGTTTGATTCTTTGTTTGATTCTTCATATTTTTCGCACGCCTCCTTTTACTCATAAATCATACGATGCAACGCCTGCCGTCAGGCAATATTACACGTTGTCAGACTGGTAATTTCTATGCTATAATAACTCCGTATATGAATATATACTGAAAAATAGAAAGATTTTGTAACCATAGACACAGAAGCGTTACAAGATTTTTTAGAAAGGTCGTACGATATGATTCGTTTAGTATTAGTTCTGTTATTTGTTTTTCTTTTTTTGATTATCGGAATTCCGTTTCTCGGTTTTTTCTGGCTGCTGGCAAAAAAGCCTTCCTGCCGACTCACCGCCGAACGCGCACAGCTTCGCATGGTGCAATGGGCTTTCCGCATGATTTCCACGCTCGCAGGCGTTCGACTCACAGTACGCGGTGAAGAACTGGTTCCGACCGATGAGCCGGTACTCTACATCGGAAACCATCGCAGCTATTTTGACATCGTAATTTCCTATGCCAGATGCCCGCGTCTGACCGGATATATTTCAAAAAACAGTATTGAGAAAATCCCTCTGCTTTCGACATGGATGCGCAGACTGCACTGTCTGTTCATCAACCGCGATGATATTAAAGAAAGTTTAAAGACGATTCTTGCCGGAATCGAGAATGTAAAAAACGGCATTTCCATGTGCATCTATCCGGAAGGAACACGCGGAAAAAGCGACAGCGAACTGGACATGCTTCCTTTTAAAGAAGGCAGCTTCAAAATCGCCGAAAAAACAGGTTGCAAAATTGTACCGATGGCAATTACCGGTTCTGCCGATATCTTCGAACGTCACGTGCCCTTTATAAAAAAATCACATGTCATTTTGGAATACGGCACACCGATTGACCCGGCACAGTTATCCAAAGAGGAACGCAAAAAACTGGGCAACTACTGTCAGGAGCAGATTTTACATATGCTCAAATCACATCAGAATCTTTAAAAAAAGCGGATATGCAAAGCATATCCGTTTTTTTATTCTGTCAACTGTTTTACAATTTCCGGGTAATTCATAAAGTGTGATGCTTTCACCAGGATAGTGTCGCCCGGCTTTAAAAATTCACGCAGACGTTCACTCATCTCTTTCAAATCCGCATTCGCTCCAAAGTATTCACAATAGGTGTGATTCTCTGGATATTCTTCGACTGCACGCACCATCTCCTGCGCCAATGCACCTGCCGCAAACAGGCAGTCGATTCCTTTTTCTGCGACATATTGCCCCACTTCATAATGAAGCTGTTTTTCGTCTGCTCCCAGTTCTCCCATGTCACCAAGCACTGCAATCGTCCGCTGCTCACCTTGCAAGAGCACATCGATTGCCGCCTTCATAGACACCGGATTGGCATTGTAGCAGTCGTCAATCACCAGATAATCTTCTTTTTCTATCAGATTCGTTCTTCCGCCTATCGTGCGCGCCTGTTCAATACCTGCACAAATCTGCTCCGGCGTCAACGAAAGCGCCAAGCCTACTGCCGCTGCTGCCATTGCATTGTAAATATTGTGTTCGCCGGGAATCGACACATGAACACGATAAACGCCCTGCGGTAAATGCAACGAAAAGTCGATACCGCGCAATCCTCTGTTGTCCACATCCGATGCATATATTGCTTTTGCATCATAGGATGCACCTGTCGGCTTCATCTCGCCGATACCATAAAACACAGGCTTCTTTCCGTCCACTGACTGCACCGTACACAGCTTGTCATCGTCCCCGTTCAACACAACCGTCGCATCTTTTTTTATGTATTCGAACACTTCTGTTTTTGCTTTTAAAATTCCGTCTCGCGTTCCCAGATTTTCCAAATGACAAATGCCGATATTCGTAATCACCGAAACATCCGGGCGGGCAATCGCTGCCAATCGGCTCATCTCACCAAAATCCGAAATACCCATTTCCAGCACTGCGATTTCATGCTCGTCTTTCAAATCAAACACCGTAAGGGGCAACCCGATTTCGTTGTTAAAGTTTCCTGCTGTCTTATGCACCCGGTACTTTTGTGCCAATACCGATGCAATCATCTCTTTTGTACTCGTTTTTCCAACGCTGCCGGTAATACCAACGACCGGAATCCCCAATTCATCCAAATACAAAGTCGCCAACTGCGCCAATGCTTTTTGCGCAGATTTTACGATCAGACATATCCCCTGTGCCTGCTCCGGTTCGCGCTCGCAAATGACTGCACACGCTCCGTTTTCAAACACCTGCGCGATATAATTATGTCCATCCACACGTTCTCCGACCAGCGCAACAAACACATCTCCCGGTTTTAGCTTTCGACTGTCTGTCACAATTCCTGTCGCTTCTGTCTCTAACAATGTAGGATTTGCCGCATCATTTTTTCCACCGATACGTGCCTCACACACCTGCGCCATCCGCGCAATGGTCATTCCTTTCATGCTCGCTGCTCCATCTTCTTTAATGAAATATTAATCAACTCTTCACACAATTCGTGATAGCTCACGCCAATCGCCGCTGCCTCCTGCGGAATCAGACTGGTCGGTGTCATTCCGGGCAAAGTATTCGCTTCCAGACAATACATATGTCCCTCTTCGTCCATCAGAAAATCCATTCTTGAATAGGTATCCAGTCCGATGACTTTTGCTGCCAGCTCTGCATAACGCTGCATCTGCTCGGTCTGTGCTGCCGGCAATTCTGCCGGACAAGTCTCTATTGTACTGCCTGCCTGATATTTATTTTTGTAATCATAAAAACCATTGAGCGGTGCGATTTCGATAACCGGCAATGCCTTTTGATCGATCACACAAACAGAAAACTCTCTGCCCTCGATATATTGTTCTACAACGACTTCATCCTCCCAGACAAAGGCATCAGCAAGCGCTTTCTCATATGCCTGTTTATCTCTTACAATCGACACTCCGATGCTGGAGCCGCCACAGCAGGGCTTTACCACACAAGGAAAATCCGGCTGTTTTGTTGTCTTTACGCCCTTTTTCACAGAAAAACCGCGCGGTACCGGAACGCCGCCCGCTGCCATCACTTTTTTCGCCAATTCCTTGTTCATGGCAATCGCACTGGACAAATAGTCCGAACCGGTATAGCGGATACCGAACAAATCAAATGCTGCCTGTATCTTACCATTTTCTCCGTTTTCTCCATGCAGTGCCATAAACACGATATCTGCCATCTGGCACAGCTTCAATACATTCGGACCGAAAAATCCGTCTGCACTGTCGCCTCTGGATGCTTTCACTGCCTCCAAATCCGGCGTCGCCTCTGAAATACCGCTCACACACGCACTGACTGCTTCACTATTTTCAAACCAATGCTCCACATCCGATCCTTCACGGCCGAGGAACACATCCATTAAAATCACCTGATGACCGTTCTCTCGCAATGCTTTGCATACATTGCTGCCGGTAACCAGTGATACATCTCTTTCTGAGCTCAATCCACCTGCTAATACTACTATATTCATCTCGTTTCTCCTCAAAAATTATACTTTACTGTTTTTTATCCTACTCTATTTGTCGGCGAAACACAAGTCTTTCATGCATACTCTTTACCACACAAAAGACATCAGACAGCTCTCTTTCAACAGCTCTGCCTCCGGCAACACCGGTCCGTTTCTTCGTTCTCTGAGCAGTTCACAAAGCATCTGCATCCGCGAATATGCCAACTGCGCCTGTGTTGTCTCGCGTAGCGCATGACAGATACTGCTCAAATTTCCATACAGACTCGGTAGGGCATGCAACATTCCGGCATTCAAAGAGCAACCCAGCCCTTCCTCACACCACCGTTTCGCCGTATGAAGCTCTCCCCTCGACAGCTTTACAGCCGTCAGATTGTTACACGTGACCGGATACAGACGAGCACCGACCTCTCCGCTCAGATGCCACTCCCGCAAATATACACACAACCGTTCCAAAATCCGCTCCGCCGCATCAAAACTCTCCATATAGTAAAACTGTACTGCTATACTGTTCAATATATACAATTCCAGATAGCTATATGTGCGTCTGCGCGCAGACTCATCGTACAATTCTTCGAGCGGCATAGACATGACCAATATCTCCATCAAATCTAAGAGCAGCACAGCATGATTCGATTCTCGCTGCATTCTTTCTATCACGCGCACATATGCGTACAACTGATTTTCAAACCGTGAGCTGTTCGTCCGATGTTTTCGCGCGTGTGTAATCAGATGTTCCCAACTATATAGTTCCTCCAATTCCTGTGCCTGCGCAAATCCGGTAAAAAAGCAGCCAGCGTCCTTCAGCCGCCGCAGCAATGCTTCTGCGATACGTCCTGAAGGCATCTGGCTGCCTCCTTCAATCTTTGCCACAGAACTAACGGAGCAGATTCCGTCTGCCAACTCCTCCTGCGTCATATGCAGGCGGTCTCTCAGCTCTTTGATCACATCTCCCAATCTGTAGTATACCATGTTCTTTTCCTCCCTATACGGCAACCCCTCTACGCCTTTCTTGGCATCAAGTATAGTCACTGTACATCGGAAGAAGCTTTTCAATCTGTGTATATTTTCACAAACTTTTCTTCAATTCATTTCATATCGTGTATTTTTTTCATGTTCGACAAAAATCGTTTGAATTATGTCAACCATTCACGCCTTTTAAAACTCCGGCTCAATCAATCCATAGCTCTTGTCTTTTCTTCTATAGACAACATTTACTTCTCCGGTCTCGGCATTGCTGAATACAAAGAAATTGTGACCGAGCAGCTCCATCTGTACACATGCATCTTCCGGGAACATCGGCTTCATGCCAAATCTCTTTGCACGAACGATGCGAATCTCTTCATCCTCCATCGCTTCATCTTCTACGAATTCTTTGCGGAGACTATCCGTATTCTGCTGTTTATCAATGAGTTTTTTACGATATTTCTTCAACTGTGCTTCAATCACATCTACGACCAGATCAATCGTCACATACATATCATCACTCTGCTGCTCTGCACGAATGATATGACCTTTCATCGGTATGGTGACTTCCATTTTCTGACGATCTTTTTCAACGCTGAGCGTCACATTGCAAAGTGTGTCCGGTTTGAAATACTTTTCAAGCTTTGACAGCTTGTCCTCTACTGCACTGCGCAATCCCTCTGTGACATCAATGTTTTTACCGCTAATCGTAATTTTCATATTGATCATCTCCTTACCTGATAAGATAATTACATTTTACCAAATTTTTTCTTTTAAAACTAGTATTTTTGATATAAAATGTATAAAAATATATAACTATTCAGTACCTTTATAGTTATAATTCGCAAATCCATGAAAACCAGCAGCGCTGATGGAATTTGCTCACACCTGATTCATTTTCTTACGGACAAAACAGCAAGTGTTTTGCCCTATACTAAACAGTTACTAAAAATATTTCTTTTTTGGAGTGAATTATGAAATCAAAAACGATACTCATCACCGGCGCCTCTCACGGCATCGGTAAAGCAATCGCAAAACGCTTTGCATCCGAAGGTTGTCGCCTTGTTTTAACCTGCAAGCGGGATATTGCGCTTTTGCAGGAGCTGGCAGAACAGCTCTGCGACACTTATCACACACCTGTACACGCCATCCCCTGTGATGTGAGTGACCACGCATCCGTCTGCGAACTGTTCGCACAGGCGCGCGCTCTCTTTGGCGGCATTGATGTCCTGATTAACAATGCCGGCATTTCCCATGTCGGTTTATTTTCTGATTTGTCCATCGATGCATGGAACCAAATTATCGCTACAAATCTGACCAGTGTTTATTCCTGCTGTCATGAATCAATCCCCTATATGGTTCATCAAAAAAGCGGATGCATCATCAACATTTCTTCTGTCTGGGGTTCTGTAGGTGCCTCATGTGAGGTCGCAT
>JAGAOE010000126.1 GCA_017623885.1 Eubacterium sp. | reverse complement strand
CCTTATTATCAAAATTTGTTGCCGGTTGCAGAGAATCGCTTCGATGAATCGTTAAAGAATATGCAGGGTCTGGAACAGCCGCAGGTGCAGATGGAGCAGACGACCAAAGGCGTTCGCTTGACGTTTGAAACGGATGAGGGTGAGGTGTATTACACCTTGGATGGTACGATTCCGAGCGAAGAAAACCGTTATACTGAGCCGGTGGAGCTGAAAAAGGCAGGTACTTATGTGGTGACGGCTGTGAGTGCAGCGGACGGAAGTATTTCCAGTGCCTATGAAATATTTCCGGTGCGTATTGCAGGCGGAAAGATTACGTTTTCATCGGCAAAAAATGTGTCCGGCAAAAAAATAGTCGTGTCTTATAAGTCTTCGAAGGCTTGTACCGGATATGAATTCAGCTTTGCTTCGAAAAAAGATTTTAGTGATCAAAAGACGAAGCTGGTAAAGAAAAAGACGATTCAGATATCGGGGCTGAAAAAGGGAAAGACGTATTATGTTCGAGTGCGTGGTTACCGCATCGATGTGTATGGAAACCATTATTACACACCGTATTCGAAAACAAAAAAGATAACTGTGAAAAAATAAGAGCGAAATGTGACGGGAGACCGTTTGTAAGGGAAGTTTAGAGGTCAATAGAATGACAAAAATAAAAGAAAAAACATTGAAAAATTTGAAGCGGAAGAGATTCTGGCCAAGTATCGTGCTTTTTTTGACATTTTCGATATCGAGTTTTTTGATTATTGTAATAGGCATCGAGGTATTTGTGACTTATGTTGTCGGTTCAAAAATCATGAACCAGAGCGAGGTGGCACAAGAAACCGCGTATGTCATCGAACAGAAGGTGCAGTACGGAGAGGACATCCCGCATGCCGTACGTTATGCGAATTTCTATCTTCGAAATGCGAATGATATGTATGTCGTCGATGAGCATGGAAAATGCGTGATGCAGGTCGGTGATACGAAACCAATCTTAGAGCAGTATGCATTGAGTGTTGTTGGTGAAGCATATGAGATTTATCCGGATGTCAGTGGCAATTATAGCGGGATGCCTATCAGTAGTTTAAAGGATATTTTTCTATTAAATATGTCGGATATTGCGGAACGCGCGTTGAACTATTCGGAGTACACTTATTACGAGACGCAGAATGAATGGCTGAAAGAAGTGATTGTAGAGCAGCCGTATTGGGTACATGTACCGGCAGATTTGCGCGGCGCACAACTGTATGTAAAGGGTGTGTTGGAAATTGAGCGACAGGATGTCATATATGTACTGTATTTTGGTGCATTGGCATTTCTCTTGCTGTTTTTGCCTTTGACATTTATGTTTGTGAATACAATCTTAAACATCAGAACGCAGCATCAGATGTCAAGAGTGTTGTATATGGATCCGGTGACCGGCGGGCATAACTGGTTGTATTTTCAGCAGGCAGTGTTAAAGCTTTTTTCAAAAGCTTGGAATCGAAGAAAAACATATGCGATGGTTGATATTCATCTGGTTCACTACCTGAATTATATTTCCTGCTACGGAAGTGAAAAGGGCGAAGAGCTGTTAGAGAGTATGGACAGCTTTTTGCAGGCGCGTATCAAACGAACAGAAATCTATGCACATAACAGCCGTGCGGACTTTGGCCTGGTGATTCGCTGTCGTGGCGCAAATGAGGAAGAGTGTAAGGCATATTGTTATAAGCGATTGCGTTCGCTGCTTGCAGAGCTGGCAGGTCTGCAGCCGGAGAAAAAGCTTCATTTCCATGCCGGAGTATGTATGCTGTATCCACGACAAAAAGAGCGTGACTGGCTGGTGTTCAGTCGAAAAAATGCGGATGTAGAACAGTTGTTTAATCTGGCAAATACGGCGCAGCAGTTCAATCATGTAGAAAGTGAGCAAATTTATTTCTTTAATGAAAAAATGCTGGAGCAACGCAGATGGGAGCAATGGGTAGAAAACAATATGCAATCAGCACTGGCAGCCGGTGAATTTCAAGTGTATTTGCAGCCGAAGTATAATCCGGTGGATAAGAAACTGGTCGGGGCAGAAGCGTTAGTGCGTTGGGTATGCCCGGAGCATGGAATGATTATGCCGGGACGTTTTATTCCGATTTTTGAGGCCAATGGATTTATTCGAAAGCTGGATGATTATATGTTGGCGCTGATTGCAAAATTGCAGTCAGAATGGACGGTAGAGCGTAAAAAGGCTGTTCCGATTTCTGTGAATATCTCGCGTGCACATTTTGCGCAGGCAGGACTCGCGGAACATATCAGCCGCCTGGTAGACGGGTATGGTTCTGGTCACAATATGATCGAGCTGGAAGTGACAGAGAGCGCATTCTTTGATGATAAAAAAGTTTTGATTGATACCGTAAAGCAGCTGCGCGCATACGGATTTCCGGTTTCAATGGATGACTTTGGAGCGGGCTATTCATCACTGAATTCGTTAAAGGATATTCCGCTGGATGCATTAAAGCTGGATGCGGAATTCTTCCGGGGCGAGGATGAGATGGGACGCGGAGAAATCATTGTTCGGGAAGCGATTAGTCTGGCGCGAGAGCTGCGGATGAAGGTTGTGGCAGAGGGTATCGAGGTGCGTGAGCAGGTAGACTTTTTAGTAGGACTGGGATGTGATATGATACAAGGGTATTATTTTGCAAAGCCGATGCCTGTTTCGGAATTTGAACAACTGATGGCACGCGATGCCTAATTTGTGACTGGCTGTATTGATACAGTCAGGTGGTAGTAGAAGGGAGTTATATGTATACGTTTTTAATTGGATTGCAATACATAGGAATCATCGTAATTATCATAATG
>JAGAOE010000125.1 GCA_017623885.1 Eubacterium sp. | reverse complement strand
GTTTACGTTCTCGCCGGAAGCAAGTACATGATCCAGTCCGCCGAATCCGATATCGTATGCCCATCCGTCACCACCGAAGATCCATACAGATTTCTTTCCGAGGTAATCTTTCTTGTCGATAGCAGCCTGTGCATCCGGACATCCTGCTGCAGCAGCCTTCTCTAACTCTGCGATCAAAGCAGCGGTAGGAGCTACGTTAGCCTTTGTATCATCCTTGGTTTCCATGAACTTATCAAATGCAGCCTTTAACTCAGCAGATGCCTTGTCAGAGGTAGCGCAAGCCTTTGCAGACTCGATAGCCATGTCACGGAGATACTTCTGTCCAACCTGCATACCAAGACCATGCTCTGCATTGTCCTCGAACAATGAGTTAGACCATGCCGGTCCCTTCTTGGTATCTTTGTTTACAGTATAAGGTGAAGTAGCTGCCGGGTTACCCCAGATTGATGAACATCCTGTTGCATTTGAGATGTACTTCTGCTCACCAAATAACTGAGTAATTAATCTTGCATATGAGGTCTCAGCACATCCAGCACAAGAGCCTGAGAACTCCAGTAAGGGCTGATTGAACTGTGATCCCTTAGGTGTAATATCAGAAAGACCTACATCCTTCTTACCAACATTTGCTACTAAATAATCAAATACGGGCTGCTCTGCTGCCTGTGACTCCTGCGGAACCATAGCGATTGCGTTGGTCGGGCAGACAGTGATACACTCGCCACATCCCATACAGTCTAACGGAGATACAGTCATGGTGTACTTGTATTCGCCAGCCTTCGGCTTCATATCTGCTAACTTGATGTTTGAAGGAGCTGCCTTTACTTCATCCTCGCTCAATAAGAACGGACGAATGGTAGCATGTGAGCAGACAAATGCACAGTTGTTACACTGAATACACTTCTCAGCATCCCACTCAGGAACAGTAACAGCAGTACCGCGCTTCTCGTATGCAGAAGCACCGGTCTCGAACTGTCCATCCTCAATACCCTTGAATGCAGATACAGGGAGGCTGTCTCCATCCATCTTAGAGATAGGATCTAACAGATCATTTACCATCTTCACAACTTCCGGACGACCGGTCTTCTCAGCCTTCGGTGCGTCAGGAGTCGGATTCTTCCAAGACTCAGGGATCTCTACCTTGTGTACAGCGTCTACACCGGCATCAATTGCCTTGTAGTTCATCTCTACGACAGCATCACCCTTCTTAGAGTAAGACTTCTTAGCAGCCTGCTTCATGAAGTCAACTGCTTCATCGATCGGCATAACGTCAGCCAGCTTGAAGAATGCAGACTGAAGAATGGTATTTGTTCTCTTGCCCATTCCGATTTCGATTGCCTTGTCAATCGCGTTGATGGTGTATAACTGAATGTTGTTGTCAGCAATATATTTCTTTGCTTCAGCATTCAAATGCTCATCTAACTCAGCATCTGACCACTGGCAGTTAATCATAAATACTCCGCCCGGCTTAACATCCTGAACCATCTTCATTCCCTGAATTACATATGCAGGGTTGTGGCAAGCTACGAAGTCTGCCTGGTTGATGTAGAAAGGGCTCTTGATCGGGTTGTCACCAAAACGTAAGTGAGAAATGGTTACACCACCGGTCTTCTTTGAGTCATACTGGAAGTATGCCTGAATATATTTGTCGGTGTGGTCACCGATAATCTTTGTAGAGTTCTTGTTTGCACCTACAGTACCGTCTCCACCAAGACCCCAGAACTTGCACTCTTTGGTTCCTGCTGCTGAAGTAATCGGAGCGGGCTTAATCTCAGGCAAGCTCAGGTTGGTAACGTCATCGACAATACCGATTGTGAAACGAGCCTTCGGTGTATCGTTCTCTAACTCTTTGTATACTGCGAATACAGATGAAGGAGGAGTATCCTTAGAACCTAATCCGTAACGTCCGCCGGTAAGGATTACATCGTTCATGCCGGCCTCACGTAAAGTGGTAGCAACGTCAAGATATAAAGGCTCGCCTAAAGAACCGGGCTCCTTTGTTCTGTCTAATACAGCAATCTTCTTTGCAGTCTTGGGAATTGCCTTTAAGATTGCTTCTGAAGACCAAGGACGATATAAGCGAACTTTTACAAGTCCAACTTTCTCTCCCTTAGCGGTCAGGTAATCAATAACCTCTTCGATCACATCACAGATAGATCCCATAGCAACGATTACACGTTCTGCATCGGGAGCTCCGTAGTAGTTGAACAGGTCGTAGTTTGTACCTAACTTCTCGTTTACTTTCTTCATATACTTCTCTACTACTGCAGGAAGTGCATCATAGAAGCCGTTGCATGCCTCACGATGCTGGAAGAATACATCACCGTTCTCATGTGAACCACGAGCTGCGGGATGCTCAGGATTTAATGCATGTGCACGGAATGCTTTTACATCATCCATCGGGCACATATCTTTCAGATCCTCATAGTCCCACTTCTCAATCTTCTGAATTTCGTGAGAAGTACGGAATCCGTCGAAGAAGTTAATGAAAGGAACACGTCCCTCTAATGCTGCTAAGTGAGCAACAGGGCTCAGGTCCATAACTTCCTGAGGGTTGGTCTCTGCTAACATAGCGAAACCGGTCTGACGGCAAGCATATACGTCACTGTGATCACCAAAGATGTTCAATGCGTGAGAAGATACGGTACGTGCTGATACATGGAACACGGAAGGTAAATTTTCACCTGCGATTTTGTACATATTGGGAATCATCAATAATAATCCCTGTGAAGCAGTAAAAGTAGTAGTCAAAGCACCTGCTGCAAGTGATCCGTGTACGGTACCTGCTGCTCCGGCCTCAGACTCCATCTCTACTACCTTAACGGTATTTCCAAAAATGTTCTTCTGTCCGGCTGCTGACCACTGATCAACAGAATCAGCCATCGGGGAAGAAGGTGTGATCGGGTAAATACCAGCAACTTCTGTGTAGGCATAAGCTACATGAGCGGCAGCGGTATTTCCATCCATTGACTGTTTTGCTCTGGGCATTGATATATCCTCCTTTATTTTGTGCGTAAAAACGCATTCTTTGTCTAATCGACATTGATGTTATTTTATCATTTATTTTTTCGCTTGTAAAGGTTCGAGACTGTACGAATTCAAGTGCAAAATGTCGAATTAGTTATCCTCTGAATCACTCTCTGACATCGAATACACAGCTCTCTTTCTTGCCATCTCGTCACTTTCAAGGTACTCATCGTAGGTAGTAATCTTGTCTATGATAGAGCCATCCGGCATAAACTCGATAATGCGGTTTGCCGTTGTCTGTACGACCTGATGGTCACGTGACGCAAATAAAAGTACCCCTGGGAATTTAATCATTCCATTATTTAACGCCGTAATACTCTCCATATCCAAATGGTCCGTCGGCTCATCTAAAATGAGAATGTTCGAACCTTCTATCATCATACGTGACAAAAGTACACGTACTTTCTCACCACCGGACAGAACCTTCATACGCTTCATACCGTCCTCACCTGCAAAAAGCATACGTCCGAGGAAACCGCGTACATAAGTCGCATCCTTAATCTCTGAAAACTGGGTCAGCCAGTCAGTGATTGCCAAATCGTTATCATTAAATATAGAAGAATTATCCTTCGGGAAGTAAGACTGACTGGTCGTAACCCCCCACTTATAATTTCCTTCGTCCGGTTCCATCTCGCCGGCTAATATCTTGAACAGCGTCGTCTTTGCCAATTCGTTGCTTCCGACAAACGCGATTTTATCATCATGTCCCATGATGAATGACACATCATTTAAGACTTTTACGCCATCAATGGTCTTGCTGATATTATGCACTTCCAATACTTCATTTCCGATCTCACGGTTTGGACGGAAATCAATATAAGGATATTTACGGCTGGAAGGCTTCATCTCGTCAAGCTGAATTTTCTCCAACGCACGTTTACGTGAAGTTGCCTGCTTTGATTTTGAAGCGTTTGCAGAGAATCGTGAAATAAATTCCTGCAACTCCTTGATTTTTTCTTCTTTCTTCTTATTTGCTTCTTTCATCTGCTTAATCAGAAGCTGGCTGGATTCATACCAGAAATCATAGTTTCCGGCGTAAAGCTGAATCTTACCGTAATCAATATCTGCCGTATGCGTACATACTTTATTGAGGAAATAACGGTCATGCGATACCACGATCACTGTATTCTCAAAATTAATCAAAAACTCTTCCAGCCATGCAATCGCATCCAAATCCAAGTGGTTCGTCGGCTCGTCGAGCAACAGTACATCCGGGTTTCCGAACAATGCCTGCGCCAGCAACACCTTTACTTTTAAGGCACCGGGCAAATCCTTCATTAATGTGTAATGCTCTTCTGTCGGAATTCCCAATCCGTTCAGCAAAGTCGCTGCATCACTCTCCGCATTCCATCCGTCCATTTCTGCGAATTCTGCTTCCAGTTCGCTGGCACGAATGCCGTCTTCATCTGTAAAATCTTCCTTCATGTAAATCGCATCTTTTTCTTTTGACACATCATACAGACGCTGATTTCCCATGATAACGGTGTCTAATACATTGTACTCATCGTATTGGAAGTGATCCTGCTTTAAGAAAGACAGTCGCTGACCGGGTGTGATAACCACATCACCGCTTGTCGGCTCCAATTCTCCTGTCAAAATCTTCAAAAACGTAGATTTTCCTGCACCGTTTGCTCCAATCAATCCATAACAATTGCCCTCTGTGAACTTAATGTTTACCTCTTCAAACAGGGCGCGTTTTCCGAGTCGTAAGCTTACATTGTTTGCACTAATCATGATTTAACCTCTCATAGTCACTGCTCACGGGCAATTCATCAGACGTGAACAGTTTGTTCTAATTTTACGCATCGCTTCCTATTATACATTAAACTCTTTTTTTTTCAAGTGGAAAAAGCACAAAGACCGATGCTTTTGAGAACAAAAAAAGAGGGGCTGATAAAAACCAGCTCCTCTTGTGCTTTTTTGAATTTCTTTCTAAAAATATGAATTATAAAGTGCTCCTGCCTGATTTGCACTGCCATAATTTCCATACTTATTATAGGTATTCGCTTTTGTAGCTTCCATATCCGCATAAGAATTTGTCATTTCTGCTTTTGTAGCTATCATGTATGCATAAGAACCGTTTCCGTTGAACAGACTCTTCGCCGCATCCATATCCGCTTTCTTAAATGCTTTCTCATCCAGTTCAAGCTGCTGATCCTCGTTAATCGTGATACCTACCTTGCCGAGCATGTTCGCTTCCATCTTTGTGTAGTTCACCATGCCCGTCACGCTATTCTGTATTTTTGAGTCAGATGAGTCTTCTGCTGCATCTATCACACGATTGTAATCGTCGACAAATGCTTTCACACTCTTGTAAATCGCATCCGTATCGTACTGCATGGTTTTCTTACCCTGCTCATCTTCTGCTTCCACTTTTTTAAATACCGATTTTGAACCGCTTGTATACAGTTCTTTCGCAGATGCACTCAAATCATCGGTCGTGCTCTGTATTTCTTTGATCGTCGCCGTGCTGTCAGCCGCTGTAGATGTATGAAGCTTTGAAACACTGTTTCCTGATTTTTTATCGGATGAATCATCTGTCAGATTGTAATATGCGCGAAGCAGTTTTCCATAGGAACCATTTCGAATCGCACTGTAATCAGCCAGTATGCTTCCCATTCCGGTACTTCCGGTGCTACCTGAGGTACGGCTATTATTGAAGCTTGAAAATAATGTACTATAATCTAAATTCATATTCATAATCGTTCACTCCTTTGACGATACACGGAAACTTTTCCGGTGGATTCTGCGGACATCCTTGTCTCGCATTTCATTTCACATCTAAATTTCTTTTATACCTTATCGGCACAAAATACGATAACCTTAATTCAATTGTAACTAATTTTTTTCGTATTTTCAAGAGTTCTTCTGATTTTTCCTTATGTACAAATCTCCTCTGCAGCCTGTCGGTAGATTTCC
>JAGAOE010000124.1 GCA_017623885.1 Eubacterium sp. | reverse complement strand
TATAAAGCGAAGTCTTTTTCAATTCCGTATAACGGAGGCGAAATATGGATTGAACATCTT
Source organism: Eubacterium sp. (assembly GCA_017623885.1). GTDB lineage: Bacteria > Bacillota > Clostridia > Lachnospirales > Lachnospiraceae > W0P33-017. The sequence continues at coordinate 3,812 of JAGAOE010000124.1, read as the reverse complement.
GATGGAATATATGGGTATGAGGAACTGGTGCTAAGCAAATTAAGGCGAGATATCAAGTTGTTTACAAGACCATCATCTACGTCTTATATTTGTTTCGTATTTGACGAAACGACAGTTACGGAGCGAATTACAGAAGCGGTGATAGATTCGATTCTTGAGCAAGGAAAACACTTTGTTAAAATTGCGTTTGTAGGACTTGATAGAAAAAATAAGCAGACGTTAAAAAAGAAATTGCAAGATGAAAGTTTTTCGATAAATTTTTTAGAAGGTTTGGAAGATGCAAAACAATGGCTTTTAAAGTAAAAAAGTATTGACCTTCACGTTACGTGATAGCTTAAAGTACATGTATCAGGAGACAGGAGAGCAACCGTATGATGACAGTAAAAGAAATCGCAAAGCTTACGGGTGTTAGTGCGCGCACACTACATTATTATGATGAAATCGGATTGTTTACACCTACGGAAAAAAGTGATGCAGGATATCGAATGTATGATGAACATTCCTTGGAAATTTTGCAGCAAATTTTGTTTTTCCGTGAATTTGATATTCCTTTAAAACAGATCAAAACGGTTATGAGTAATCCTGCCTTTGATAGAAATTCGATTTTGCGAATGCAGCGGAAAATGCTGGTAGAGAAAAAAGAGCGCATGGAGCGTTTGATTTCCAGCATTGATGAGATTTTAGGAGGAGATCAACAGATGAAATTCGAAGTTTTTAACAAAAATGAATTGGAAGACATGTACCGTGCGATGCTGGAGAATATATCAGAGGAGCAGAAAAAGATATTTATTGAGCGTTACGGAAGTGTTGAGGCGTGGAAGGAGGCGTTTCTTGCGAGTGCGTCATCGGAACAGGCACAAAAGAATTTTGAGCAAGTAGTAGAATGGTATGGCGGAAAAGAACCGGCGTTGGAGGCAGCAGCAAATCCAATGGATGAGAATCGACAGATAGATTATCAGAAAAGAATGGAAGAGCTTTGCCGGTCGTTTGCTGCAAAGAAAGATATAGACGTAGACGAACCGGAAATTCAAACACTTGCGGCAGAATATGACGCGCTGACAAAAGAGATGTTTCAATTGCCGGATGCGAAAGCGATGGTGCTGGAAATCGCAAACGCATACTGTGGCGATGCGACGATACAAGCGGCGCAGGACAGTGTTTATGGGGCTGGTTCTACCGAATACATGGGGAGAGCGTTGTTGGCGTTTTATATAAACGATGGTGAATGATAAAATCAGGAGATGAAAAGCTGTGTGAAGTTTTTCATCTCCGGATTTTGCGTTAAAAACCTAGGATTACTGCTATGATTTGCCGGAATAATGGTGTATAGTGTTAGTTATAAGCATTTGAATAAATATAAGGTGGGCGCGAGATGATTTTTACAAACGAAAAGTGTGTAGGTTGTAATAAATGTATCAGGTCTTGTCCTGTGTTGTCGGCAAATGTAGCAGAAGCGGGAAACATCAATGTAGACGAAAAAATGTGCATTCAGTGCGGAACTTGTTTTGACAATTGTATGCATGAGGCAAGAGACTATGATGATGATACAAAGATTTTTTTGATGGATTTGAAAGCGGGCAAAAAGTATGCAGTTATCGTAGCACCGGCTTTTGTGGCAAACTATCCAAATGTATATAAAAAAGTGTATGGTTATCTCAAATCACTGGGAGTGACACATATTTATAGTGCCAGTCACGGAGCGGATATCACGACATGGACATATATTCGTCATTTGAAAGAAACCGGAAAGCATGGTCTGATTAGTCAGCCGTGCTCTGCGATAGTGAATTATATCGAAAAATATCAGCCGGAATTGATTCCGATGCTGATGCCGTTTCAGAGTCCTATGATGTCAGAGGCGATCTATTTGAAAAAATACAGACATGTGGAGGAAGAATTGGTATTTCTCAGCCCCTGTATTGCCAAGAGATTAGAAATCAGAGATAGAAATACGAACGGTTATGTGAAATATAATGTTACATTTAAAAAACTGATGGAAGCAATCGGTGATGCGTATCAGAACGCGCCGGAAGCAGAAGAGGAATCCGATTATGGTCTGGGAGCGAAATATCCCAAAACAGGCGGATTAAAAGAATGCGTGCAGTTTTTTGTGGGAGCAAAGAATGCGGTGCTTCAGGTAGAAGGCGAAGCGAGAGCATATCAGTTTTTAAAGAAATATGCAAAGCGCAAAGAGCCGTTGCCGTATTTGGTTGATATTGTAAATTGTCGAGACGGTTGCATTCGCGGAACGGCAACGGATGAAACGATAGACGGTATTGATGTGGAACTGGCGCTTCATGATGCGAATAAACAAATCGTAAGTGAATGGAGTCCGTCTGCGGATGACACACATAATCCTTGGAACTGGGCGCTTACGCCGCAGCAGAGATGGGATTATTTCTGTGAGCAATTCAAGGAACTCGATATTCATGATTTTACACGTGCGTATACGGCGAAAGAAGTATGTGTTTTGCATCCGGATGCGAATGAGCTGGAAGAAATCTTCCAAGTGATGAAAAAATACACACCGGAGTCCAGACATGTGGATTGTCGAAGCTGTGGCTATATGTCTTGTGAAGAGATGGCTTGTGCGATTTACAATGGAGTAAATCAGAAAGAAAACTGTATTTACTATTTAAAGGCATTGGCAGATATCGAACTGGATTTCATAAACAGTCTGGCATATACGGACACGCTGACCGGTGTGAAAAATAACACGGCATATCTGCAGCGGGTAGGACGGATAAAACGCGGGCCCGAAGAAGAAATTCGGTCATTGACTGTTCTTGTGGCAGATATCAATGGTTTAAAGCATGTAAACGACACGTATGGTCATGAATACGGAAATAAATTAATCATTGCTGTTTCAGAAATTTTGGTAGAAATTTTTGGAGAAGATCATGTGTATCGTATAGGCGGTGATGAATTTGCGATTTTATTAAAGGATGCGAGCGAAGAAATCTGTCAGGAAAAAGAACTGCTGTTTAGACAGCGCTTGGGAGAATATCAGGGCGGTTTGAAGCTTTCGGCAGCGCTCGGAAGCGCGGTATATCATCCGCAGACAGATTTAGATTACGATGCGTTGTTCCGACGGGCAGATAAAGAAATGTATGCGAAAAAAATAGTGATGGAAAAATCAGATGTGATAATTTGAGAATAGTGAAACTGCCACCGGGTAGTAGAATGCGAAAAGCATTCGTGAGCATATCGTTAGGTCTTAGAAGATATGTTTGCGAATGCTTTTTCTTTGATAGAAAATTCCGATCAAAGAAAAGCACTTCGTGCACGGATGCGCAGCTAACGCGCGCGGAACAAAAGCTGTGCTGTGGTAGGAACTTGAAGGCGCGGAGTGTGCGAAGCACACGTTTGTTCTAATTACAGGAGAATCGAATATGAAGAGAACATGGAAAAATCAATTGAGATACTTTTCGAGAACAGAGTGGGCACTGTGGAGTACATCAGTGCTGTTTATTATTGTGTCGTTTGGTCTGTTTGACCGCGAAAATTATATGACATTGCTGGCGTCGCTGATAGGGGTGACATCACTGATTTTTAATGCAAAGGGAAATCCGATTGGTCAGGTGTTAATGGTCTTGTTCAGTTTGTTATATGGTGTGATTTCATATACATTCTCGTATTACGGCGAGATGATTACATATTTGGGAATGACCATGCCGATGGCAGTGTTTGCACTGATTTCGTGGCTAAAAAATCCCTACAACGGCAATCGTGCAGAAGTGCGTGTCAACCGGATTAGCGGAAAAGAAATCGGTGTTATGTGGATACTTACGATTGTGGTGACGATTTTGTTT
>JAGAOE010000123.1 GCA_017623885.1 Eubacterium sp. | reverse complement strand
TGGGCGGCGTGATTACGCGCGGACTGGACGGTGACGAGCTGAAGCGTCAGTTGATGGAGCTGTCAGATGCAGGATACGGCGAATCCCGGTGGCAAAAATGGAGAAGGAGGATCGGGCATGCTCAGACGAACGTGGAAAGTCATAACGAATAATATTGGACTGAAGCTTCTCGCAGGATTGTTCGCAGTGATACTCTGGCTGGTAGTTGTCAATATCGATGATCCTCAAATTACGCAGCGATTCAGTACCTCCGTCGTGATCGAAAATGCAGAATATCTGACGAATCAAGGAAAATATTTTGAAGTCGTGGACGATACAAACACGATTATGTTTACCGTGACGGCAAAGCGATCATATATTGAAAAACTGAGTAACACAGACTTTAAAGCGATCGCAAACATTGAAAATGCAGTGCTCGACAATGAGAATGGCACCGGAAAAGTGCCGATCGAGGTGAGTGCACTTCGCTATAACAGCTTTTTGACGATTAGCAAAGCATCACAAAATTTAGAAATCGCGTTAGATGATTTGGCACAGGAACAGTTCATTGTCAGCGTGGATACGACCGGTACATTGCCGGAAGGCTGTGCACTTGGTGAGTTGACGGTATCGCCGAACCTGTTAAAGGTATCAGGACCGGAGTCCGTTGTAAGCCGTATTGATCACGTGTCGGCAAGTATTGATGTGACCAATATGACGACGGATGTTGTGGCAAGTGTAATTCCGGTGCTGTATGACAGTGACGGAAATGTAATCGAGAAAAAAGATTTGACCTTAAATATGTCAACAGTGACCGTGACGGTGCGTATATTGGATATCAAGGATGTTGCGCTCATATTTAACGTGTCGGGTGAACCGGCAGACGGTTACGCATATTTGGATATGGACTACACACCGAAGACCATTGCGATAAAGGGAACGGCGGCAGCATTGAACAATGTGACGGCGATAAATATTCCTGAAAATGCATTGGATATCAGCGGAGCCAGAGATGACATCACGCAGGTGGTGGATGTCGCGGAATATTTGCCGAGCGGCGTGACGGTTGTAGATGCGAAAGAGGCAAAGGTGACTGTGACGGTGCACATTGCACAGTTGGCGACGCGAATCGTAAACATTTTCCCGTCTTCGATTCGGGTGTTGAATTTGCCGGAAGGATACAAGCTGAGCTACGAGAATTCGGTGATTCGTGTGACGCTTAACGGTATTGCAGAAGATATCGAGGCATTGAACACAAGTGATATCGTGGCAAGTATTGACGCGGGTCAATTGACACCGGGAACACACGAGATCGAGCTGGCACTGGAATTGGATGAAAATATTCAGCATGAACCGATTATGGTGACCGTGATTGTGGAAGAAATCAGTGAAGAAGAACCGGATACAGAACCGACAGGGCCGACAGGGCCGGCGGAGGAAGAAACCGGAACACTTCCGGAAGAGGAAGAAGAGACAGATATTGGAGGAACTATCAATGAGTAGATTATTTGGAACAGACGGTGTGCGTGGCGTGGCAGGTACAGAACTCACGATTGAGTTGGCGACAAAGCTGGGTCAGGCAGGAGCCTATGTTCTGACCAAAGAGAAGGCGCATAAACCGACGATCCTGGTCGGTTGTGATACGCGAATTTCAGGAGGAATGCTGGCGAATGCGCTGGTGGCAGGTATTTGCTCGGTCGGAGCAGATGCGATTCATGTCGGTGTGTTACCGACACCTGCAGTGGCGTATCTGACGCGCAAACACAAAGTAGATGCGGGTGTAGTGATTTCGGCATCGCACAATCCGATGGAATTTAACGGAATCAAATTTTTTAACGGCGAGGGCTATAAGCTGTCAGATGAACTCGAAGATGAAATCGAAGCATTAATCGAGTCGAATATGGCAGGCGTACCGTTCCCGACCGGTTCCGGAATCGGAAAGGTAGAATATCGTTTCGATTTGCAGGATGAATACATCCGATTCATGAAAAAATGTGTACCGATCGACTTGAGCGGAATGCGAATCGTGATAGACTGTGCAGAAGGGGCTTCTTATCAGACTTCGGTACAGACCTTGCAGCAGTTGGGGGCAAACCTCATACCGCTTCATACCGAGCCGGACGGCACAAACATAAATTCAAACTGCGGCTCTACACATATGGGCGAGCTGCAGGCACGTGTTGTATATGAAAAGGCAGATGTCGGATTGGCATTTGACGGAGACGCAGACCGATTGCTGGCAGTTGATGAGCATGGTAAGATTGTAGATGGTGACAAATTGCTGGCGATTTGCGGAAATCATATGAAACAAAAGGGTACCTTAAAGAAAGATACGATTGTTGTGACTGTGATGTCGAATCTCGGATTTTTTGCGATGTGTGACCAAAATGGGATTCATGCGGAAAAGACAAAAGTCGGTGACCGTTATGTGTTGGAAAACATGAGAGAAAACGGATACAACATCGGCGGTGAGCAGAGCGGACATATCATTTTCCTGGATGATAACACGACGGGAGACGGACTGCTGTCTGCACTTCGTCTGTTAGAGGTCATGGTAGAGACCGGCAAGCCGTTGTCAGAGCTGGCACAGATTATGGAGATTTATCCGCAGGCACTCGTAAATGCAAAAGTACCCAATCACAAAAAGGAACAGTTTATGGAGTATGCAGAGATAGCGGAAGCCATCGATGCATTAGAAAAGAAGTTTGACGGACAAGGCAGAGTGTTGATTCGTCCTTCCGGTACAGAACCGCTTGTGCGAGTGATGATAGAAGGAAAAGACCAGGCGCAGATTGAAAAAGAAGCGCGTGCACTGGCAGAGCTGATCACGGGAACGATGCTTTAGAACGACACTCATGTGTGGAGGTTTTATGGTAAGTAAAAAAGTAACAGTAAAAAATCCTACCGGTCTGCATTTGCGGCCGGCAGGTATCCTGTGCAATGAGGCAGTGAAATATAAGAGTAAAGTGTATTTTAAGTATGGAGATAATGAGGCAAATGCCAAGAGTGTGCTGAGCGTATTGGGTGCCTGCATCAAATCCGGCACCGAATTGGAATTCGTGTGTGAAGGAATCGATGAAGAGGCTGCGCTGGCAGGGGTTATACATGCAGTAGAGAGTGGATTAGGGGAATAAATCTACGGCAAAGGGGAAGCTTCGGGGGATACCAAAGGAGCAAGAGTAATGGAAAATAAACATTATCAGTATAAGAGAATCTTTATGTTCTGGGCAGGAATGATTTTTGTAGCTGCTCAGACTGCGTTGTATGCATGGCAGTGGTATAACATTTATGCACATATCATGAAAGTCCAGTATTATCGTCGAGGAGACTGGGCGATTATCGGACTGTATGCGATGTTCTGCATTATCTTTTTGAAGATATTCGGTGGATTTAAAGTCGGATACCTGAGAAATATGGATGCATTGTATGGACAGGCATTGGCAATCTTTTTCCAGAATGCAGTCGCCTATTTGCAGTTGGCGTTGCTCGGTTTGTGGCGATTCGGAACACACTTGGAGCATTTTGTTTATCTGATTTTTGCAGAATCCGTGCTGGCAATTGTGTGGACGCTGCTGACGAGACATTTTTATGCAAAGATTTATCCGCCGCATCAGATGCTTCTCATATACGGAGATAACAGCCCGAAGCATCTGATTTCAAAGCTGGATTCCAGACAGGATCGTTATCAGATCAGAGAAACGATACATCTGAGTGAAGGCATGGATGTGATACTGGAAAAAATAAAAGAATATGACACGATTATCATAGGAGATATTCCTTCTTATGCCCGAAACCAGTTTTTGAAATTCTGTTATTGGCATGAGATTCGCTGCTACAGCATACCGAAGATATCCGATATTATTATTACCGGGTCAGAACGTATTGACTTGTTCGATAGTATCTTGATGTTGAGCAGAAATAACGGGTTGTCGATTGGTGAGCGCTTCTGTAAGCGTTTGATGGATATTGTGATCTCGCTGGTGGCGATTATTCTGCTGTCACCGATTATGCTGATTATTATCATTGCAATCAAAGCATATGATCGCGGACCGGTATTCTATACGCAGGAGCGTATCACAAAAGATGCGCGTCCCTTCCAGATACTTAAATTTCGCAGTATGATCGTAGAATCTGAGGAACAGGGCGCACGTTTGGCGAGTGCGAACGATGACCGCATCACACCGGTCGGACGAATTATCCGCCGGACGCACTTCGATGAGCTGCCCCAGTTGTTTAATATTCTGTTGGGTGATATGTCGATAGTCGGCCCCAGACCGGAGCGTCAGGAGATTTTTGACCAGTATGAAGAGAGTATACCGGAGTTCAAATTCCGTTTGAAAATGAAAGCCGGTCTGACCGGTTATGCGCAAGTGTACGGTCAGTACAATACCGTGCCGTATGACAAGCTCAAGCTCGATTTGACCTATATCGAGAATTATTCACTCTGGCTGGACATCAAGCTGTGCTTTTTGACGGTCAAGATTCTTTTCCAGAAAGAAAAATCAGAAGGTGTGGACGATTCACAGACGACCGCATTACAGCAGGACAAAGAGAAGCAGGAGTGGAATCGTTAGAAAAGAGAAGCAGGAGGATGAGACATGCGCGTGTCAGTCATCATTCCGGCATATAATGCCGCAGCATATGTTACAAAAGCACTGGATTCTGTGCTGGCACAAAAAGAGATGGATGCACAGAGCATGGAAATCATCGTCATCAATGATTGCAGTACGGATGACACCGATGCGATTTTGTCCGCATATGCACAAAATCCGGCAGTCATATATATCAAAAACGAACAGAACCTTGGCGTTGCAGAGACGCGAAATCGGGGAATTCGCATGGCGCGAGGTCATTATGTGGCATTTCTTGATGCGGACGACTGGTGGGAAACGGACAAGCTTTGTGCGCAGCTCGATTTGTTGGAGCGCACGGATGCGCCGCTTTGCGCCAGTGCGCGAATGCTGCACGAGCCGGACGGAACTGCGACCGGTCGCGTGATAGAGGTGCCGGAGCGTGTGACTTACGAAGAACTGTTGCACACCAACACGATTCCTTGCGGCTCTGTCGTTTTAAAGACAGAGATTGCGCGAGAATTCTATATGAGTCACGCAGAACTGCATGAGGACTATATTCTTTGGCTGCAGGTGTTGAAGAAATATGGCGCAGCCCTTGCGATAAACAAACCGTATTTACACTGTCGCCTGAGTGCAGGTGGTAAATCCCGCAACAAGTTCAAGTCTGCGCGGATGCAATACGGGGTATATCGGCACATCGGTCTGGGTCGGATAAAAAGTCTGGGTTATATGTGCAGCTATGCAATAAACGGTGTAAAGAAATATTATGGTCGTATAAGAAAATAGAAAAACGGGGATGGCAGAATATTTGAACGCTGCCATAAGAGCCACCGGAAAGGTACTTACATGTTAAAAATATATATTTGCTCGGATTGTGGCTGGCTGCGTACAGTTTCCCGGCGAAAAGAGGTAGAATGTCATCGTTGTGGAAACCCGTCGATGGAGCTGACGCGTTTGGACTATGAAAAATATGTCGAGATGAATGAGCAGGAGCGCGAGGATTATGTGCAGAGCTGGCGATATATTCACCGTACATCAATATAGTCATTGACAGATGAAAAAAATTAGAATAAAATTGTACTGTTTAGTGTGCATGAATAGGGAAATTACCGTCAACGGATAAAAAGGAGCGTCTATGAGTAAGAGACACCAGGAGATTGAACTGAGTCCCAAAGAACAAAAACGTCTGTTAAAACAAAGAAGAAGAAAAAGAAAATTAATCTTGCTTGTCGTAGAAATATTTTTACTGCTCATTGTACTGGGTATGTTATATGTATGGCAGGCATTGAATAAAATACAAAAGCAGCCTACGACATCGTCTTCAGACTGGACACCCAGCGAGTTGAACATTAACGAAGAAGAGCTTGACGAAGAGACGGTCGAGATTATCAAAGGCTATGAGGATGTCGCACTTTTCGGTGTAGATAACTATTTCAACGGACATGCGGATTCCGGAAATTCGGATGTCATCATGATCGCAAGTATCAATAATGATACAAAAGAAGTAAAGCTTGTATCGGTATATCGTGATACATTTTTGGATACAGAAGTGCAGAAAGATGGTTCGCCCAGTTTTCACAAGGCTAATCGCGCATTTGCACTGGGTGGTGCAGAGCAGGCGATGCGTATGTTGAATGCGAGTCTGGATTTGGATATCGAGAATTTCATCACGGTAGATTTTAAGGTGGTGACAGATGTCGTAAATATGCTCGGCGGAGTAGAAGTC
>JAGAOE010000122.1 GCA_017623885.1 Eubacterium sp. | reverse complement strand
GGAGCTGTTTTCCAAAGAAGGAGAACGGCTCCTTTTGCATGATGTCTTCACCTGAGTTGTTCATGGATGAAATAGGGACAACAGTTCAAGCGTGCCAATCGCAAAACCGCCTTTGCAAGGCTCCCCGTTGCTAACGCAACTCCTTTTGCTCATAAGTGGGCGCTCACCTCATGAACAACCAGGCGAATCCATTCATGCAAGCATGATGTCTTCACCAGGAATGTTCATGGATGAAATAGGGACAACAGTTCAGGCGCGCCAATCGCAAAACCGCCTTTGCAAGGCTCTCCGTTGCTAATGCAACTCCTTTTGCTCATAAGCGGGCGCTCACCTCATGAACAATCAGGCGAATCCATTCATGCAAGCATGATGTCTTCACCTGATTTGTTCATGGCTGAACTGTTGAAAAAAATTGTGTTATCAACAAAAAAGTGTAGGAAAACAGAAGAAAGAATGGTAGAATAATACATGATGCATTTTTTTGCATCGACTGAGTTTACGCCGAGAGGCAAATATAAGAAGGTAGGATTTATTTGTGAGGGAAAAGCAGGGATTACAGGTGCAGACGACTGGAAAATCTGTAAATACAACAGGTTTTTCGAATGTACAAAATCAAGAGATACCGATAGGAATATATCGAAATATGATAGACCCGGTGTTGATTACAAAGACACACGGGGTGAGTGGAAAACTGTCTATCGCAGCGGAATTGGAACGCTATGACCGCATTGGTCAGGATTGTGTGGCAGTTTGCGTAAATGACTTGATTGCGGCAGGCGCAAAACCGATTTCATTTTATGATACGATATCCTGTGCCAGACCCAAAAAAGATAAAGTCGAGGATTTGGAAAAGAGCGCGTCTGAATTTTGCAAAAAGCTGGGTATTACCTATGCAGGCAGCGATGTCATGGAGCTGCCGGATATTTTCCATTATGACCAGTATGATATGGTAGGATTTGCAGTGGGAATTTTAGACAGGGGAACTGTAAAAACAAAGCATACCGTTCGACAGTCAGATGTGTTAATGGGAATTGCATCAGATGGCTTACATAACAACGGATACGTTGCGGCGAAGAAAAAGCTGTTCCTGACAAAAACCAGTATGGAAATCTATTATGAGAACCTGCAAAGTACGTTGGGTGAGCTGCTGATGCAGCCGACGAGATGTTATCAGCGAGCATTAGAGGCGATTCAAAAAGAAGGCATTACGATCGGACCGTGTACACAGGTCGCGCACGGCGGGCTGGATGCAGCGATACGAAGTCTGCTGCCGGATGGCTGTGGAGCGGTGATTAAACAGCCGCAGCAAAATATTCCGCCGCTATATCAGGTGTTGCATCATGACGGAAACATGACATTGGATCAGATGCGAAAAACGTGCAATATGGGAGTCGGAATGTTGTTTATCGTGCCGGAAGAAGATGCATCGCGCGTGATCGACATTATTGATGAGGCGGGAGAAAAACCGGTGCCGATTGGACTGGTCGAGACAGACAGCAGAGAGATTCGATATATATAAATACATAGAACAACAATCATTACGGAATATGAAGATTAGGAAGAGACGGCGAATGAGTTCACAGGATAAATTAGAAAAAGTGTTACGTGACATACACGTATTGATTTCTCGTAGCGAAGTATACGGAGCAGACCGTATTATTGTGAATAAGCAGGATATGTTTGGTCTGATAGACCGATTAAATGCCAGCATCTATGAGATTATGGAAGAATACGAGCTGACAAAGCAGAGTAGAGATCGGGCTACGCGTGAGCATAGGAAACAAGGCGATAAGATTATCTGGGATGCAAGTCGAAAGGCAGAGGATATTTATGCGGCATCCGTGATGTATACAGATGAAGCCTTGAATCATATACAGGCGATTATGGATGAATCGACAGAGCAGATTCGAGTCATTCAAAACGCGATGATCAAGGATATGGAAGAGAAAAAGCAGATTGTTCGCACCAATCAACTGGAGCTCAAGTCTCAGCTACAGGATTTGGTAGATACCGAAAAATATCTTTCATTGATTGAGGAGCGAAATAAAGAAATCGAGCGCGAGAAGGAAAAACACGGCAGACGCTTTGGTCAGCAAAAAGAAAAGAGCCAGTTCGCAGATGTAAAGACAGAGATTCGAATCAATAAAGAGTATTTCCGTAATGCAGGAATTGAGCTGGATGAAGAAGACGAAGATTCAGTGGATGATGCTTCAGCAGAAACGCAGGAAGATATGGAAGTGCGTATGGCAGACAATGCCGCATCGGAATTCGATGAAGCGGGAGATTTCGGACCGCTGGAGGAAGACATAGACCCGATTAAGGCGAAAGAGATGGAGATTGACTTGTCGCAAGCGACATGGGATATCGAAGAATTGAAGACGACGGATGATGCGGAGCAGGAAGATGCGACAGAGGCTGCATCCGGTAAAAAGAGACGTCTATTTTTTAAACATTGATAAACAATGTCTATTCCGGTATTTAAAGGGAATGAAGGGCAACAGAAAAAAGCGGTTGCCCTTTTTCATATTTCCATATAAAATAGGTGTAAATGTAAAAAAGAGAGTAACTATGAAGGTTCTGAATAGTTATACAAGAGAAAAGGGAGGAAGAACGCATGAAATTATATGACGGTGGTGTATATCTCGTAAATGAGCGCGAGATTATAGCAGATACCGCTGATGCTGCAGCGCAGCTGCAGAGTAAGGCTGGCTGCGCACCTGCAAAAGAAGAAGCAAAAAAAGGAACGCTTGCGTATCATATTTTAGAGGAGCATAACACATCCGGAAATATGGACGAGCTTCAGATAAAATTTGATAAGCTGACAAGCCACGATATTACGTTTGTCGGTATTATTCAAACCGCACGTGCATCCGGTTTGGAGAGATTTCCGATTCCGTATGTACTTACAAACTGCCACAATTCGCTGTGTGCAGTAGGCGGAACCATCAATGAGGATGACCACATGTTTGGTCTGAGCTGTGCGAAAAAGTACGGCGGTGTATATGTACCTCCTCATCAGGCGGTTATTCACCAGTACGCACGAGAGATGCTGGCAGGAGCAGGAAAGATGATTCTTGGTTCAGACTCACATACCAGATATGGTGCGTTAGGAACGATGGCAATGGGCGAGGGCGGACCGGAGCTGGTAAAACAGTTGTTGTCTCAGACCTACGATATTAAAATGCCCGGTGTAGTAGCTGTATACTTAAAGGGTAGCTTAAAGCCCGGAGTAGGACCGCAGGACGTAGCCATCGCACTGATTGGCGAAGTATTTGACAAGGGCTATGTAAAGAACAAGGTTATGGAGTTCGTAGGTCCCGGTGTAGCAAACCTGAGTGTAGATACACGTATCGGTATTGATGTTATGACGACAGAGACGACTTGTCTGTCATCGATTTGGAGTACCGACGATAAAGTAAAGGAATGGTATGATATTCACGGAAGGAGCGCGGAATATAAAGAGCTTCATCCGGCAGCAGTCAGCTACTATGACGGATGCATCGAGATTGATCTGGATGAGATCGAGCCGATGATTGCGATGCCGTTCCATCCGAGTAATGCATATACGATTCGAGAATTAAATGCAAATTTAATGGATATCTTGGATGACTGTGAAAAGCGTGCAAAGGTAAGCTTTAACGGCGCAGTTGATTTGAACCTGAAAGAGAAAGTGCGCAATGGCAGATTGTATGTAGATCAGGGAATTATAGCAGGCTGCGCAGGCGGTGGATTCGAAAATATTTGTGATGCAGCAGACATCTTATCCGGTGCAAGTATCGGACCGGATGAGTTTACACTGAGTGTATATCCGGCTAGTATGCCTGTATATATGGAACTCGTAAAGAATGGTGCAGCGGCAAAAATCATGCAGACAGGAGCGATTTTAAAGACTGCATTCTGCGGACCTTGTTTCGGAGCCGGAGATACACCGTCAAATAACGGATTCTCGATTCGTCACTCTACACGTAACTTCCCGAATCGTGAAGGTTCAAAGGTACAGAGTGGACAGATTGCATCAGTAGCTTTGATGGATGCTCGTTCGATTGCAGCGACTGCAGCGAATAAGGGATATTTAACTGCGGCTACAGATTTTGATGTGAACTATAGCAAGCCGAAATATTTCTTTGACAAGACGATATATGAAAACCGTGTATATGACAGCAAAGGAGAAGCGCATCCGGAAGAGCCGATTAAGTTAGGACCCAATATTAAGGATTGGCCGGCAATGTCTGCTTTGACAGACAATCTGCTCTTAAAAGTAGTTTCCGAGATTCATGATCCGGTAACGACGACCGATGAGTTGATTCCTTCCGGTGAGACCTCTTCCTATCGTTCAAATCCGCTTGGATTGGCAGAGTTTACATTGTCACGAAAAGATCCGGATTATGTACCTCGCGCAAAGGAAGTACAAAAGGCAGAAAAAGCACGTATCGCAGGAGAAAATCCGGTGGAAGCACTGGCTGAGCTGGAAGAGATTATGAACACCGTAAAGAGTTCATTTGCGACAGCAGGAACCGATAACACCGGAATCGGTAGTACCATATTTGCAGTAAAACCGGGAGATGGTTCTGCGCGTGAGCAGGCAGCTTCTTGCCAGAAGGTGCTTGGCGGATGGGCAAATATTGCGAATGAATATGCGACAAAGCGTTATCGTTCAAACCTGATTAACTGGGGAATGCTGCCGTTCATTATTCCGCAGGGAGATTTGCCGTTTGCAAACGGAGACTATATCTGGGTACCGGAGATTCGCAAGGCAGTAGAAGAAAAAGCAGATGAAATCACTGCTTATGCGGTAAAAGACGGAAAATTGCAGGAATTCAAGATGACTTTGGGAGACTTGACTGACGATGAGCGCGAAATCATCTTAAAGGGATGTCTGATTAATTACAATCGCGTATCATAAGAATAGAACAGCTATACTAGGGAAATATAGAAAATAGTTATAAGACTAGATGTATTAGGAGTCATTTGCAATGGAAGAAGAGAAACAAAAAAAGATAGAAAAACGCTCAGATTGGGATTTTCGTCCCTATCTGGCGATTGGTGCAATCGTATTTATTGTGTTCTGCTGTTGTCTGGCAGTCACAACCGTTATCTTTAAGTTTGATGCGATTAAGCGAATCGGTAACATATTTGTAGGAGTACTCCAGCCGATTTTAATCGGAGCGGTGTTAGGCTATTTATTCAATCCGCTGATGCGAAAAATCGATGTGAGCTGCTGCAATTTGATTTTGCCCAAGGTAAAGAAAAAGAAAAAAGTAAAGCAGACCATTCGAACAGTGGCCAGCATACTGACACTCATTTTCTTTTTGGGACTGTTCGGCTTGTTTATTTACATGATTGTACCGGCGCTGGTTGAGAGTATTTCGAATTTGGCAAATACCATGTCAGAGAACGTAGACCATTTTATTGCTTGGTATGAAGGCTTGGATTTTCTCGGCAAAAATACCGGTGAGTGGGACAGCTATCTGATTACGGCGACGACCTATCTGGAGAAGTGGTTCACGGATTCCATTATGCCGCAGATGAATGAATATCTGGAAAGTATCACATTAGGTGCGATTAATATAGTAGTCGTGTTAAAAAATGTGGTAATCGGTCTAATCGTTGCAGTCTATGTAATGATGGAAAAAGAGCATTTTGAAGGTCAGGCGAAAAAGACAATTTTTGCTGTGTTACCGACGAAGCAGGCAAATGCGCTCGTTCAGATTATACACAAAGTAGATCAGATTTTTGGCGGATTTATTATCGGAAAAATCATAGATTCTATTATTATCGGTATTATCTGCTTTATCGGTTGCTCTATATTACGAATGCCCTATACGTTGTTAGTCAGTGTGATTATAGGTGTGACAAACGTTATACCGTTTTTTGGGCCGATTATCGGAGCCGTACCGTGCGTCATTATTGTTACGATTACGGACCCGTTGCACGGATTGTATCTGATGCTGTTTGTCCTTTTATTGCAGCAGGTAGACGGAAATATTATCGGACCGAAGATTTTAGGTGATTCGACGGGATTATCTTCTTTCTGGGTGATTTTTGCGATTATGGTAGGTAGTGGTCTGTTTGGATTCCTCGGTATGCTGTTTGGTGTACCGGTGTTTGCCGTTGTTTACTATTTGGCACAGAGATTCGTGGCATATCTTTTGAAGCGAAGAGGATTGCCGACAAAATCACTGGATTACACATTGGTAACACATGTAGATCCCCAGACAAAAGAGCTGTGTACCGGTGACTGGGCGCGTTATGAGCCGTTTAAGCTCGGTGGCAATAAGGATAAATCGCAGGATGAAGACGCAACGGTTGAGTTGAAAGAAACAAAAAAGAAGTCAGACGAGACAAAATATCTGAGAATGATGTAAGGAAGTCTTTTGCCGAAAATAGGTGAAAGACTTCTTGTTTATTTTAAAGAAAATAAAGAAGATTTTGATAACAGGGAACGATATGGAAAGCTACAAAATATCAAGTAAGGCGCAGGCGATACCGGATTTGCAAGTGGTGTGTGCGCAAATGGAGTGTACAAAAGAGAATCCCAAATATGAGGAAATCAAAGCGCTGTTTTATCGTTTTTTCCGGGAAGTGTGTGAAAAGGCGCGTCCGCAGGCTGTCTATGGATGCGGGTCTGTGCCTGCTGTGTATGCCACGCAGCAGCTTCCGACCGGAACAGAGGTGCTGTATCTCTTTACGACAGTGGGAGATGAAATCAGTCAATGGAGCAGTGAGCAGATTGCGGCAGGGAATTATCTGGAGGGCTTGCTGATCGATGCGATGGCGGATAGTTGTCTGTTTTCGTATACGGAATCTGTGATGCTCCACATTCGTGATTATTGCAGACAACGAAAAGAAGGAATCGTACAGCGATTGGAAGCACCGACGGATGTGCCGATTGAACTACTCAAAGAAGCGCATGCGTGTACAAATGCCGGACAAATGATAGGAATAGAATTGACATCCGGCTATATGCTCAAGCCGCTAAAGTCTATGTGCCAAATCTTTGAATTGACCGACAATACAGAATGCTTTAAAGTAGAACATGATTGTACACGGTGCGGAAATAAAAAATGTGCGTTGAGGCAGGTAGCTATGGCATCTATTATAATAAGAAAAACAAAAGAAGCGTCTTTCGAAGCGTCGAAAGCGGAACGCGCGGAAGAATATATAGAAACTTGTATCGAAGTAAAAAAGGGTGAAAATCTCTTAGACGTACTGCGCGAACACGGATATATGGCGCAGAGTGTGTGTGGTGGAAATGGCACATGCAAAAAGTGTCAGGTCGAAATCGAAGGAGTGGGAAAGCGATTGGCTTGCGAGACGACGATAGAAGGGTCGATTGTGGTCGAAGTCGAAGAGCCGGAAACAAATTTTGCAATTTTAGCAGCAGACGCCCATATACAGCTTGCAGGTGAAAACGCGTACCGTGTGAGTAAAAAACTGATAGAAGCAGATGGAGAGTTGGCGGTAGCAGTCGATATCGGAACGACGACATTAGCGTTTTCGCTGGTCAATCTTTCTACAGGCAAAGTGATAAACGCTTACACCCGATTGAATCATCAGTGCGCATATGGTGCGGATGTGATATCCCGAATGCAGGCGTCGAATGAAGGACAGGCTCAGGTTTTGCAGAAATCGATACAAGAGGATTTGTGCATCGGAATTGGAGAATTGCTAAAAAAGCATTGCTTAGAAGAAACAGCGATTTCGCGGATGGTCATATCTGCAAATACGACAATGGGACATTTATTGTTGGGTTACTCCTGTGAAACGCTGGGTGTGCATCCCTTTACGCCTGTAAGTATCGCTACATTGGAGTGTAACGGGGCACAATTGCTGGGCAAAGAAGTGTATGCGAACTGTAAAGTGACACTTTTACCGGGGATATCCGCATTTGTAGGAGCAGATATTGTATCCGGCATGTATCAGTGTGCGTTTACGAGCAAAGAACGTCCCAGCTTGTTGATTGACCTCGGAACAAACGGTGAGATGGCAATCGGGACGAAAGACCGGTTATTGGTGACATCGGCGGCAGCAGGACCGGCGTTTGAAGGTGGAAATATTACATATGGAATCGGAAGTGTCGCCGGAGCGATTTGTGGAGTACATATCGAGAAAAATAAAGCCGAAGCTGCAAAAGAGGAATATAAAGTAGAACTAAAAACGATCGCGAATGCGAAACCTTGCGGAATTTGCGGAACGGGAGTTCTTGAGGCGATTGCCCGGTTGCTGGAGCAAGGGGTGATTGACGAAACCGGCTATATGGCAGAAGCATATTTTGAGAAAGGATTTCCGTTGGCGAAAAAAGCAGATGGTGAAGTCATTTTTCTTACACAGAAGGATGTCCGCGAGATACAGCTAGCAAAATCGGCTGTGCGTGCAGGGCTGGAGACGTTGCTGCTGCGCTATGGCGTGACATACGATGAGCTGGAAAACGTCTATTTAGCAGGCGGGTTTGGACATTTTCTGGATGTGGAGACGGCGGTGCGTATCGGAATGTTGCCAAAAGAACTGAAGGAAAAGACCGTGTCGATCGGAAATGCTTCGTTAAACGGAGCGATTCGATATTTATTGGAAACAGACAGCAGACAGCAGTGTGAGCAGATTGTGTCTAATGCGGAAGAGATTTCATTGGCAAGGGATGTGGCATTCCAAGACTTATACATGGAACATATGATGTTTGAGAGCGAATGATAAGATTTACGAGATAGCAATTAGAGAAAAAAGACGATAAAATTGGAAGAAAGTTCTTGTTATAAGAACTTTCTTTTTTTGACATGATAGCCTAGCTATGGTATGATAAAGTATAATTGTACCTATATATGGACGATAAGAGAAACATAAACTGTTCAATTATGAGGTGGACATTTTGGATAAGTATGAATATAAGCTCAAATTAGATGAGATAGAGACACTGGCAGGAGAAAAAAATTACGCTGCAGCAGCCCAGATTGCAGATGGAATTAACTGGAGAAAGGTGCGAAATGTAAATTCGCTCATGCTCGTAGGTGAAATTTATCAGCAGACAGGGCGGTACGAAGACAGTAAAGAGCTGTTGCTGATGGCGTATGACCGTTCGCCGATTGGTAAAAAGATTATTTACCGTCTGGCCGAGATTGCGATAGAAGCAAAACAATTCGAGGAAGCACAGGAGTATTATGATGAGTTTGTGGAGATTGCGCCGCATGATACGCTGAAATATGTGCTGCGTTATCGCATGAGTCAGGCAAAGGGAGAGCCGCTTTCGGCACAGATTGCGATTCTTAGCGAATTAAAAGAGCAGGAATATACCGAGGAGTGGGCATTCGAGCTGGCATATCTGTATCATGAAGCAGCGATGACAGACAAATGTATCGAAGCGTGTGATGAATTGATTCTCTGGTTTGGAGATGGCGTATATGTAGAGAAAGCATTGGAGCTGAAAATGTTATATCAGCCGCTCAGTGCAGATCAGGAAGAAAAATATCGCCTGTTTCGCAGAAAAAGAGACGGAATTATAGAGGTTCATCCGGATGAATATCTGGAGTCCGGTGAGATTATCAATAATACGATAAAGATACCGGAAGTACATATCAATGCAGATCGTTTTAATACACAGAATCTGCAGGAAGAACTGGCGCTTGGTATACAGCAGATTATGGAAGCGACAGAAAAACAGACGGTCAGTGATACGATGGATTCCATTAAAAAGATGGTAGAAGATATACCGTATCTGCAGCCCCTGTTAGCGGAAGAAGCATCTAAGTCTGCGACAGAGTATCCGCCTGAGTATGAGACGGATGAAGAAATCGATGGTTCCATCAATATAAACTTCCAGGAATTATTACAGGAAGAATACGACGGACAGATTTCATTTTCACTGCCGGATGGCGGCGTGTATGAGACGCAGATTAGCGGTCAGATGACAGTAGAAGACATTTTGACCGGATGGGAAAAGACGATGCGTGCGGCTGAGGCAGTGATGGAAGATGCACAGCAGAGAAAGCTGGAGTCTGCGAAGAAGCGTGCACTGCAGGAGACCGGAGACTTGATGGAGCGTCTGGCAGCAGTGATTCCGCAGTTGGATGCGGGTGCGACGACAAAAGAGTTGGTCGAGCAGGCGTATGGAGAGGTGACACCGGAATCGGTAGACCATGCGTCCTATGTGATGGCGACTGCGAATGAGCGTTTGCAGGAAGAAATCGACCGTCTGCAGGCAGAGGAACAGGCATTCGCAGAAGAAGAACTCATGCCGGAAGAACCGTTTGATGCGGGAATGTCAGAGATTGATGCAGCGTTGGAAGAGGAACTGCGGGCAGAAGGGCTGGAAATGTATCAGGACCCGGAGCCGGAACAGGCGCAGCCGGTGGAAGAAACCGAAGAAGCGCCCACACCTATGCAGCCGTCCGGTGTGCATCGTGAGTTGAGTCATCCGGTGATGGAGCATACGACGAAAGCATTTCCGAATATTTCAGATATATTGTCTACGAGTGCATTTCACAGTTCATCGATGACGGAGTCGGAAGAAGAGTCCGAAGAAGATGATGGTGAGAACCGTATCCAGAAGGTGATTTCAGATTGGGAGGCGATGAAGGACCCGACAACGCCGTTACCTGAGATTAGTATGGATTTGTTTGAAGAAGAAGCGGTGACAAAGGCAGTATCGACGGCAGATGTTACAGCAAATTTCCGTGAAATCAAGAAGATGGATGAGGAGACAAGAAAGAGATTCTCTTACTTCGCAAAAGTAGATGGAATGGAAGCTAAAATTTGCCGCGCGTTGACTGGATGTGGGGCATATCTTTCAGGGGTAAATAAAGATAGCTACGGAAATCTGGTGATAGAAGGTGCATCCGGTTGTGGTAAGACGATGCTGGCGACAAACTTGGTGAAGACGTTGCAGCAAATGATCGGTAAGCCCAACGGACAGATCGGAAAGATCAATGGCGATGCACTGAATCATAAAGATATACCGACGCTTTTAGACAAGGTCAACGGTGGTTGCCTCATTATTGAGCGTGTCGGAGAGCTGTCCAGAGAGACGGAAGGAAAGTTATCGGCGTATCTGGAGCAGCATGCAGGAGAATTGCTGATTATCCTTGAGGATAATCGTGATAATATTACAAAGGCACTCGGCAAGCATGAAGGATTTGCGCAAAAGTTTGCAGAGACGATTAAGATACCATTCTTTACGAATGATGAGCTTGTAGAATTTGCACGGACTTATGCGGCAGAAAATGGTTATGGAATCGATGCGATGGCAGTGCTGGCGTTGTATACAAGAATCAGTAATATACAAAAGCTGGATCAGGCGACCACACTGGTGGAAGTGAAAGAAATCGTTGACGAAGCGATTGACCATGTGGAGAAGGGCAGCTTGAAAAAGATGTTTGGTATTTTGACATCCAAGCGATACGATGAAAATAATTATGTTGTTTTACGGGAAAAAGATTTTGAAGAATAAAAATGACAGCGGGGAGATAGGATAATGGGTAATTTTACAGAACTGGATATGTATTTATTTGGACAGGCTACACATTATGACATCTATAAAAAGATGGGAGCTCATTTGACGACAATCAAACGTAAAAATGGTGTATTGTTTGATTTGTGGGCGCCCGGTGCAAAGCGAGTGTGGGTCATTGGAACGTTTAATGATTGGGATGAGACAAAGCATGAGATGAAGCGCTTAGAGCCGACAGAACGCGGAATCTATGAGCTGTTTGTGCCCGGTGTAAAAATCGGAGATTTATACAAATATCTGATAGAGACAGAGGATGGCACCAAGCTGTATAAGGCTGACCCTTATGCAAATCAGGGAGAATTGCGTCCGGGAACAGCATCTGTCGTGGCTGATATTGAGCATTTCAAGTGGACAGACAGTGAGTGGATGAAGGACCGTGCCACAGCAGATGTTTTTCATGAGCCGATGTCGATACTGGAAGTGCACCCGGGCTCATGGATGAGACATCCGAATCGCGAAGATGAAGGATTTTATATGTATCGCGAGTTTGCAAAATCCTTGATAAAATATGTAAAAAAGATGGGCTATACCCATGTAGAGCTGATGGGTATTTCAGAATATCCGTTTGACGGTTCCTGGGGCTATCAGGTGACCGGTTATTATGCACCCACTTCGCGCTATGGTTCGCCGGAGGATTTTGCATATCTGATTGATCAATTGCACAAAAACAAAATCGGTGTCATTTTAGACTGGGTACCGGCACATTTTCCGCGCGATGCGCATGGTCTGGCTACCTTTGACGGCACCTGTCTGTACGAATATGCAGATCCGAAGAAGGGTGAACATCCTGATTGGGGTACAAAGATTTTTGATTATGGAAAAAATGAAGTAAAGAACTTCCTGATCGGTAGTGCATTGATGTGGATTGAACATTACCATGTAGACGGCTTGCGTGTAGATGCGGTGGCATCTATGCTGTATCTGGATTACGGAAAACAGGACGGTCAGTGGGTTGCAAATAAATATGGTGATAATAAGAACCTGGAAGCTATCGAGTTCTTTAAACACATCAATACCTTGATTACCGGTCGCAACAAAGGCGCGATTATGGTAGCTGAGGAATCGACTGCTTGGCCGATGGTTACCGGAAAGGCAGAGGAGGATGGTCTGAACTTCTCCTTAAAGTGGAATATGGGCTGGATGCATGACTTCCTTGACTATATGAAGCTGGACCCTTATTTCCGCAAAGGAAACCATAACAAAATGACATTTGCGATGAGCTATAATGCGAGCGAGAAATATATCTTAGTGTTGTCGCACGATGAAGTGGTACATTTGAAGTGCTCGATGATAAATAAGATGCCCGGTCTGGGTGCAGATAAGTTTGCGAATCTGCGTCTGGCATATACGTTCTTTATGCTGCATCCGGGTAAAAAATTGTTGTTTATGGGTCAGGATTTTGCGCAGTTACGCGAATGGAGCGAAGAGCGTGAGCTGGATTGGTTCCTTTTAGCAGAAGAGCCGCATCAGCAGATACAGGATTACATGCGAACCTTGTTACACATGTATCGAAAATATCCTTCGATGTACGAGCTGGATCACGAGTGGAACGGTTTTGAATGGATTAACGCGGACGATGCAGACCGCAGTATCTATAGTTTCATTCGAAAATCTGCGGATGGAAAGAAATGTATGTTATGTGTTCTGAATTTTACACCTGTTGCGCGTGAAGACTATCGTGTCGGTGTACCGCAGGCAGGCTCCTATAAGCTGATTTTGAATTCAGATGAGGCACGTTTTGGTGGAAGCGGTGCGACGGTGCCGAAGAGCTTCCATGCAAAGAAGGGTGAATGGGACGGTCAGCCGTATTCGATTGGATATCCCCTGCCGCCGTTTGGAGCAGCCGTATTTTTGTTTGACTACAAGCAAAAATAAGAAGGGATTCAGATAAGAGAATGAGATAAGTTAGGGAAATGCTTTTCTGAGTGTTTCCCTAATTTTTTTTGCGTTTTTGTCCGAAATACTCTGTAGCGAAGCACAAAAAGGAGAGTTTTTATGCAGACAGATATACAGGTAAAACAAATCGAACGAAGAGGATTGTTTCAAAATACACAGATTAGTGATGGACATACAGGCGAAAAAGTGACAGAAAGCGAGAAGCGGGGAGAAACCGGAGCGATACGCAGGGGCTCTGCACCGCAGCTACAGGCGGTCACTTATATGAAGCCGGATCAGGGCGCCGGTATAGAAGAGATTCAGATGCAGGCAGCCACAAAAGATGCCGTACAGATGAAAAATGAGATGGTCGTAGGTGTCAATAAGTCTTCGACAGAGACCGTACAGGGAATGGAAGAAGACGGTTTTTCACTGGACAGCACGGATATACAGACGATTGTGACAGAGACCGATAAGATACAGATGGAGCTGGCAAAGGCAGGAAAAGATACGTCGTATTTTACGGGGGAGTTGTCTGCGGAGCAATTGGAAGCGATGACCGGTTCTGCTGCACTGGCAGCGCAGTATGAAAGTGCGATTCACATGGCAGAGGAGTTAAAACCTCTGACAGACGGTTCGCTGAAATATATGTTGGAAAATAAGCTTGAGCCAACCATTCAAAACCTGTATTATGCGCAGTACAACGGAGTAGAATCGCCGTTACAGCGATTATTGACATACAATGGCGAGGACGGGCTGCAAGAGCAGTATGAAAAAGTGATCAAGTCAGCCGGCCTGGACGTGACACAGAAGCGATTGTCTGACTGTAACTGGATGGTTACAAATGGGATTGCAGTGACAGTAGAGCATGTAAAATATTTAGAAGAGCTACAGGGACTGTCTTTGCCGATGACAACAGAAGAACTGCTTCCGGCGATGGCGCAATCTGTCGCAGAAGGCAAGCTTCCGGCTGATGCATATGTATTGGAAGATTATACGCCGATTGCGCGTGCAAGAGAAGCACAAAAGGTAATTATACAGGCGACAGACCGTGATTTGAGATATGTCTTGGAGCAGGGAAAAGAATTAACGATTGCAAACTTGCAGGAAGCGCATACGCTCATTGAAAGCGGAGCGGTAGTCGTTGATGAAAGTGACGGCGAATTTTCCGTGCAGGGCTTGTCTTTGCTGGAGGCACGAAGAGTGCTGGAAGAGACGCGGCTCATCATGAGTGCAGAAGCAAATTACAGCTTGATAAAGCGTGGTATGAATATCGAATTGGAGCCGCTCGAAAAGCTGGTCGAAGATTTGAAAGCGCAGGAGCAGTATTATCACAGACAGCTTCTGGAAGCAGACGGATCGCACGTGAGCACAGAGCAGGTCGAATTATTTAAGGAAACACTTCAGACGGCAGAAATGCTAAAAACGATGCCTGCCTATGCGATAGGAAGTATTCCGCGCGCAGAGCTGAATGCCGCACAGCTTTACGAAAACGGCGCGCAGATTCAGCAAAAACTCTCGCTGGCAGGTGAAGCATATGAGACGATGATGACGACACCGCAGGCGGCGCTGGGTGACTCCATACAAAAAGCATTTCGCAATGTCACAGATATCTTACAGGAGATCGGCATGGAGCCTACGGAAGAAAATGCGCGAGCCGTGCGTATTTTGGCGTACAATCAGTTGGAGATAGAGCAAGCATCGGTGACAGAAATGAAGCTGGCAGACCGACAGGTGCAGGATGCGTTTAACAGCTTGAAGCCGGCGGTTGTGCGAGAGATGATACGGCAAGGTATCAATCCGTTGCAGATGCCGTTAGAGGAATTGAATGCACAAGCCGCGCAGATTCGAACCGAAATCGGCGGTGCAGATGATATGACCAAATACAGTGAGTATTTGTGGAAGCTTGAGCATAACCATGAGATATCCGCAAAGGAACGCGATGCATATATAGGAATTTATCGCCTGATTCATCAGGTAGAGGCAGGAGACGGTGCTGCGATCGGTGCGCTGGTCGAGCAGGGAGCTCCGCTGACGATGGGAAATCTGCTGCGCGCAATGCGAAGCGAGAAAAAATCAGGCATGAATTATCAGGTAGACCAACAATTTCAAGGTGTAGAGGCGAAGCCGGACGGGTCTTCGATTTCTGCGCAGATTGAGCAGGCATTTCAGACTTCCTGCTTTCGGCGTGTGCAGGAACTGGCGCAGGAACCGGAACAGTTTAGCGATTTGCTTTCGCGGCAAAACTGGGAAGAAATGACACCGGAACAATTGCTCAGAGAGATTCAGAACACAGAACAAAACACACAGTTAAAAAATGCTTATGATATGGAGCGATTACAGGAGCTTCAGCAGGCGGCAGCAGCATCCGGTGAAGTGTACGAGATGCTGGATACTTATTCTATGCCGGTGACAGTGAGCAATGTACTGGCGATGCAACAGATGATGGCAAATCCGAATGACGCACTGCGTCGGTTTTTCCGAATGACGGAAGAGTTAGAACAAATGGAAGATATTCCGGATGAAAAAAGTGCGCTCATGGATGAAATCGCTGAGATAAAACAGAAGATTTTACATGAACTCGGAAAAAATATGCAGACACCGAAGGAGCTGGCAGATGCACAGCAGACATTGGCAGAAGTCGCAGAGCACTGCGGTCAGACCGTGATGTATGCAAAGGGAATGTCGAGACTGAATATCAAGCAGCTACAGATGATGACGACTCAATTACACCTCGGTGTGCGACTCACGAAGGAGGAGCGTTATCAGATTCCGGTCATGACAAGTGACGGAGCAGTCGGTGTACAGGTGCGAATCGTGCGCGGAACCGATAAAAAAGGCTGTGTGCGTATCATGACAGAGTGTGCGGCATATGGAAAAGTGGCAGCAGAATTACAGGCACAGGCGAAAGGTATCAAGGGATATCTGGTATCTGATTCGCGCGAAGGTGTGGATCGGTTAAGAGCGGAATTGCCAAGATTGGATGAACTTTTATCCGAAATGCAGGATGAAACAGATCTGCATGTGATGTATCACCAGCATGTGGATTTGGTGAATTTTGAATTGGCAGGGGGCAAATCGACACCGCCGCAGGATGAGCAATTAAGAGAAATACAGACAAAGGAACTCTATGAAATCGCGGAAAAAATGATTCAATTTTTCCGTGAGGGCATAACGGAATCAGCAGAAGACGCCGATATAAATTCATAGATGAAAACGTGACAGGGATGGTCACATAAGAAACGCAGGGAAGCGCACAAGAGTTATAGCAAGAGGTGCGAAAAAATGAAAGTAAATCAGAACATATCAGCAGTTATATCAAATGCTCATCTTCTGCGTACAGAAGATAAGCTGACCGCGTCTATCCAGAGATTATCTTCCGGATATAAGATTAACAAGGCAAAAGACAGCCCGGCGGGAATGGCTATCAGTAACAAGATGCGTGCACAGATCAAAGCATTAGACCAGTCCAGCAGAAATGCGGCAGACGGAACGAGCGTGTTGCAGACTGCAGACGGAGCGTTAAACGAAGTACATTCGATTTTACAGCGTATGCGTGAGCTTTCAGTGCAGGCAGCCAGCGATACGATGACGACCTCCGACAAGGATGCATGTCAGAACGAAATCGATGCACTGCGTGAAGAAATCGACCGTATTGCACAGGATACGGAGTTTAACGGAAAAGAAATACTGAACGGTTCACAGGATTATCGCGTATATCCGAGTGTGGACGGTCAGTTGGCAGGAACCTATATCCGCAATTTCCAGACTACAGATGAAGTGTCTGCAGAGAATTATAAATTTACACTCGAAGCAAAAGCAGAGCGCGCAGAGGTGACCGGTTTTGCAGTGGTAGCAGGTACTGCGGGAACGGTAGAGATTAACGGCTGTAAGGAAGAGATTCTCGCTACCGATACACAGGATATGATTTATACCAAGCTGAAAGAGCTGGGTGAGGTCGCAGGTGTAAAGGTAGAAGAAACCGGAGCAGGCAATTATACGTTGACGACATTTGAGTTTGGATTACAGGCAAAAATTGATGCAACGGACACTGCCGGAGCCATATATCAGGATTCCGGTGTGGATACGGATATAACACTGATTCGTGATACTGACCAAAAGTTAGACTCGGCAGGAAATGGTATGACAGATGCGAACGGAGATCCGATCTTGTATGAAGAAGGCTTTGCCGAGACTGCGACATGGCTTTCTGATGGAAAGAAAGTGACGATACGTGACTTGAACGGATTTGAGATGATATTTGAGGTCAATCCGGATGAAGATACACAGGATGCATTAGACGCAGCGCCGTTTGAAGTAAATTTGGAAATGACCGATATCGGAAGCATGACATTGCAGGTCGGAGCACACGAAAATCAGATTGTAGATGTTCGCATTCCGGCTGCTACCTGTGAGAGTCTTTATCTGACAGATATCAATGTCGTGCGCAAGGGCGGTGCAGATAAAGCCATCGTTGCGATTGATGACGCGATTGCACAGGTCAGTGAGATTCGTTCTCACATCGGTGCATATCAGAATCGTCTGGACTACGCAGTGACCAGCTTGGAAGGAACCGAAGAAAACATGGAAGCTGCGATTTCACGAATCATGGATACCGACATGGCAGAAGAGATGGCGACCTATTCAAACATGAATGTATTGAATCAGGCAGGAATATCTGTTTTGACGCAGGCGAACGATTTGCCGCAGCAGGTATTGCAGCTTTTACAGTAAAGAGCTTATGAACGGTGTGAATCAGGAGTGCGAGTATGACTGATGAAAAGAAAAAAGAGTTTACACGCAGACTGTCGCAGTGCAATTCCAGCGAGATGGTGGTCATTCAGTTTGAGATATTTTTTACCTATCTGGATGATGCGCAGGAGTGCTTTGAGCTGGGAGGAGAGCCGTTTAAGCAGGCGATTCGCCATGCAGACGCCGTATTGGAAAGACTGCAGGATTCGCTGGACTTCAAGTATGAATTGGCAAAGCAGTTGTATCCGTTGTACAATTACGGGCGCAGACAGTTAGCGTATGCGCAGGCAGCTCATAAAAAGAAACCGATATCAAATGCGCGAAATGTGATGAAAAAATTGTACGATGCATTTGCGCAGATTGCATCCGAAGATGAGTCGGAGCCTGTCATGCATAATACACAGACCGTGTATGCAGGGTATACTTACAGTAAAAATTCCCTGAATGAAGCGACGATAGACCATACGTCGCAAAACAGAGGTTATTTGGTATAAAAAGAAAAAATAGGGAAAAGCCCCTGAGTCATATCTATTTAAGAAAGATGTGACCCGGGGGCTTTTCCCTGTTCATTTATATTCTTTCACAGAGTTGAGCAGAAAACGATAGCGCAATTGGGCAGAATTGAGCTGATAAATGTAGGCGTCTATGAGATCCGGTTCGGTGACATTTGAGAACGCGGCATAGACATGCTCTAATTCACGTTTGGTGCGTTCCAAATCATCCAAAAGTACGGTATAGTGGATATCTTCTTGCGTAGGTCGTGTCTGATGAAAGAGACGAAGCATAATAAAGACTCCCTTCTAAATAAATATTAGCTAGGCATTTGCGAAAATCTTTGTTTACTTTGCTAGATAGTGCAACATTAACAACGACCATAAGCAGATACTCTGAGTCCGTTGGTACTTAGGCGCTGTATTTTAGCGCCTTATGTACCATTACGTGACGAGGGTAGCGCAAGCGTATCTGCGGTGGTTTGGTAATGTTGCACAGTTGTGGCATAGAAAATCGGAGTTTCGCAAATGTCTATAAAAATTAGCTGTTTGGCAAAAATGTATTTATGGAAATGACGTAAATAAAAGTATGTTAGGTGTCCTAATTCTATAGTAGTCAAAACAATGACAATTTATGCATAAATAGGCATATTTTACAAAAAGAAACGTAAATTGGTACAAAGCTGTTAGGACAATGGAATGGATAAGAAATGGAAAAAAATATGGGAATCGCACTGATACTGGTGGTCAGTGCGGCAGTATTACTAATCGGTGTTTTGGGGCGGAAAGCCGCATATTTACTGCGTTTTTTGACACGAATGGTCATCGGAGGAATCGCAATACATCTGACAAACAGTGTACTGGCATCGCTCGGAATCGCGTGGTCAGTCGGTTTAAATTTGATAAGTCTGTTTTTGGTCGGAAGCTTGGGAATCGGGGGCTTTGGCATGCTTTATGCAATATTACTGTACATAAACCTGTAGTATCACGAAAAAAGAAATTTTCCTGATACTACATGGACAATCACTTGCGTTTTTTCTATAATGCCCATACATCAATCAAAGACAAAACAGCGATCAGAGAAACGCATGCTGACAGGCAGATAGCATGGAAGTAATCTGGAAGATGCGTTAGCCTGAAAGGAGGGATCGACAATACAAATCAGATTATCTGTATTAGATCAGGAGATTGGTCCCGGACTGTGCAGTTATTTAATCCGACATGATACCGGTCTGCATCCGATTCTATGCGAGAGCTGGTCTGCGTTGTACGAGACGCAGGCAAAGCTGGCACTTGTCGGAGAAGCATTCTGGGAAGAACAGAGCGTGCGACAAGCACAGGAAGCGGGGATGCTTCTTGTCCGATTGGATGAAGCGCACGTATCACCTTATCAGCCGGCGGACATGCTTATAAAAAATATTTTTCAGATCGCGTCCAGCCATGAACTGTATATACCGGGGGCATTGCAACGTGTATATGAAAAGGAAATTGTCGGGATTTGTTCGCCGCACAGCTATGACTTGCAGACTGGTTTTGGATACGTCTATAGTCTGATTCGGGCGGAAGAAAAACGAACATTATATCTGGATTTTACATACTATAACAGTTTTTTTGCAGATGGAAAAAACGATGTGGGAGATTTGTTTT
>JAGAOE010000121.1 GCA_017623885.1 Eubacterium sp. | reverse complement strand
TTTGGGGAATTTCTCCTATTTGAATCATATAATCACTCTCTTCCAGTGTATAATAAATCACATTCCCCATCTTCGGATACCCCATCCCCATAGCCTGAGCCTTTTCCCAGACAAGAGTTGCATTTCCGGCATCCTCTAATCGTTTTTCTGCATCTGCATTTTCCAAACGCAACATATCTATTTCTTTTTCTAATACTGCTAACTGATAAATCTGCTGCTGTACTTGAAAATTTAATTTCAAAAAAATCGTACACACAACAAGAATCAACAGTAGCGCCGCTACCATCGACACCAGTTTTCCCCGATCTTCACGAAGCACGCGCTTTGCCTGAAGGTCGTAATAACGCTTCAAATGTTCTTCTTCACGCTTCCGGTAATATGCATCTATCTCTTCCTCGGTCATACAGACTACATTCTCTTCAAGCAATTCTCATCCCCGCTTTCATCTGTTTCCATAATTCCATGACCGCCTCAGCTTCTCCACTCATAGCGATGCGTAACAACTGACCTTCGTCATGATATTCATATGACATCACGATCTGTTCTTCGTCCCGCTGTTTTAGCAAATTCTGATAAAGCTCCATGCTCTCCAACTCTGATACAGCCGGCACATCAAACACGACACACAATGCCTCTTTTTCACGTTCCTGACAGCCCAGAAATCCTTTCACAATCTGTGAAGGCGAACTCTGTCCCGGTGCCTGCCTGGAAAACAACTTTTTAATTTCAGTTTCGGTAAAACGCCACTGCACACCTATCTTTTGTCCTGTGAGCGTACCATCTTTCAAATA
The DNA here is from genome assembly GCA_017623885.1 of Eubacterium sp. Classification (GTDB taxonomy): domain Bacteria; phylum Bacillota; class Clostridia; order Lachnospirales; family Lachnospiraceae; genus W0P33-017. The sequence goes on along the minus strand of JAGAOE010000121.1, from coordinate 12,205 downwards.
GTTACGGATGGTTCTACTCGTCATACCTGTCACTTGGGCGACATCCGCTACTGTATATAATTTTTCATCCAGCATACCGATGCCTCCTTGTACTCTATTATATTTCATTCTTTTTCATTTGTAAACATTTTTTTACACTTTTTTTCTTTTTTTATCATATTTTTTATCTATAATGCATATAAAATCATAATAAATTACATATTTTTTATCAAGTACATGTTTTTTCATTTTTACAAATATAAAATCATATTTTTTTATTCTTTTTCTTTTTTATGCTTATATTTTTATTCTTTTGTATTTATTTTCATACTTTTTCATAATAGAATGTAAAAAAATAACTGTTCAGAGACCCGCCGCAGTAAGCCTCGCGGAGCGTTGTGTAATAGGAAATTCCGTCGGAATTTCCCATTACACAAAAAAGGTTTCCGACACCCTTGTATACTACATACTTGAATGTCAGAAACCTTTTCTCATTTTTATTATGCGATTATCCTAAATTCCGCACCTTAAAGTCACGCTCTGCTTCACGCCTCGCATCCTTTTTCGCAATATCCTGTCGTTTATCATACAGTTTTTTGCCTCGCGCCAACGCAATTTCTACTTTCACGAGACTTCCCTTAAAATAGACCTGTACCGGTACCAGCGTATAACCCTTTTCCTTTATCTTACCGAGCAATCGCATAATTTCTTTTTTATGCATCAGCAATCGTTTGGGACGCATGGGGTCTTTGTTGAAAATATTTCCTTTCTCATAAGGACTCACATGCATTCCATAGATGATTACCTGTCCGTTTTCGATATGAATAAACGCTTCTTTGATGCTACAGTGTCCTTGTCGTAATGACTTTACCTCTGTACCATGCAGCTCAATGCCTGCTTCAAAGGTCTCTTCTAAAAAGTAATCATGTCTCGCCTTTTTGTTATTTGCAATCAGCCTGAATTTCGATGCTTCGTTTGCCATAATAAGTTTCTTTTATACCTCCGGTTTATACAAATGACGCGGAATACCGTCAACCATAATCGGTGATACATCACCCTGTATCAACGGTCTTACGTAGTTGATGAATTCCTCTGTCACATAATCGCCTTCTTTGTTTAACCAGTTTCTCGGAACCAGTTTTTCATCATTGGCTATCTTATGTACGTCTTTTACTTCTGTACCGCTCTGATACGGATCATCTGACTGACGCACTAATACGACCATCTTTCCGGAATCACCTTCGTCTGCTGCCTTGACAGCCGCACCACCAACCTGATACGCTTCCAGAATATCTACACGTGATGATAAATGTGATGCTGCACGCTGTAATGTGCTCAGCTCAATCGCACGTGTCTTACAGCCAAGTTCTCCTGCGATATAGCTGGCAAGGTAGCTCGCTGTACCGGACAACTGCTTGTGACCAAATGCGTCTACGAAATCGATGCTCGCGCCATATTCACATACATATTTTCCGTCTTCTGTATGAATTCCCTCTGACACTGCTACTACAACGGATGCTTTTTTCTCTAAGAGCTTTGCAACCTTATCTTTAAATTTCTTGAAATCAAACGGAATTTCCGGCAAATAAATCATATCAGGACCCGCACAATCTTCGCCCTTTGCCAATGCTGCAGCACCTGTCAGCCATCCTGCATTACGACCCATGATTTCTACAATCGTAACAACGCCGGAATCATATCTCAGACAGAAGCTGTCGCGAATGACTTCTTTCACTGAAGTACCGATGTATTTTGCAGCACTTCCGTATCCGGGTGTATGGTCAGTCAATGCCAAATCATTATCGATTGTCTTCGGACATCCGATAAAACGAATCTCACTGCCCGTGATAATCGCATAATCAGATAACTTTTTAATCGTATCCATCGAATCGTTTCCACCTATATAGATAAACGCTTCGATATCCAGTTTCTCCAAAATCGCAAAAATCTGCTCATAAACTTCTTTATTTTCATGAATACCCGGCAGCTTATAACGGCATGATCCCAAATATGCAGACGGTGTACGCTTCAAAAGCTCCGCATCCAATTCATTTGTGATATGCGTTGACAAATCAATGTATTTCTCCTCCAGTAATCCCTGAATACCATTGAGCATTCCATACACTTTCTTTGCTCCTCGATCAATCGCAGTACGATATACACCTGCAAGACTTGAATTGATCGCCGCTGTCGGTCCTCCCGACTGTCCTACTATTACATTACCCTTCATCCCAGTTCCTCCTTGTTCCCATCAGGATTTTCATTTTTGTATGACATCCAAGCATCCCCCCGATGTCACAGCTTTTAAAACTGTGTCCAGTCTTAAAAAGAAAGAAAGAACTTTTTCACCTCTAAGTCCTCTCGTTCATTTTATTATTGTAACACATCAGCATTTAAATGTAAAACCCTAGCGACTATTTTTGCGAAAGGCGAAAGGTACTTTTACCACTATGACATTGTCATTCCGTCTCCAACCTCCACTATGTGTTTCAATATTTGTTCCACCTCTTCCATGTCCTTTTCAATTAAAGGGCGCATACTATCTTTGTATTTTGACAGGTCTGCTTCATGAAAACATGTCAATATTCTCGAAATATACTGCGGCTTTGCCTGCCCCACCTGCGCAAGTGCTTTGATGCATTGTCTGGCTGTAATCGGTTTTTCATCCGTGACATGCAAAAGGAAATCAGATATTATCGAGTCAAAACGATTTTCGACATCCCACTGCGCATTCGCCGCAAGAATATATAACACACGATTTCTCACTAACGATTTCGGATGGTCTAACAAAGACGCAAAATCATCAAAATATTCATACCATTCATCTGTTTCCAGACTCTCAGCTATCATTTTGTCTGCAATCGCACATGCATATTTATCATCTTTTACGGTCAATTTTGCTATCACATTTTCCCGCATAAAACGCTCCTCTCATTTTGTGTTCAAAATTTTCTCCACATGTTCCCTATATTCCGGATTATAATCCAGCCACATCTCTGTGTGCGCACTATCCTCGACTGTCCAAATCATTTTTCCGCTAGCTTTTATGGCATCATAGATTTCTTGTCCCATAAATTGCGGTGTACAAGTATCTGCCTTACTATTTATAATAAGCGTGGGTATTTCAATGTTCCCTATTTTATCACATACATTTGCTTCCTCGTACCAGAAGCCCAGTTTTATTTTGTTGACAATATTGCCACACCACAGCATATAGGATATAGGTAATCCAATATCCATATTGCGAAGCTCTGTCTCCAGCATCCACTTCATATCACTAAGCGGACAGTCCAGAATCAGAAAATCTACTTTGCTTTCAACCGCTTTTTGTTCCATCGCCATACCGGCAGTTGCTCCACCAAAGGAAGTTCCCCACACACCGATTGTCTGCTCCGGTGCACACTGCGAAACATAATCAATATAATCGATCAAATCATAGCGTTCCCAATAGCCAAACGTTGTGTACTTCGCTGTATTCTCGTTCGTGCTCCTCTGGTCATATGTCAAAACATTATATCCGTTTTGTAAAAACAATTCTGCCAAAGGATAATTCGTATAACGATTTCCGCCCAAGCCATGCACTAAAATGACGGTCTGGCGATTCTTATTTCCTTCTTCACCACGCACATATATATAATCTGCCGGTATTGTGTGGTCATCAAACGTCGAACGAATTTCTATTTTCTCTATTTGATAGGTACTGCAAAATTCCTCATAGTCCAGATTAAATTTTTCCCAGAAACTATCTTCGACCTTTGAGGTCTCTTCGCATGTCACCAACTGTGTAGAACTGTTAAAAACCTGCATTCCGATATAATAAGATAGCCCCACAAACAATACCAATACTGCTGCCACTACAATAAGTATAATTTTTGTCACCTTTTTCATTTCTGTTTTCATTTCTGTTTTCATTTTTCTCCTACAATTCTATTTTCATTCTGTTTGCTTTCAAAAATCCAAAGCATCAAACTGTATTCATTTTAGCAAATCGCAAGATTTTTCAACAGTGTCATATTATAGTAAAATGTGGCTTTTTTTCATATGAAAGCGCTATACTTTCACGCTTTCATGTAACAATTGTCAATTTTACACTTTCATGCAACAAGGTTTTTCCTCTGAAACAAAAAACGTCTTGAAAATAAATATTTTCAAGACGTTTCAAGTGGACCAGACGGGAGTCGAACCCGTGTCCAAAGACCTATTCCCTGTCCTTCTACGAGCGTAGTCAGTTATTTTTCATTCCCTCTGCCACCCGGGAACAGACACCCTGGTGGGTTCAGTAGCTTCATGTTACGCCCAATCGCTCAAAGCTTTGCGATTGTCGTTTCCTACATAGTCGAAGCCCGGGTCCGGTCGTGTAGGTGCGTCCGGTCGGACTACTGCCAAATCTTAGGCAGCGTAAGCTAATTTATTATTGTTAGCGTTTAATTTTAATTTTGGAATTTAACGTATCCCGTACGGCTCGCTTCTCCAGCTTCAAAGCCCCTGTCGAAACCATTACTGGCCCTAATGGCTGTTCTTTAGTATATCACATACATGCCATTATTTCTACACATTTTTTTAACCTTATAGTAGATAATCTGCCAACATTTTCTCCAATGCCTCTGCATCTATCGGTTTTGACAAATAATCCGAAAAACCTTCCTTTAAATATTGTTCTTTCATTCCGCTCATGGCATTAGCAGTCAGCACGATAATCGGTGTCGTTCTGTTTTTGTTGTCTACATCCTCGCGAATCATATGGAATGTCGCGATTCCGTCAGGATCCGGCATCATATGATCCATCAAAATCAAATCATACTTCTTCGCCTTTGTCATTTTAAAGCAGCGCGTACCACTCCGTGCCATATCCAACTGCACCTTCGTTCTCGCCAATAAATGCTCTACGACCGTCAGATTTGTCGGATTATCATCTACTACCAATACCTTTGCATCCGGTATCTCTAACGGTGGCTGCTCTTCTGTTTTTTCGCGTGCTCGGATGTCTTTTATCCGTTCCATACTTCCCATCGGTGTTTTATCGATTACCACCTGCGGAACACGAACTGTAAAACAGCTTCCCTTTCCATATTCGCTCTGAACATCTACTGTTCCGCCCATGAGACCACTTAACTGTTTTACAATATTTAACCCCAGTCCGGTGCCTTCTATATAGCGGTTTTTCGCCAGCTCCAAACGCTGAAAGCTGGAAAAAAGCTTTTCTAAATCTTCCTGCTTGATTCCGATTCCGGTATCTGTAACCGAAAGTTCCAGCACAAATCCAGTTTCACTCGGTATTCCTCTTGCAGAAAATGTCACACTTCCCTGCTCTGTATATTTTGCTGCATTTGATAAAAGATTATTCAAAATCTGTTTCAACCGAACATCATCACCCTGTAACCGCGAGGGCAACTGTTCATCAATTTCTATATGAAACAACAACCCTTTTTGCTCCATACGAATCTGATTCGCATAAATCACATCTCTGAACAACATTGCAGGCTCGTATTCGCTTTCCACCAGCACCAGCTTTCCGGCTTCTATTTTTGAAAAATCCAACACATCATTTATAAGACTCAGCAGCATCTGACTGGAACTCTTTACATTATATGCATATTCCAAAATTTGATCCTCTGTACTCTCTCGCAGAATCATCTCATTCATACCGATGACTGCATTGATCGGTGTACGAATTTCATGTGACATATTTGCCAAAAATTTCGCACTGGATTCACGTGCTACAATCGCACGCTGTTTTTCTTTTTCCACATTGAACATTTCCCGCAAGGTCTTTAACGCGGATGCGATCAACAATGTCACCAAACCTACACACAGGAAAATACCATTCAATCGTGCATTAATCGTATACACCAAAACAATTTCAAATATACCCATCAACATCAGTATCGCGAATCCAATCGCCACCTCACGATATTCGCAAACCTTCTTTTTCAGGATGTCTAACACTAAAGTCACCGCTATCGTCACAATCAATGCGATAATAATGATATGAGAAGACATCATCGTTTCATAAAAATCTTTTATCTGCAATGACTGAAGACTCACCACTGCTGCAAAATTTATCGCTGTCGCCCACTCCAAAACATGATATATCTTTTGGTATCTGTAGCCTTGAATCGAATCAAGGTAGACCTGCAACGGATACGGCAATATGGCTATCATCAAAAATCCCATCAGCATGGCAATCGTACTATTCGGTAAGAAAAACTGACGCAGCTTTGATTCCACTAACAGCCAGCTTGCCGCAATCAAAATACTCTGCCCCAAGTAGAGCAATTCCGTCTTTTTCTTGTAATAAATCTGTATAAACAGGCAACCGCCTATTACAAATAAGGATATAAGAAACATAAATGCTGCAACGATTGCAGACGGCAGATATAAATGATAAAAATGATTGTATATATCAGATATTTTTCCAATATATACATCACTCACGTAACCGGCATAACCGGATTTACTCATAAGCTCTATTCGCAGTTCTTTACCGGCATCTTCCGGCGAAACCTCAAAGAACACATACGTCATCGTACTGGTCGTTCCTACCGGCTGCGTATCTAACGTCGAATACTCTTTACGCAAAATGTCATCCACATAAATCTTCATCTCCTGCTGCATACTGCGAATACAAAAGTGAAGATAGTCTAACTCCTGCGGTAGCATCGTCACAACACTTGCCCATTCTCCCGGAGCCACCTTAGAATCTCCGGGCACTTGCATTTCTTCCCTGGAGCCATCTGGCAACACTTGCTCCCATTTCCCCTCATATGCACGAAATGTCTCAGACGTCCTATCATTTTCCGTCGGAAGCAAAATTTGTCCTGCGAAGAAGAAAACAAAGGAGCCTACCAACATCATTCCCAGTATGTATTTAACGATTTTTGACCAGATTTTATTTTGAGCCTTCATATACGCCTCTCATTCTCAGCCATACCGGTCGGTTGCAAAACATCTGTCTGTATGGTCGAAATGGTATCTAACGAAAAATATCTCAGATGTATTTTCACTACTATTTACACTTTTTTATTATACATCAAATCACTACAGTATTACATATCATATGATGACTTTTTTCAGATAATTTCATGTTTTTTTAGAAAATACAGTAAAACACAAAGAAGCATCGCTCCACGACCAAAAATCTGCCATTTCGCGACACTTCCTCTGTCTTAATCTATTTCAAAATCTATCGTCCGCATCAATTCGTCTGTACCGACCACTGTCACTTCAACGGTCTGTCCGAGTTTATATCGTTTTCCGGTCGTTTCTCCTACCAGCTCATACGTTTCCTCGATATATTGATAAAAATCATCTCGCAGTGACGTCACATGCACCATGCCCTCGATCGTATCCGGCAGTTCTACATACATTCCCCATGCCGTCACAGATGAAATAACACCTGTAAAACGCTCGCCGATATGTTCCGACATGTACTGTACTTTCTTTAACTTTACCGTTTCTCGTTCTGCTTCTTCTGCACGCCGTTCGCGTTCACTGGATTGTTTTGCCGCTTCCGGTAAAATTTTCTCGTAGTGTTCTTTCTTGCGGTCATCCATGCGACCGCGCAAACGCTCTTTGATGATGCGATGAATCTGCAAATCCGGATATCGTCGAATCGGTGACGTAAAATGGCAATAATATTTTGCCGACAAACCGAAGTGACCCAGACAATCTGTCGTATACTTTGCCTGTTTCATCGAACGCAGTGTCAGTCTGCTAATCAAGGTCTCTTCCGGCGTATCCGCGATGGCATCGATCAGTTTTTGCAGTTCCTTCGGATGCAGCTCTCCATTGTCCGTATGAATCCGATAACCGAAATTATTGATAAAGGTGGAAAGCTTCTTTATCTTTTCCGAATCCGGCTCCTCATGTGTACGATACACAAACGGCAATTCCTGCCAGAAATTATCTTCTGCCACTGTCTCATTTGCGATCAGCATAAAATCTTCGATAATCTTTGTTGCCACATTTCGCTCATAAGGTCTGATTTCTACCGGAAATCCGTTTGCATCTAATATGACCTTTGTTTCCGGGAAATCAAAGTCGATACTTCCACGTTTTTTCCTCTTTTTTCGCAAAATCGCAGCCAATTGCTCCATATCCCGAAACATCGGCACAAACTGCTCATAGCGCGCCGTTTCTTCCTCATCCTCAAGCGCTAAAATCTTGTTGACGCTTGTATAGCTCATGCGCGCATCTACACAAATCACCGTCTCCGCAATCTCATAATCGATTACTTCACCCTTTTTATTGATTCGCATCATGCAACTGAGTGCCAGACGGTCCTCACCTGCATTCAAGGAACAGATTCCATTCGACAATGTATGCGGCAGCATCGGTATCACACGGTCTACCAAATACACGGAAGTGCCTCGCTCTAATGCCTCTACATCTAATGCCGAATGCTCCTGCACATAATTTGTCACATCTGCGATGTGTACACCCAGCAAATAGTCTTCGCCTTCCCGCGACAGCGATACCGCATCATCCAAGTCTTTTGCATCCTCGCCATCAATCGTCACCATCTGAACCTGTCGCAAATCCTTTCGTCCTGCCATATCAGCCTCTGACACAGGCTTTCCCACACGCACAGCCTGATTTAGAACTTTTTCCGGGAATTCAATCGGCAAATCAAAATCTTTCGCAATCGCCAGTATGTCAGTTCCCGGATCATTGATATGTCCCAGAATTTCTACAATCCGACCTTCCGGCTTTTTACCGTTTCCGCCAAATTCTGTCAGCTCAACGACTACCTTATGACCTGCTACTGCTCCCATCGTGTGCTCAATCGGAATAAAAATATCCTCATGGAACCTGGCATTGTCCGGCACGACAAATCCAAACGTCCGACTCGCTTCATACGTTCCGACAATCCGTGTTTTTCCATGCTCTACCACCGCAATAATCGTTCCCTCTCGTCGCTTTCCACTGGGATTTGCTGTAATTTTCACCTTCACGACATCGTGATGTATCGCTCCGCCGCGCTCATCCTTTGCGACAAATATATCCTCATCGTCACCCTCTACACGCACAAAACCAAAACCGCGTGCATTACTCTCAAATACACCGGTCACAATACGCGCCTGCGCCTTTGCATATTTTCCCTTTTTGGACACCTCGACTTTACCGTCTTCTACCAGCGCATCCAATACCGCCTGCAATTCTGCGCGACTGGATTTCGGGATATCCAATAGCATCGCTATTTCTTTTACCTTCATCGGTACATACAAGTCATCGCATATCAATGCATAAATTGTATTTTTTCTTTCTTCAAATTTATTCATAGTATCTCCTGATATAATTTTCCTATGAAATAAAGGGAACCGTCATCCTGACAGTTCCCTTTACATTCCTCGTTTCTCATTTCGAATATTTTATGCAAGACTTCCGATGTTCAGCACACATGAAATGATGATAAATAAAATCACGAGCACTCTGGTCGCTTTTACCAACATTCCCTCCATGGAACGTCCTTTGTTCTTGCTCCAATATGAATCTGCAGATCCTGCAAGTGCACCAAGTCCGGCTGACTTACCTTCCTGCATCAGAATCAAAACGGTCACTGCTATACATATAATAACTAACGCAATTGTTAATATTGTCTTCAAAACTGCCACTGTTTACACCTCCTATTTCTTCCTAATTTCTGTTTTTGCATACGGTGCATATCCTATGCACGCGGTAGTAACTCATAGACTACCTTTCTACAACTCATACGAGTATAACACAGTTAATTTTCGATTTCAACTAAAAATCCTATTATTTTATTAGATTTTTGCTATTATTTCTAAACAAAATATGCTATGTTTATCATATTCTAAGGAAATACGAATCATGTAACCAATCATATAGAAAGGAAGCTTCTTATGAAATCTCATCACACTCATTCCATGCGACAAATCAGGCAGGTGCTCTGTATTCTCTTGCCTATTTTGATACTACTGCTGATTATACTTTTATTTCTCCGGAGACAGCAACAAGAGGATTCGGTCGTTCCGGTGCAAACCGAATCTATGGATACGCAATTATCAGATTCTTCACCTGATGACAATAGCGATTCCCCTTCTGCTTCAGAACTATCGTCTGACACAGAGAATGCATCGGATTCAAACACACAAAACACAGAAGCCGAAAAAACAAACGATGAGGCAGCTCAGACGACACCAAACGAGGAAGACATTCTGCCGCAACGCGAGCCGGAGCCGGTGACACTGCTTTTTACCGGAGATGTTCTGCTCTCTGACTATGTGCTCAACAATTATTCACAAAGCGGCATTCATGGTGTCGTAGACGATGCGCTGTTATCGGAAATGCAACAGGCGGATCTCACCATTATCAACAACGAGTTCCCGTTCAGTACACGCGGCACACAAGCTCCGGACAAGCAGTTTACATTTCGCGTGCATCCGGATCACGTCCGCATATTGACGGACATGGGTGTCGATATTGCCAGTCTCGCAAACAATCATGTCTTAGACTATGGCGCAGACGCACTGTTAGACACCTTTGACACACTGGATTCTGCCGGCATCGACTATATGGGAGCCGGAGCAGATTTATCCCGCGCCAGTGCGTTAATTACCAAAGAAGTTCATGGTGTGACTTTTGGATTTTTATCCGCATCGCGCGTGATACCGGTCGTTTCCTGGGACATCCGAAATGCATCGCCCGGTGTTTTCACTACGTATGATCCGTCACTACTGATTTCTGCGATTGAAGCAGCCCGTTTACAATGTGATTACCTGACCGTCTTTGTGCACTGGGGCATCGAACGCGATGCCTATCCGCAGGATTATCAGGTCACAATGGCGCAGCAATACATCGACGCCGGCGCAGATTTGGTCATCGGTGCACACCCTCATGTCTTGCAAGGTATCACCTATTATAAAGACAAACCTGTATTTTACAGTCTCGGAAATTTCATTTTTAACCGCAGTATTCCACAGACCGCAGCCGTAAAAGTCACACTGTGCGAAGACCAGGAGCCGACGATTCAGTTAATCGCCGCGACCGCTTCCGATGCCTGCACACGTACTTGCGATACCGCAGAAGCATGTACCATATTTGACTATCTGGAACAAATTTCCGACAATATTTCGATTGACGACAGCGGTAAACTGACACAACAAACAGAATAATTATTTTTTATACATAAAAATCCTCCTGATGGAAAATCCTAATGATAAGGAAAACATTCAGGAGGCATTTTTTATGAATCACAACAATTGTATTACACATATCTACGCCCGACAAATTCTCGACTCGCGCGGTAACCCCACACTGGAAACACGCGTCAGTGCAGGTAACCTCACACGCTGTGCTTCTGTGCCATCCGGCGCTTCGACCGGCGAACACGAAGCGGTCGAATTACGCGACGGAGCGCCGGAATATCTCGGAAAAAGTGTATTAAACGCAGCTACACATGTAAATGATGCCATTCACAAGCTTCTGAACGGCGACAATGTTTTTGAGCAGCGAAAACTGGATGCACGCATGATTCAGCTCGACGGCACACCCAACAAATCGAAATTAGGCGCAAACAGCATGCTTAGCGTCTCTCTCGCTGCCGCACGCACTGCTGCCGCTGTTTTGGATACTCCACTCTACCGTTACCTCGGCGGATGCAACGCAGTCCGAATGCCGGTTCCTATGATGAACATTTTAAACGGCGGTGCGCACGCCAAAAATCATTTAGACTTTCAGGAATTCATTATCGTTCCGGTCTGTGCAGACAGTTTTCACGACGCATTGCGCATCGGAGCAGAAATCTACCACACCTTAAAAAATCTTTTAGAAAAAGACCATCATTCGACGTCAGTCGGTGATGAGGGAGGTTTTGCTCCTGATCTTGCCGACGCATATGACGTATTTAATTATCTGATCAATGCGGGTCAAACAGCAGGTTATGTTCCAGGAAAAGACATCGTCTTTGCAATGGATGCTGCTGCCAGCGAATTGTACAGCCCTGACAGCGGCTGTTATTATTTCCCCGGCGAAACAGCGTACAAGCAATCACAAACGAACGCAGACACAATCACTTCACCGGACACACAATCGACTGTTATCACACGTACAACTGCACAGATGATTGACTATTATACGAATTTATTCACACGTTTCCCTCTGGTGTCCATCGAAGACGGATTAGATGAAAACGACTGGGACGGCTGGGTCGAATTAACCAGACGATTAGGCGACAAAGTCCAGCTCGTAGGCGATGATTTGTTTG
>JAGAOE010000120.1 GCA_017623885.1 Eubacterium sp. | reverse complement strand
TTGTAATCCTGAAATACCATGATACGGTCTGTAGATGGCTTTTTTACCACCTCGCCGTTACACTCGATTGTTCCCTCATAATCCTCAAACCCCGCTACACAACGCAGAAGCGTTGACTTTCCGCATCCGGAAGGTCCCAGAATGCAGATGAATTCTCTTTCTTTTACCGTCAGATTCAGTCCATCCAAAATCTGATTGGTTCCGCCCGGTGAGGTAAATGATTTTGATAAATTCTTCACATCTAATACAACTTTACTCATCTTACCATTCCCCACTTTCTTACAGTGTGCTTTTCAATCGTACGGAACAGACCGTACTCTACAATAATACCGACAATAATGATCAAAAAAATGGCTGCATATACGCTTGCGTAGTCAATCCAGATGGTTCTGGCATTGTTAATAAATACACCGATACCTGCAGACTGTGCAGCACCGAAAATCATCTCTGCACTGATAAGTCCTCTCCAGGCTCTTGCCCAGCCCACCTTGATACCGGAAAGCATGTTGGCAAAGGAAGCCGGAATATACACACCAAGCACAAGTCCCACAGTACTTAGCCCGATATTTTTACCGGACTCCACGTAAATGCGCGGCGTTGTCTTAAATCCGTCGATGATGTTACGTGACATCGGCCATACCACGGAGTGAATCACTAAAATCAAAATCGAAGTATCATTCGCACCGATGGTAATCATCAAAATCGGCAAAAGCGCCACACCCGGAAGCAAGTCAAACACAGAGACAATAAGATTATAGATCGAGTCAAAAATCTCACTGACAGCTGACAATCCTGAAAACAGGATTGCAAGAACAATACCGATTCCCAGACCCTTGATAATGGAAACAAGTGAATGTCCCAAATACACCAGAATCGGTCTCTGCGGATCCGAAAAGCTACTGATCAGACTTTTAAAAATCGTATCCAACGTCGGAAATCCCATAATATTTCTCTGCGTCGCATACACCTGCCAGAAAACAACGCAGGCAATGACAAAAATAATCTGTGCAATTAAATTCTTATATTTTTTCATTTGCTCATACCTTCTATTTTTATCTGCGTAATTATTCTACAACCACATTATTGTGCTTAAATTCATCCATAGATACTTCTTTTGTAACAAAACCTGCACTGTACATAAACGATGCCATATCGTCTGCGCCGCGCAGCTGCGGGAAGAACTGACAGTCTTTTTCATTCAGATAGCTCATAACCGTATCATGATCAAGCGCGAGATATTCCACCTCGATTTCTGCAAGACCTTCTTTGTCTGAGTTGATAAACTCAAAGGCCTGATCAAATGCTGCAAGGACTGCTGCATTTAATTTCTCATCTTCCACCACCTTGTTGGAAGCCATCGCAAGAAGGAAACTGTTTCCGCTCGGCCAAACTTCATTGATTTCCGGAAGCTCATTGTATGCTGCATTTTCTCTTTCCTGATAAATGAACGGTGAAGATGTCAAATGCAATTTCACAGTTCCGGATTCAAGTGCTGCCATACCTTCTGCATGAGACATCGCCTGAATGTTGTTGTCAAGCGCATGCGCGTCACCGAGATTTTTTTCTGCTGCCATCGCAAGCAAAATATGCTGAATGGATCCTGTATTTACAAGTGCGATCTTATCCTCCGTTTTAATATCCGCAAGGCTCTTAATCGACGGGTCATTACTCATCAGACCGTGGGACTGAGAACAAAGGTTGGAGATTGCTTTGTACGGAACGCCCGCTGCCACACCGGAAATCGCAGGTCCGAGACCCATACATCCGATATCAATGGTTCCGCCGATAATACCTTCGTTAATTGCGGCTCCGGAATCAAGTTTCACAAACTCAACTTCAATTTCTCCATCATAATTTGCTTCAATCAAGTCCTTTTCTTCCATCACATGAATCGGTGCATATCCGATACCGCCCTGATAAGCTATCGTAATTTTTTTCTCCCCATCTCCGGTCGTGCCCTGCGCGCTTCCGCCATCGGAACCTCCACATGCAGTAAGTGCAAACACCATGCTTACACTGAGTAATAATGCTACTAATTTTTTCATCATTTTAAACTCCTCCTTTTATACA
>JAGAOE010000119.1 GCA_017623885.1 Eubacterium sp. | reverse complement strand
TTATTACTTTACTGCACCAATTAATTCATTGATATCCGCCACACCTTGTGTCGCCATGTATTGTCTGATTCCATCTATGATTTCTTCCGTCACACACGGATTTGCAAAGTTTGCGGTTCCTACTGACACAGCAGTCGCTCCAGCCAACATCAGCTCTAACGCATCTTCTGCATTCATCACGCCGCCCATACCGATAATCGGTACTTTGACTGCCTGTGCCACCTGATATACCATACGCACTGCAATCGGATGTATCGCCGGACCTGACATACCGCCCGTCTTATTTGCCAATACAAACTGACGCTTATTGACATCGATTTTCATACCGGTCAACGTATTAATCAGTGATACGGCATCCGCTCCGGCTGCTTCCACTGCCTGCGCCATGTATGCAATATCCGTCACATTCGGACTCAGCTTCATTACGACCGGTTGTTTTGCGACCGCTTTCACTGCTTTTGTAATCGCTGCGGCTGCTTTCGGATCCTGCCCAAACGCGATACCGCCTTCTTTGACATTGGGGCAGGAAATATTGATTTCCAATAAGTCTACCGGCTGATCTGCCAGACGCTCTACGACTTCAACATAATCAGACTCGCTCTTTCCGCATACATTCACAACGATTCTTGTGTCATATTTGCTCAAGAACGGAATATCTCGCTCCACAAACACATCGATTCCCGGATTTTGAAGACCAATCGCATTTAGCATACCGCCATACACTTCTGCTACACGCGGAGTCGGATTGCCCTCCCAGGGGATGTTTGCCACACCTTTTGTCACCACGCCACCCAGACGATTCAAATCTACAAACTGTGCATATTCCTGTCCGGAACCAAACGTTCCTGACGCAGTCAAAATCGGATTTTTAAAGGTAACACCTGCTATATTTACACTTGTATTCATCAGATATCTACCTCCTCCGCACGAAATACCGGTCCTTCGGTACAAATGCGTTTATTATTTACATACGTGTGTGAATCTTTTTTTGTGCTCTTGCAAACACAACCCAGACATGCTCCGATTCCACACGCCATACGCTCTTCCAGCGAAATCCAACATTCGATTCCACGCTCCGTCGCATACTGTTTTACTGCACGTAGCATCGGCATCGGACCGCATGCATAAATAATCTCTGCCTCCAATCCGTTTTCACGAATCGCATCCAACACGTTTCCCTGCGTTCCGTAGCTACCGTTTTCTGTCGCAATATATAAATTGCCCTGCGTACGAAATTCTTCTTCTAAAAACAACTCATCCCGATAACCTAAGACGATACTCTTTTCACAATCCAGCTCTTTTGCAAGCTGTAAAATCGGAGGAACTCCGATTCCACCGCCCAGCAATAATGCCCGTTTACTCTTTTTCGGATAACCGTTTCCCAACGGACCTACAACACGAAGCTGTGCGCCTGTATGATAACCGGAAAATTCTTCGGTTCCTTTTCCGGCTACACGATACACGAGACGAATGGACTTGTCTGCTTTGTCTATCTCACAAATGCTAATCGGTCTGGGCAACAATCTGCTGCCATCCGTACAATAGACAGCCACAAACTGTCCCGGTTTCGCCATATCTGCAATCTGTTCAGTGCGAAGCCACATACTATATACATCTGTGGCGATCTCTTCCTGTCGTATAATGATTGCATTTTCTAAATATTTATCTACCATACATCTTCTCCTATGTATGCAAATGCATAATAATTATTTTTTTCCCAGTGCTCCTGCAATATCTGCGATCATATCCTCTACTGCAAGTCGAGACGCATCTGCATAGTTTTCCGGTGTAATTCCCTGTGCAATATATTTCTCCTGCTTGTATGCTGCAATGATTCCACGAGAGGAATTCACAATCGCGCCTAATCCATCCTCATTAAAGAAATGCACAAGGTCTTTTCCCTGACCGCCCTGTGCGCCATATCCGGGAACTAAAATAAATGATTTCGGCATAATCTGACGCAAGATTTTTCCCTGCTCCGGATAGGTTGCACCTACAACCGCGCCAATATAGCTATAGGAATCACCCATACAGTCAGCGCCCCACTCAGCCACCTTTTCTCCGACGTATTCATACAGAGGTCTTCCGTCAATCAGGCGATCCTGAAACTCACCGCTGGAAGGATTCGAGGTCTTTACTAAAATAAACAGACCCTTCTTTTCTTCCTTACATACATCTACAAACGGCTTGATGCCATCTGTTCCCAAATAAGGATTTACGGTAGCAAAATCTTCATCAAACGCACGATAAACATTATTTCCGATCTGTACCTTTCCCAAATGACCGGTCGCATACGCTGCTGATGTAGAACCGATATCTCCACGCTTCACATCACCGATTACTACCAGTCCTTTTTCATGGCAATAGTCTACCGTCTTTTGAAACGCTTTCATACCTTCAATTCCAAACTGTTCATACATCGCAACCTGCGGTTTTACGGCAGGAATCAAATCATACACAGCATCTACGATACCTTTGTTGTACTGCCAAATCGCTTCTGCTGCGCCTTCCAAGGTCTCTCCATACTGTGCGAAAGCTGCCTTTTGAATCTGCTCCGGCACATAAGACAACATCGGGTCTAATCCGACAACAATCGGTGCATTTGTCTTTTTAATTTTCTCTACAAGTGTGTTAATCATGTCCTTTTATTCCTCTCCTTATTTCAAAATGCATGGTAACAAACATCATCCTATGCATTTTCATACTGATATACAATCTCGCCGCTGATAATCGTCATATCTACACGTCCATGAACCGGTCTGCCATGAAACGGCGTGTTATTACTCTTTGATACAAACGTATTTTTATCGATTTGATATGATGCCTTCGGATCAAAAATAACAATATCCGCATCTGCACCTTCTGCAATTGTTCCTGCATCCAATCGTAAAATTTTTGCAGGATTATAGCTCATTTTTTCTGCCATCTGAAGCGGACTTAAAATCTCTTTCTCTACAAGTTCCGTATACGTCAAAGCCGCTGCGGTTTCCAATCCGACAATACCGAACGGAGCTTCTTTCATACCTTTATTTTTATCTGCAGCCGTATGCGGTGCATGATCTGTCGCGATACAGTCAATCGAACCGTCACGCAATCCTTCAATCAGTGCATCTCTGTCTTCTGCCGTGCGAAGCGGCGGATTCATTTTATAATTTACCATCTCAATGCCGACCTTATTTACCGGCATCGCAGACAACGTATGCGCATCCTCCTCCGGCACGACTGCTTTGGGTGCATCCGGAATATCATCCGAAGTCAGGGTAAAATGATGCGGGCAAACTTCTGCCGTCAGCTTGTGACCCAGACTTTTCGCTGCACGAAGCATATTGACTACTTCTTTTGTCGAGCAATGGCATAAATGCAATCTGGCACCTGCCTCTGTCGCAAGCAGATAGTCACGCGATGCGATTACATTTTCTACGGTATTGTGAATGCCCGGAAGGTCCAGTCTTTCACAATTGTGATCTTCGTTAATCACGCCACCGTTTACCAGTGATTTTTCTTCACAGTGATCTAAAAACGGAAGATCCAGCTTTGCAAGCAGATGCATCGCCTCACGGCATAATTTCGTATCCATCACTGACTTGCCGTCCTCACTGAACGCGATGGCGCCGTGTGCTGCCATATCTGCCATGTCTGTCAATTCTTTTCCTTCCATTCCGACGGTGATCGCACCTGCCTGATATACATGAACAGGTGTCACGCTTTTTCCTTTATTTAATACATAACTGAGTACATCGGAATTATCCACTACCGGCTTTGTATTCGGCATCGCCATAATCGTCGTATAACCACCTTTGGCAGCCGCTGCAGCTCCGGTGTCTACCGTCTCCTTATCCGTCAGGCCCGGATCACGCAAATGCACATGCAAATCAATAAATCCCGGCATTACATACTTACCGGAAGCATCTACCGTCTCATCAGCTTTTTCTTTCAGCTTTGTACCTATTTTTTTCACGACACCGTCTTCAATATAGATGTCTGCAATCTGATCAGTTTTTGTCGCAGGATCTAAAACGCGACCTCCTTTAATCATCAGTGACATATTTTTGTCCTCCTAATAACCGTCGTCAATCTCTTTTTCTCGTAAAAGAAATTGACTTTGATTCGTTCTTATTTTAGCATATGAACCTCAGAATCGCAACGCACATATGAGTCTTTCTATCGTACTTTTCTCCCGGCTCGATACACAAAGCTCAGGACTCCTCTTCACCAAATGCAGCCAGGGGATAAAGCGATTTCGGCACATACGCCTGTATAAAAATACCATCCTCACGATATTCCTCACTCACGAGTTCTCCTGCTGTACGAATTTTCGCCAGTATCGCCGCCTGCGTGTAAGGCACCAGCCGCTCCATGAAAATTTTATCGGAACGAATCATGTCTGCCAAGGTCTGCTTTACATCTTCCAGTCCGCTTCCAGTCTTTGCTGATACACGCAGCACGGTGTCTGCTTTTGCATCATGCAATATATGCGATGCATCTGCCAGATCCTGCTTATTAAACAAGGTCAGTATCGGTTTGTTTTCTACACCCAGGCGATGCAGTGTTTCATAAACAATATGCATCTGCTTTTCTGCCTGCGGATTTGATGCATCCACGACATGTATAATATAATCTGCGTATTTTGCTTCCTCTAATGTGGAGCGGAACGCATCAATCAGATGATGCGGCAGCTTTCGAATAAATCCGACCGTATCCGTAAGCAACAGCTCCTGCTTTCCGCCGAGTGTGAGTAATCTCGTCGTCGGATCAAGTGTCGCAAATAATGCATCCATTTCCAACACATCTGCATCTGTCAACACATTTAGCAATGTCGATTTTCCGGCATTCGTATATCCCACGATGGCAGCCACCGGCTGATTCTGACGTACGCGTCTGCTTCGGGTCACTTCGCGATGCTGTTTGACTTCTTCCAGCTCTCGCTTTAACTGAGAAATGCGATTGCTGATCAGTCGTCTGTCCATCTCCAGCTTTTTCTCTCCCGATCCGCGTGTTCCGATACCGCCACCAAGTCGCGACATCGAACGTCCATAGCCGGTCAGTCGCGTCATCTCATAGCGCAACTGCGCCAGCTCTACTTGTATTTTTCCTTCGCTGGTGCTGGCTCTTCCTGCAAATATATCCAAAATCACCAGCGTTCGATCCATCACCTTGATATCCAGCAAATCTGTCAGATTACGCATCTGTGCAGGTGATAACTCATCATCACATACAACACCGGTCGCATCTGTTTCCAAGATAAGCTCCCGAATTTCCTGCACCTTTCCGGTTCCGACATATGTGCCGGGATGCCGGCGGTCCAATTTTTGTATCACCACACCGACAGCCGTCGCTCCGGCTGTCTCGACCAGCTCTGCCAGTTCCGCAAGCGAATCTTCGGTATCATCCCCATCCTGCTCGCTGACACCTACCAGTATCACGCGCTCCTGTATCTTTTTATTTTCATGCATCACACTCTCATTCCTTCCTTACATATTTTAACTATCATTTATGCGTTTGCGAAACTCCAACTTTCTTTGCCGAAGCTGTGCAACAACACAATAAAGACAATAAAGAGTTTCGCAATCACCTTATCTATCATTCATTTTCCTACGAATCCTACAAATCACTGAGATTCACCCTGTCCGTCTTGTGCCTGCTGCGCCGCCTCATCCTGTTCACTCTGTGCCTGTGCCGCTGCTTCTTCCTGTTCCTTTTTGATTTGTTCTGCTACCGAGGTGCGTGTTTTCAAAAACAGATACTCACGCGCCGCTTCCTCGTCATCAGGATAATCCAGCACATACTGTGCCATTTTTTCCTTCGCC
>JAGAOE010000118.1 GCA_017623885.1 Eubacterium sp. | reverse complement strand
CAGCAGAGGTGTCGATTGATTTTAAGGAAGACGGAATCGATGTTTGTTGGAAAAAGACGGATTCCGAAGCAAGTGTACGACATATCGAGAGCCAGATGTACGACCGGCTGGAAGTAAAAAATGATTTGAAAATTGGTCTGTATGATATGCTGGTGGAGCTGACAGGGAATCCGCTTCCCTGGGGGTCACTGACCGGAATCCGGCCGACGAAAATACCGATGCAGCTCTTGGAACAGGGAAAGAGCGAAGCAGAGATCGCAGCGCATATGAAAAATACGTATCGGACAAGCGATGAGAAAATAGAGCTGGCGATTGATATTGCAAAGCGCGAGCGTGCGTTACTCTCAAAGCTCGATTATGAGGACGGCTTTAGCCTGTATGTAGGCATTCCGTTTTGTCCAAGTACGTGTTTGTACTGCTCTTTTACCTCTTACCCCTTGCATACATGGCGTCACGAGGTGGATGCCTATCTGGATGCGTTGGAAAAAGAGCTGGATTTTGCAAAGCGTGTCTATGGTCATAAGACGTTAAATTCCGTTTATATCGGCGGCGGAACACCGACTACATTAGAGCCGGAACAGATGAAGCGTTTGCTGGATATGATTGCAGAACGGTTTGATTTTTCACATTTGCTGGAATATACCGTAGAGGCAGGCAGACCGGACAGTATCACACGGGAAAAGCTGGCAGCGATATCACAGCATCCGGAGGTAGACCGCATATCCGTAAATCCGCAGACGATGAAGGATGAGACCTTAAAAGTAATCGGCAGGCATCATACCGTCGCGCAGACGGTCGAGAGCTTTTATATGGCGAGGGAGCTGGGATTTACCAATATAAATATGGACTTGATTCTCGGATTGCCGGGAGAATCGCTGGATGATGTCAGACGCACGATGGATGAGATCCAAAAATTACATCCGGACAATCTGACCGTACATTCACTGGCGTTAAAGCGTGCAGCGCGCTTGAATATTTGCCGGGATGAATATAAAGATTATAAAATAGAGATTACACCGGAGCATCAGACGCTGACTGCGCAAGGCGCTGCTGCGATGGGAATGGCACCTTATTATCTGTATCGACAGAAAAATATGGCGGGGAATTTCGAAAATGTCGGTTATGGACTTCCGGGCAAGGAAGGCATCTATAATATTTTGATTATGGAAGAGAAACAGACGATTCTTGCGCTCGGTGCCGGTGCGACAACAAAGTATGTGTTAAACCATGCGACGCAGATGGAGCGTGTCGGTAATGTGAAGGATGTGCGTGAGTATATGACGCGCATCGACGAGATGATTTTGCGAAAACAAAAGCGCATGGAAGAATTGGGATTATTATAACAGACAGTGAGAAAATAGGAGGATGAAAATGGCATTAGCAAAAAAGCCGGTCAACGGCATGAAGGATATTTTGCCGAATGAGATGCAAATCAGAGATTATGTGCAGGGCGTCATCAAAGAGACCTATCGTAGCTTTGGTTTTACACCGATTGAGACACCTTGTATGGAAAATATCGGTAATCTTTCCAGCAAACAGGGTGGAGAGAATGAAAAACTGATATTTAAGATTTTGAAAAGAGGAGAAAAATTAAAGCTGGCAGAGGCGACAGAAGAAGCGGATGTGGTGGATTTCGGAATGCGCTACGACCTTACGGTGCCGCTGGCTCGTTTTTACTCAAACAATGCAAACGATTTGCCTTCACCGTTCAAGGCATTACAGATGGGAAATGTGTGGCGTGCAGACAGACCGCAGCGCGGTCGCTATCGCCAGTTTATGCAGTGTGATATCGATATATTGGGAGAGCCGAGCAATCTGGCTGAGATCGAACTGATTTTGGCTACGACGACGACCATCGGCCGTATCGGATTCGAGAATTTTGAGATTCATATCAACGAGCGTCGCATTTTAAAAGCAATGGCACTCTATAGCGGTTTCCCGGAGGAAGCATTTGATACCGTTTGCATTATTTTAGATAAAATGGACAAAATCGGAAAAGACGGTGTCGCACAGGAGCTGGAAAAAGAGGGATTTGAAAAAGCAGCGATAGAGAAATATCTGAGTCTGTTCGATGGCGTGGAGCAGGCAGAAAACGGACTGAAATATCTGGCAGATACATTGGCAGACTTTTTAGAGGATGGCGTGTATGAGAATCTGGAGGAAATTATTTCAGCCGTAGAGGCGACAAAGACTGCAAAATTTGAATTGATTTTCGACCCGACACTGGTGCGTGGTATGGGCTATTACACCGGTACGATTTTTGAGATTGTAATGCCTGAGTTGGGTGCAGCCTGTGGTGGTGGCGGACGCTATGACAAGATGATTGGTCGCTTTACCGGAAACGATGTGCCGGCGTGCGGATTTTCGATTGGCTTTGAGCGAATCGTCTTGTTGCTTATGGAGAGTGATTTCAAGATTCCGACACAGCCTGCAAAGAAAGCATATTTGATTGAAAAGGGATTTTCAGCAGAGCGCTTAACGGAAGTAATCGGAAAAGCACAGGCGGAACGCGCGGAAGGAAAACAGGTGCTTGTCGTGCGCATGAACAAAAACAAAAAATTCCAAAAAGAGAAATTGTTGGCAGAAGGCTACGAGGAGTTTGAGGAATTTTTCGCAAAATAGAAATAAAAACAGAGAGAAAAAGGAGAACGATTATGAGTGAATCCATGCAGGGTTTGCATAGAACCCATAGATGTACGGAAGTATCAAATGCAAATATCGGCGAGACTGTGACAGTCATGGGCTGGGTACAGAAGCGCAGAAATCTGGGAAGTCTGATTTTTATCGATTTGAGAGACCGCAGCGGTCTGTTGCAGCTCGTATTTGACGAGCCGCAGATTGGAACAGAAGGCTTTGAAAAAGCGGGCAGTCTGCGCAGTGAGTTTGTCATCGCAGTTGTTGGAACAGTTCAGAAGCGTACTGCGGCGGTCAATGAAAATCTGAAAACCGGAGACATTGAGATTATAGCGAAAGATCTCCGCATTTTATCCGAATCAGAAACACCGCCGTTCCAGATTGAGGAAAACAGTAAAACAAACGAGGAAATGCGTTTGAAATATCGTTATCTGGACTTGCGCAGACCGGATATCCAGCACAATCTGATGCTGCGTAGCCGTGTACTCATGCTGATGCGTGATTTTATGGCAAAAGAAGGATTTTTAGAGATTGAGACACCGATTTTATGTAAATCTACACCGGAAGGAGCGCGCGATTATCTGGTGCCTTCCCGTGTACATCCGGGTAACTTTTATGCGCTTCCGCAGTCACCGCAGCTCTTTAAGCAGTTATTGATGGCGAGCGGTTATGATCGTTACTTCCAGATTGCAAAGTGCTTCCGTGATGAAGATTTGCGTGCAGACCGTCAGCCGGAATTTACACAGGCAGATATGGAATTGTCGTTTGTAGATATCGACGATGTATTGGACGTAAATGAGCGTTTATTGCAGTATGTATTTAAAGAGGCGATTGGTGTAGACATCGCACTGCCGTTACCTCGTATGCCTTGGCAGGAGGCGATGGACCGCTTTGGTAGTGACAAGCCGGATACACGTTTCGGCATGGAATTGTGTGATGTATCTGATGTAGTGAAGGGTTGCGGCTTCGGAGTTTTCACAGGTGCATTGGAGAATGGCGGTACGGTACGTGGTATCAATGTCGAAGGACAGGGTGCAATGCCCAGAAAGAAAATTGACAAGCTGGTAGAATTTGCAAAAGGCTATGGCGCAAAGGGTCTGGCATATTTATGTATTAACGAAGACGGCACTTACAAATCTTCTTTCTCAAAATTCATGACAGAAGAAGAATTAGATACCTTAGTAGCAAAGATGAACGGTAAACCGGGCGACTTGTTATTGTTTGCAGCAGACAAGCACAAAATCGTATGGAATGTACTCGGAGCACTTCGTTTAGAGCTCGGTGAGGAGCTGGGTATGATGGACGAAAATCAGTATAATTTCCTGTGGGTGACAGAATTCCCGCTGTTAGAGTGGTCGGATGAGGAAAACCGCTTTATGGCAATGCATCACCCGTTCACAATGCCGATGGAAGAAGACTGGGCAAATATTGATTCAGATCCCGGCAGTGTACGCGCAAAGGCATACGATATCGTACTCAACGGTACAGAGCTGGGTGGAGGTTCTGTGCGTATCCATCAGAGCGATATTCAGGAGAAAATGTTTGAGGTGCTTGGTTTTACAAAAGAGCTGGCACATGAACAGTTTGGTTTCCTGTTGGATGCATTTTCTTATGGTGTTCCGCCGCATGCAGGACTTGCGTATGGTGTAGACCGTATGATTATGCATATGGTGCATGCAGACTCCATCAGAGACGTAATGGCATTCCCGAAAGTGAAGGATGCGTCTGATTTGATGAGTGAGGCACCCGGCACAGTTGATGCAAAACAGCTCGAAGAGCTTGGAATCGCAATTGTGGCAACGGAGTGCGAAGAATGATAACATGGATGGAACTGACCATTCAAAGTGCGGCACTGGGAGTCGCATTGGCGATGGATGCATTTTCGGTATCGATGGCAAACGGATTAAATGATCCGGGAATGAAACGAAAAAAGACTTGCATCATTGCCGGTACATTTGCCGGCTTCCAGTTTCTCATGCCGATGCTGGGATGGTTTTGCGTAACGACAATCAAAGAATTGTTTCAAAAGTTCGAGCAGTTTATTCCTTGGATTGCATTGATTTTATTGGTGATAATCGGTGGCAAGATGTTATTAGACGGAATCCGACCGACAGATGAGTCAGAGGATGCACAAGTATCATTAAGCTTCAAGCTGTTGCTGCTGCAGGGGATTGCGACTTCGATAGATGCTTTGTCTACCGGGTTTACAACAGCTTCTTATAGACTATATCAGGCATTTGTATCATCGCTCATTATTGCAGTCGTGACGTTTTTCATATGTGTAGCAGGTG
>JAGAOE010000117.1 GCA_017623885.1 Eubacterium sp. | reverse complement strand
TAGCAGCAGAAGCTAACTGGGAAATCGTAGCACAGCAGACCGCAGAGTGGAACGCAGAAAAAGCACAGCAGATCGTTCAGTCAGTAATCGACTCTGGTAAAGAGTTCAACGTAATCTATGCAGAGAACGACGATATGGCTAAGGGTGCTGTAGCAGCTCTTGACAAGGCAAACATCTCTCACGGTGTAAACGGCGACGTTATCGTAATGGGATTTGACTGCAACAAGTGGGCATTAGAAGAACTGTTAGCAGGAAATTGGAACTATGACGGACAGTGTAATCCTTTCCAGGCAGCTTACATTGATGGAATCATCAAGACCATCGAGAGCGGCGAAACTGTAGCTGAGAAGGTTGTTATCATGGACGAGAAGGGATTTGACGCTTCTACCATTACTCAGGAAGACGTAGATACTTACGGAATCTAATTTTAACAAAACGTCGAAACATGATTTGCGCTGTCTCTGACAGATGCGGGTCGAAATAAGAAAATGAAAAGGGCGCGGTACGCGGATTGAGTGCCGCGCCCTTATATCGGAAAAAAATGGCAACAAATTTATAAAAAAAGGAGTGAATGCACAGGTGAAAGAGAAATCTGTATTGGAAATGAGAGGAATATGCAAATATTTCCCCGGTGTACGTGCGCTGCATGATGTAGATTTTACCTTATGTGAGGGTGAAATACATGCATTGATGGGTGAAAACGGTGCGGGAAAATCCACCTTAATCAAGGTGCTCACCGGCGTCTATGAGAAAGACGGCGGAGAAATTTTCTTAAAGGGACTGGATAAGGCAGCAGTCATCCGTTCGCCTCAGGATGCACAAAGACTCGGCATTAGTACGGTATATCAGGAGATTACCCTGTGCCCGAATCTTTCAGTTGCTGAAAATATGTACATAGGACGAGGCGAGAAAGCCGGCGTGAGCTGGAAAAAGATGAATGCGGATGCAGATAAGATTTTGCAGACGCTGGATATTCCGGCAAAAGCCAATAGACAGTTGTCCAATTATTCTATCGCCATTCAGCAGATGGTAGCGATTGCCAGAGCTGTGGATATGGATTGTAAAGTATTGATTCTTGATGAGCCGACTTCTTCACTCGATGAGCAGGAAGTAGAAAAGCTGTTCGGTCTCATGCGCGATTTGCGTGCGAAGGGTGTAGGCATTATCTTTGTTACCCACTTCCTGGATCAGGTATACGAAGTGTGTGACAAGATTACGGTATTGCGTGATGGCGGACTCGTAGGAGAGTATGAAATTGCAGATTTACCGCGTGTCAAACTGGTATCAAAAATGCTCGGAAAAGAGCTGGATGATATGTCTGATATCAAGACAGACAGTGTTGCTTATGAAGGAAAGGATGCAGACGTAAAGGTATTCGAGGCAGAAGGACTTCAGAGTAATGCAGGCATCAAGCCGTTTGACTTCTACATCAAGAAAGGTGAAGTAAACGGATTTACCGGATTGCTCGGTTCCGGACGTAGTGAGTGTGTACGTGCAATCTTTGGTGCAGACCACGTGATCGGCGGAACAATCAAGAAGAATGGTAAGACGATTAAGATTAAGAAACCGATCGATGCGATGAAGCAGGGTATTGCATACCTGCCTGAAGATCGAAAGATTGATGGTATTATTGGAGATTTGTCTGTAAGAGATAATATTATTCTCGCACAGCAGGTATTAAAGGGCTTCTTCCGTCCGTTCTCAAAGGCAGAAGCACAGAAGTTTGCAGAAGAGTATATCAAATTACTCGAAATCAAGACTGCATCTGCAGATACACCGATCAAATCACTTTCCGGTGGTAATCAGCAGAAGGTTATTTTGGGAAGATGGCTTTTGACCCACCCGGAATACCTGATTTTGGATGAGCCGACACGTGGTATTGACGTCGGAACAAAGATTGAGATTCAGAAGCTCGTATTGAAGCTGGCATCAGAGGGTATGAGTGTGACCTTTATTTCATCTGAGACAGATGAGATGATTCGTACCTGTTCACGACTGGTCGTTATGAGAGACCGTCGTGTGGTTGGTGAATTAGGAAGCGATGAGCTGACACAGAATAAGATTATGAGTACCATTGCGGGAGGTGACAACAATGGAAAATAAAAAGAGTGTAGGGTCCTTTTTCGCAGGGCTGGTAAAGCAGCAGGTATTTATTCCGTTAGCAGCATTGTTGATTTTGGCATTATTTAATCTGATTATGGACCCGTCATTTTTTAAAGTGACACTTGGTTATAACAGCGTGGGAGATCCGGTTTTGAACGGTTATCTCGTGACGATTCTGGACTACGGCTCAGAGCTGGCGATTCTCGCAATCGGTATGACACTGGTAACGGCTGCATCCGGCGGACAGGACATCTCTGTAGGTGCTACAATCGCTATCGCAGGATCTGTTATTTTACGTCTGCTCTGTGGTGGACAGACCACGACAGACAGCTATCAGACACCGCTGATTATCGCATTTATTGCAGCGATTCTGGTATCCATGATTTTCGGTGCATTTAACGGTGCATTAGTAGCATATTTCCGCATTCAGCCGATGATTGCGACCTTGATTCTGTTTACAGCAGGACGTTCCATCGCAGCATGGATTAACAACAATGAGCTTCCGATCGTAAACGTAAAGAGCTTTGGTTATTTTGGCGGTTATATTCCGGGCGTTCCGGTGCCGACACCGTTCTTTATCGCAGTGATTTGTATTGTTGTCATTGCACTTGTTATGAAATTTACAAATTTGAGACTGTATACACAGGCTGTTGGTATCAACGAGAGTTCATCCAGATTAAATGGTCTGAATCCTGAATTTATCAAATTTATTTCGTTTGTAATTTTAGGTGTTTGTGTAGCAGTTGTAGGCTTGATTAAAGTCAGCCGTCTGTCAACGATTAACTACTCCGTTATCGCAAAAGATATCGAGATGGATGCAATCCTGGCAGTAGCACTCGGCGGAAATGCACTGAGCGGTGGTAAGTTTAATATTTGGGCTTCTATTCTCGGCGCATATGTCATTCAGTTCCTGACAACCACATTGTACAAATTTGAAGTACAGTCAGACGCACTTCCTGCATACAAAGCAGTAGTCGTTATTATTCTGGTAGTACTCAGTGCTCCGGTTGTAAGAGAAAAACTTAGCTCACTCGGCAAAAAGATGAAATCAAAGGAGGTCGCATAATATGGCATCAGAAAAGAATACGGCTGCAAAAAAAGGCAGTTGGTTTAAAAATGTGTCAGACACAAATCTGTTGCTGACGATTACCATCGTTGTTTTCTTCGCAATGTATCTTTCTGCGATGATCTTCCTTGGTTCCGGTTTTTTAAAGCCGCAGGCGTTTTTTAACATCTTGAATGCACAGGCTGCATTGATTATCACTGCATGTGGTATGAGTTTGGTAATGATTACCGGTGGTATCGACATTTCAGTCGGCGGTGTAGTAGCGCTCGTAAGTATGAGCTGTGCAGTATATCTGGACTTTGGCGGTGGAGACCCGTATACAGCGATTTTATTAGCACTGGCGATCGGTCTGGCATTCGGTCTGATTCAGGGATTCTTAGTAGCATATTTAGACATCCAGCCGTTTATCGTATCACTGGCAGGTATGTTCTTTGCACGCGGTATGACCACTATCGTACATACAAATCCGTTTAACGTAGAGAACGAAGCATTTACCGCATTAAAAATGACACGTGTTATCGTTCCGGGAATGGGTTCTGTCAATAAGCTTGGCAAATACGTGAATGCATATGTAGAAATCGGTGTAATCGTAGCATTATTGGTTGTATTAGCACTGTTTGTAGTGCTTCGATGGACAAAGCTCGGTCGTGCATTCTATGCAGTCGGCGGAAATCAGCAGAGTGCATTGATGCTCGGTATCAATGTAAAGCGTACAAAATTTTTGGCACATCTGATTTGTAGCTTGCTCGCAGGTATCGGCGGATATGTATATTTCCTTCACGTAGGTTCCGGCTCTGCATCACATGCAAGCGGTATGGAAATGAACGCGATTGCTTCTTCGATTATCGGAGGAACGATGCTGACAGGTGGTGTCGGAAATATTATCGGTACATTCTTCGGTGTTCTTTCACTGAGTACCATCCAGAATATCGTGTCTTCCGCAGGTCTTGATCAGGCATGGTGGACAGGAATCACAGTT
>JAGAOE010000116.1 GCA_017623885.1 Eubacterium sp. | reverse complement strand
GCAATAGAGAGTCGCTGTATATCGGCAGAACGCAAAGAATATCTGCGTCATCTGCGAATAAAAAATTAGGGAAACCCTGCTGAAAGCGGTTCCTAATCGTCCAAAAGATAAGAAATGCTGTGCGATAACCCGGTTCACGGTAAGTGCATCCAAAAAAGGAAGAATTTGTGTAAAGCCGTTTGGTTTACAAAAAAGATGACTACATGGTAAAATAAGTGCGATTGGGAACGCGCGAGAGATGCGAAAATTACTTATAATTTAGGAGGATTGTGTAGATGAAAGATACATTTATTTCAGAAAATATTGTTTATATCGGAGCGGATGACAAGACCATCGATTTGTTTGAAAGTCAGTATATTGTGCCGAATGGTGTGTCTTATAATTCATATCTGATAAAGGATGAGAAGATTGCCATCATGGACACCGTAGATCCGAGAGCCGGCGAGGAATGGTTTGAAAATCTGGAGCGTGCGTTAGCAGGCCGCGCACCGGATTATTTAGTTGTACTACATATGGAACCGGATCATGCCGGAAACATCGCGCGTGTCGCTGAGAAATATCCGAAGATGCAGATTGTGGCAAATGCAAAGACCTTTCCGATGATGAAACAGTTTTTCGGTACGGATTATGCAGAGCGAAATCTGGTGGTTGCAGAAGGTGATACGCTTTCGCTGGGAGCGCACACATTGACATTTGTGATGGCACCGATGGTACATTGGCCGGAAGTAATGGTCGCATATGAGTCGCAGGAAAAGATTCTGTTTTCAGCAGACGGCTTTGGAAAATTCGGCGCACTGGATACAGAAGAAGACTGGGCATGCGAAGCACGACGCTATTATTTTAATATCGTGGGTAAATATGGTGCACAGGTACAGGCATTATTGAAAAAAGCAGCAGGGCTGGATATACAGATGATTTGTCCGCTGCATGGACCGATTTTGAAAGAAAATCTCGGCTACTACATTGAAAAATACAATATCTGGAGCAGCTATCAGCCGGAGGATAAAGGAATCCTGGTGGCATCTGCGTCGATTCATGGGAATACAAAGGCGGCAGCGCTCAAGCTGGTGGAAAAGCTGCAGGCACAGACCGATGAAAAAGTGGCGTTTACAGATCTGACCAGAGAAGATATGGCGGAGGCGATCGAAGATGCATTCCGTTATGACCGTTTAGTCGTGTGCTGTCCGACCTATGATGGCGGACTGTTTCCCGTGATGGAAGATTTTATTCATCATTTGAAAGCAAAAGCATATCAGAAACGTACGGTAGGCTTTGTGGAAAACGGCACTTGGGCGCCGACTGCAGGAAAGCAGATGCGTGCGTTGTTTGAAGGAATGAAAGAAATTACGTTGTTGGAACCGGGTGTGACGATTCGCTCTGTTTTGAATGAGGAATCCGAAAAACAGATGGATGCCTTAGTGCAGGCGTTGTTGCAAAAATAAAAAAATAAGGCATTTACGAAATTCAAATGTTTGTTTTGATTTAGGTGGGACTGTACTATTTGGCGCTAGAGAAAAGATGATTGTGAGCATGGAGTGATCCATATCTCATGACCTTTTGATATCGTTCAAATAGTGCAGTTTTTTGTTTGATAGGAAATTCCTATCAAACAAAAGCACTTCGTGTACAGATGCGCAGTTAATGCACACTTTTTTCTGTACGAATATATCTTAATGCAAATTGTCTGAAAAATATAAAATTTTCAAGCAAATAATCCGATAAAATAATTGACAGGGAAGTTAATGTCTATTAAAATATTAATAGAACAAGTAAAAACAGGGAGGTGGACATCGCAAGAATCGAATATGGCTATCAAAGCATCCTTCCGGTAGGTGCAGTAACAAAAATCCGGTATCTTCCGAAGCAGGGACGTCAACAGCAGCAGGGAGAGCAAAAAGAAAGTGCATTTCACACGATTCTTAAAATGCAGTTACAAGAGAATCAGAGAGAAGAGACGCACAGTTTTCAGGCATATTGCTGAAAGGAGTAAAAGAGTGAAGCAGACAACTGAAGAAGTGTAAGAACGCCGTGTTGATACAAATATGTATGATGCGGCGTTTTTTCAGTTTTTGTTTCATAGGAAATAACTTGTGAAATTTGAAGGTTGGTTGTATAATGAGCAAAGATTTGAATTTTTGATAAAACAAAAGGAGAACGATTATGAGCAAAGTAAGAACCAGATTTGCGCCCAGTCCGACCGGAAGAATGCATGTTGGAAATTTGCGCACCGCGTTATACACATATTTGATAGCAAAGCATGAGCAGGGCGATTTTATACTTCGTATAGAGGATACCGATCAGGAACGTTTTTTTGAGGAAGCGTTAGACATTATATATCGTACACTGGACAAGACCGGATTGAAGCATGATGAAGGCCCGGATAAGGACGGTGGCGTAGGACCGTATGTACAGAGTGATCGTTGCAAGAGCGGTCTTTATATGGAATATGCAAAGCAGTTGGTAGAAAAAGGTGCAGCATATTATTGCTTCTGTGATAAAGAACGTATCGATTCTTTGCGCCGCGAAGTGGCAGGCAAGGAAATCATGATGTACGACAAGCACTGTCTGCATTTGTCAAAGGAAGAAATTGAGGCAAATCTGGCAGCCGGCAAGCCGTTTGTTATTCGTGCAAACATGCCGACCGAAGGAACGACGACATTTCACGATGAGATTTACGGGGATATTTCCGCACCGAACGAAGAACTGGACGATATGATTCTGATTAAGTCAGACGGATATCCTACTTACAATTTTGCAAATGTTGTGGACGATCATTTGATGGGTATCACACATGTTATTCGCGGAAGTGAGTATTTGTCTTCTGCACCGAAATATACGATTTTGTATCAGGCATTTGGCTGGGAAGAGCCGAAATATATTCATTGTCCCCTGATTGTAAATGAAGAACATCAAAAGCTTTCAAAGAGAAGCGGACACAGCTCTTATGAAGATTTGATTGAGCAGGGATTTTTGTCAGAGGCAGTTGTAAACTTTGTGGCATTACTGGGATGGAGTCCGAGTGACAACCGTGAGATTTTCACATTAGAAGAGCTGGTAGAGGCGTTTGACTACAAACATATCAGCAAATCGCCCGCAGTCTTTGATATGGTGAAGCTGCGCTGGATGAACGGCGAGTATTTTAAGGCGATGGACGATGAGGTATTCTATGCGATGGCAGAGCCGGTAATCAAAGAAGTGATTACAAAGGACTATGACTTAAAGAAAATCGCAAAAATGGTAAAGACCCGTATCGAAGTGTTGCCGGATATCAAAGAGCACATTGATTTCTTTGAGATGGTGCCGGAATATGATACAGAGATGTATACACACAAGAAGATGAAGACCAATGCACAGACCTCGCTGGAAGTATTGACAGATATTTTGCCCCGCTTGAAAGCGCAGGAAGATTACAGCAATGATGCGTTATATGCAATGCTGAGTGCGTATGTCGAGGAGAAGGGTGTAAAGAATGGCTATGTGATGTGGCCGATTCGTACAGCGGTTTCCGGAAAACAGATGACACCGGGTGGTGCGACAGAGCTGATGGAGGTGCTCGGAAAAGATGAGACCATCGCGCGTATCGAGGCTGCCATTGCGAAATTACAGGCGTAATACTTGACAAATTATTACAATTATTGTAATATAGATATGTTGTGAGCGTTCACAACATAT
>JAGAOE010000115.1 GCA_017623885.1 Eubacterium sp. | reverse complement strand
CGGCACAAACGCGGACGCTTCTATCTTGCGCGACAATCGTGTTTCTCTAAGCTCCAGCAAAAAGCACGCCTCACGATATTCCGCCCGTCTTTCACCAAACGCCGACTTTCTTCTGCGCTCTGCCAGTAAACGCTCCACATCCATTTCGGTATATATGATTTCATTGGTAAAACGTTTTGACTCCGCTAAAATCAGCCCATTTTCAGCAATGATATTATGGCCGGAAAATACGAGATCCTGTGTAGACTCTCCTTCTCCTGCATTACAATACACATACGCACAAAACAGTCGCGCAGACTGATTTTTCACCAGTTCTCTGCGATAGACATCTTTTCCGGTCACTTCTGCATTCGCAGAAAGGTTTACAATCAGGTTCGCACCTGCCAGCGCATGTGCGGTGCTCGGCGGATTCGGCGCCCACAAGTCATCTCCGATTTCGACTGCCACGCGCAAGGACGGATACGATTCACAGACAAACAATTGATTCATTCCCATACATATGCGGTTCTCTGATACTCTGGGCAACGAAATCTGCACGGTCTGCTCCATTCCTGACGCAAAATAACGTGACTCGTAATGCTCTGCATCATTGGAAATATGTTTTTTCGGCACAAATCCTAATAATTTTCCTCGGTTTAACACGGCTGCCGCATTATACAGTTTTCCCATATACTCTACCGGCAATCCGACAAAAAGGAGTGCATCTACTTCTGCGGTCTGCTGCATGAGCCAAAGCAACGCATCCTCTGCTCCCCGAAGCAACGATTCCTGAAAGAACAAATCTCCGCAGGTACATCCGGTCAGACACAGCTCCGGGCATACAATAACCGCAGCTCCGTTGTCAGCCGCCTCTTTTACTTTTTTCAATATCGCTTCCCGGTTGTACGCCGGGTCTGCCACTTTTATGTCCGGCGTCACCGCCGCTATTTTTACGAAACCTTGCTGCATTTCGCGATCTCCTTCAACTCTTCAATATCAAATTCATAATCTGTATTACAGAAATGACAATTCACGTGAATGGGTTCTCCATCCTCTATCATTTCCTGCAAACCTTTTTTTCCGACACTAATCAGTGCCTTTGTAATACGCTCCTTCGAGCAGTTACATGAAAACTGCACCGGCATCGTCTCATTAAATTCCACATCAAAAAACGTCAATACTTCTTCTAATATAATCTCCGGTGTAAATCCGCGCTCCAGCATCTTTGTCACCGGCTCCAATGTCGCCAGACTGCCCTCCAGCTTGCTGATTACTTCCTCACTGGTAAACGGCATGAGCTGTACGATAAATCCGCCAGCCTGTAATACACTGCCATCTTTATCCACGAGAACACCCAGTCCCACGACAGAAGGAATCTGTTCACTGGCTGCAAAATAATAAGTCAAATCCTCTGCAATCTCGCCCGTCTGTAAATCTACCTCTCCGACATAAGGCTCTTTGAGTCCCATATCCTTGATGACGCGAAGCATACCGTTTCCCATCGCTCCGCCCACATTCAAATGTCCGTCTGCACGCGAAGGAAGGGCTGCCACTGCGACTTCGGGATAACCTTTTACATTTCCCTTTGCATCTGCAGTCACCGTCAATCCTTTTCCCGGACCATCACCGCGAATCTGCAACGTCAGCAGGTCTTTTTCCCCTTTCATCATAGCTCCCATCATCGTGCCCGCACTGAGCAGACGACCTAATGCCGCCGTCATGACCGGACTGGTATCATGATGGTCACGCGCCTCCTGTACTAAATTTTTTGTCGTGACAGCAAATGCACGAATCGCACCGTCTGCTGCTGTCGCTCTTACCATATAATCATTCATGTACTTACCTCTGCTTTCCCTTTTCTCTTGCTATTACAAATATTTTCTCGCTCACTTTTGTCGGCTGCTCTTTCGTCTCCGCATCAAATACACCCATGTATTCCATTCCCCCTGCTTCCAGAAACGAAATCACTTCCTCCAGCTCGTAGCTCTGTTCCTCGTGTATCTCAGTCTTTCGCTCATAAAGACCATTATCGCGCCGAATAAACAGCGTCAGATCATATTCATTCCGACCACTCTGCGCATCAAAATAATTTTCCCATATAAAGCTCGCGTCTTCCGTGCTTTCAGCAATCGTTTGATCACCCATCAGCTCCTCAAACTTGTAGCGTGTATTCAAATCAAAAATAAAAATACCGCCCGGGTCCAAATAGTTGTTGACCAATCGCACGGTCTCTATGAAATCTTCCGGTGTGAGCAAGTAATTCATCGTATCACAGATACTGACGACTGCACGTACCGTTCCATACAATTCAAATTCACGCATATCCTGACACAGATAGAGAATCTCGTCATCTACGGACTTTTCACGCGCCTCCGTCAGCATATCCTGCGAGCCATCCACACCAATCATATCATAACCCCGTGCCGCGAGCAGTCTCGTAAATGTTCCGGTACCGCAGCCAAGGTCCAACACCAGTCCATCACGAATCTGTTCTTTATCCAGCACCTCTACGACCAGCTCCAGCCATTGCTCATAGGGTACATCTTCCATGAAATAGTCATAGACCTCTGCAAATCCGGTGTATGCATCCATTTTTCTTTCTCCTTCTTAGCATGCCTTACGAATACTGTTTCTATTCGATCGTGTTTCTTTCGTAAACCGCATAATTTCTTCGCTATTATATCATTTCTCTAAAAAAGTTTCTACTATTACTTGGCTTGGACACATTTTTTTGCTAGAATAGGTTTGCTGGAACAGCAGAAAATGTTATTTCCGTTTCGGAGGAAAAAAATGCAGCAATTAGACCACCTCATTACCAGAAAAATACGAAGTACCTACGGACGGCGTGTCGCCTCTCCGATTATATACTGTATTTTTTTAATCATTGTATGGTTTTATACACCGATGCAGGATCTGGTGCATCCGCTCGCGATTTCTGAGCAGGCACAGATCGAAGCACTCGCAAATGATGGCAAACAATATGTTTCAACCAAACTGACAAATCTTAATTTTACCGGATATACGCAAAGCCGATTCGGCATGGTCACCGGCTATTACTATTACACCATGCGTGACGATGGCTGCTATTTGGTCATCCTAAGTCCCCGCACCTGCGAAGAAGGACTTCCCGTTATAGAAGAAATCTCGATTCGCGCCAGCATTCGCCGACAACCGGAAAGCTACGCCATGCTTGCGGAGCATTTGGCAGATGACCTCAACTGGACAACGAACGGTTTTTACGATACCGTATCTGATTGTATCATTTCCGAACCCGGATTTGGTACCTACGGAAGCACGCTGCTACTGACCTGCTTTTTTGCATCAGGCATCTACGCTCTGATGTCCATCATATTTTTTACGCTCTATGCGTTATTTCCCGTGCTCTCACCGGCTAGCCGGCAGCTCGGACTTTACGGCAAACGGAGTGTGCTTTTGGCACAGGCGGAAGAAGAGCTGGCGACGTTACCACAGCTTGCTACCGAAGATATGTATATTACCGAGCATTTCTTTATTGCCTTTGCCAATAAAGCCGTGACTGTGATTCCGATTGATGAAATCGTGTGGATTTACAAATATTCCACACTTCACAATATTTTGTGGTATCACTTTAGTATCTCTTATACATTGCACATTACAGCAAACAAGCATTTATATATACAGTTCCCGAAAAACATGAAGTCCGACATTGACGGTATTATCGATTATCTTTCGGAAGCGAACCACAATATTCTGGTCGGATTTAACGAAAAGAACCGAAAAGCCGTACAGGCGATGCCCGGCGTGACCCGCTTTACCGACGGTCTCATCGCATTTCTAAAACAAAAAATTTAATTTTATACGAAAGTTATTACAAAGCAAGAACCCCGATGTACGCAACATTGGGGTTCTTCTTTTTCCTATTCTTTTTCATTCATCGACTTCTGCTTTATGAATTCTACCAGTCAAATAAGTTGCTGAAGAAATCACGGATTCCCTGCAAAATCTTTGCCAAAAATCCCTGTGCATCTTCGGATGCTTTTACCTTTTCATACAAGGACTTTGCCTGATCCAACAGTACATCTACGTCAATATCCAGCTTGCTGATTTTCATCAATACACTTGTCAACTCATTTTTTTCATCATCATTCATTGAAAACTCATATTTTTCCAATGCTTCCTCGATACAACTGCGAATACTGCTCTCGTCCTTCAGACCGCCTTCCAGCACCTTCTGCTTTACATACGCGATAAATTCCTCTACCTCACCTTCATCGGCACCCTGAATCAAATCTGCCAGTTCTCCGGTCACGACGATTTCATTCATCGCTGCATCCAGACTCTCTTCATCAACCGGCTCACCGGT
>JAGAOE010000114.1 GCA_017623885.1 Eubacterium sp. | reverse complement strand
CTTTGTTAGATTATTTGCAGGATTGCTGCACTTTTCAGTCGGAGGCACTGGGAGTCGGAGTGGATTATCTGAGTGCACATCAGGTAGCATGGATTTTGAGCAGTTGGCAGGTGGATATTTTGCGCTATCCGCATATGGGAGAAACGTTAAAGATATGTACATGGCCTTACGAGCTAAAAGGGTTTTATGGACTGCGTAACTTTCAAATATTGGACGAAGAAGATCAGCCGATCGTAAAAGCGAATTCTATATGGGTCTTTATCGATACACAGACAGGAAAGCCGAATCGCCCGTTTCCTGAAATGATAGAAAAATATCCGTCAGAAGAACCGCTGGATATGGAGTACTTAGGGCGCAAGCTTCCTGCTTTACCGGAGGGAGAAGCGCAGCGCGCGATTCAGGTACCGCACTATTTCATAGACACAAACCATCATGTAAACAATGCGAAATACATCTTGATGGGAGAAGAATATCTGCCGGAAGATTTTAAAGTGCATCGTGTATGGGCAGAATACAAAAAGGCGGCAGTGCTGGGTGATGTGATTTATCCGCATGTGACGATCGAACCAAGTCAGGTCAGTGTCAGATTGTGTGATGCACAAGGTGAGGCGTATGCCAATTTAATATTTATGTAATTTGTGACAGATATGCATAAAGCGTACGCAAAATGATAAAAAGATGCTGAGTGAGAGATAAATAAAAAGGAGAAAGCATGAGATTAGGTGAATATCAAAAGCTGATAATAGTAAAAAAAGTGGAGTTTGGCGTATATTTGGCAGAAAACAGCGAGTCGGGGGAGAAAGTGCTGCTCCCGAAAGCGCAAGTGCCGGAAAACGCATCGATTGGAGATGCCATCGAAGTATTTCTATATCGGGATTCAAAAGACCGTATGATAGCGACGTGTGCACGCCCGAAGCTGACGCTGGGGGCATTAGCCGTCTTGAAAGTGTCGCAGGTCGGAAAAATCGGTGCATTTTTAGACTGGGGCTTGGAAAAAGATTTGTTTTTACCTTATAAAGAAATGAACGGAAAAGTGCATGCAGGAGATGACGTTCTGGTGACACTTTATATAGATAAAAGTAACCGACTGTGTGCCAGCATGAAGCATTTGTATGATTTGCTGTCCACCGATGCGCCGTATGAAAAAGGTGAGACGGTTACCGGGCGCGTATATGAGTTTGGACATGACTTCGGTACATTTGTGGCAGTCGATGATTGCTATTCTGCGATGATTCCGCGAAGCGAAGATACATCAGATTTAAAAGTAGGAGATATCATCGAAGCACGTATAACCGCAGTGAAGGAAGACGGAAAGCTGGACATTACACGTCGTGCAAATAAAGAAAATCAGATGGATGCGGATGCAGAAAAAGTGTTGCGTGTAATCGAAGAGTTTGCGGGAATTTTACCGTTTAATGACAAGGCATCGCCGGAGACGATTATGCGTGAAATGCAGATGAGTAAAGCCGCGTTTAAGCGTGCGGTCGGACGTTTGTATAAAGAGCGTAAAATCGAAATAACAGAAAAGAGTATACGGCTTTTATAAAAAACAAAGAATTTCGCTTACGAGATTCTCCGTTGTATAATAAAAAAAGTGTGCAAAGCACACTTTTTTTATTATACATACATGTCAAAATTTGCACCAACCGCAGGATTTACAGATAACTCCATTGCGCGAATTAAACTTGCGCCGGATGCTTCCGACACTTCTAACTGTTTGCTCAACATAGCAACACCAATGTCGGACGGTTTTTCGTAGCCGCCTACCTTTACGGAGTTCTGCTCCATCTGGTATAATGCACTAGAGGCGAGTGCGCCAATTTCCATATGTATCCCACCTTTCACAATAAATGTGTATAAGAATAAATAAAGTATAACACAAAACCGCAGATATCGCAATTCTAATGTGGGAAAGGATTACAAGATTACAATACGATTACAATATTGAAAACGATACATACTAAATATAGGAACGATACCATTTGAAATTAGGAGGACAACGATGACGGACATTATTATAATAGGAAGCGGACCGGCAGGATTGACAGCGGCGATTTATGCACAGCGTGCAGGATTGCAGGCACTTGTGATTGAGAAACAGCCGATGAGTGGCGGGCAGATTGTAAATACAGCAGATGTGGATAATTATCCGGGAATGCCCGGAATCGGTGGATTTGAGCTGGGTATGAGCTTTCACGACCATGCCCAAAAGCTGGGCGCAGCATTTGTGACAGAAGAAGTGCGTGCGATAGAATCTGTTGATAAGTCGGAAAAAGTAGTAGTAACTGCAAAGGAACGCTATTCATGTCGTGCGATTGTACTGGCGATGGGAGCCTCTTATCGGATGCTTGGTGTTCCGGGTGAGCGTGAACTGCGCGGAATGGGTGTTTCATATTGTGCGACTTGCGATGGTGCATTTTTTAGGGGAAAAACGGTCGCAGTCATAGGTGGCGGTGATGTTGCTTTGGGCGATGCACTGTTTTTGGCGCGAGGATGTGAAAAGGTATATTTGATTCATCGCAGAGATACCTTCCGGGGTGCCGGATCGTTGCAGGAAAAAGTGTTTGCGACTCCGAATATAGAAATTATATACGATAGTGTGGCAGAATCCATCGTAGGAGATGGAATGGTTCAAATGTTACAGATTATTAACAAAAAAACCATGAAAAAGTCAGACATTTTCGTGCAGGGAGTATTTGTGGCAGTTGGCATGGAACCCAATACACAGCTTGTTCGTGCGCTGGTGGACTGCGATGCAGGGGGATACGTCTGTGCGGATGAAACGTGTAAAACGAGTATACCGGGCATTTATGCGGCGGGAGACTTGCGCACCAAGCAGTTGCGACAGGTCGTGACTGCGGCAGCAGACGGAGCGAATGCGATTGCATCTGCTGAAATGTATCTGCAAGAAAAATAAAAATAGTTAAATTTTACCGCTATCTTTTGGTTGACATAGTTATCTTTCCTTGCTATAATAGCAATGTAATAAATGTAACAAATTTGTAACAAATGCGAATAAAGCTGAAAGACACATATATAAGATATTTGGAGGGAACTATGAACTA
Source organism: Eubacterium sp. (assembly GCA_017623885.1). Taxonomy (GTDB): domain Bacteria; phylum Bacillota; class Clostridia; order Lachnospirales; family Lachnospiraceae; genus W0P33-017. The sequence continues at coordinate 2,926 of JAGAOE010000114.1, read as the reverse complement.
CAAATCATTGCGCAAGGCTACATGTTGCTTTGCAAGTGCATTGACATTAGCGGTATCACCGATGATTGCATCGGCATCACCGATTGCAGGAGCATCTGACCTTACAAGCGTAAATGTGACATCGGAGTTGACAGCATCATCTCCGACATCAGGAATCTCTTTGTTACTGTCACAGTATTTGGCGGAGAATACGATTTCTGTTAATAATGTAGCAAAACAGTCCACAGCGGCTACGACCGTGACTGCCGTAGAGAGCAGAGCACTCGTACAGCAGGAAGAAGCGACTGATACAAAAGAAATAAAAGAGAAAAAAGAAAAAGTAATGATCGTTGCACAGGTCGAAGGCTATGTGAACGTTCGTGCAAAAGCAAATGAGGATAGCGAAGTTTTAGGAAAGCTGTACGATGATTCTGTAGGAACTGTCATCAAAGAGAAGGATGGCTGGTACAAAATCAAGTCCGGTAGCGTGACAGGATATGTGAAAGCAGATTACGTGACAGTTGCTTCTAAAAAATTGTTGAGAAAAGTAGGCACCAGAATTGCAACAGTTGATACCACTTCTCTTCGCGTTCGTGCAAAAGCAAGCGAAGATGCAAAGGTGTTGGATTTGGTAGCAGAAGGAAAGAAGCTTACCGTACTTAGTGAAGATAAAAAAGATGAAGGCTGGGTAAAGGTTTCCATCGGAGATGCAAAGGGTTATGTATCTGTAGATTATGTAACGTTATCTACCCAGTATACTTATGCAGAGTCTAAGGAAGAAGAAGCTGCACGTTTAGCAGAGGAAGAAGCAGACCGTCAGGCAGAGGAAGCAGCGAGAGCCGCTGAAGAAGCTGTAGCAAACAATGCTTCCAACAATTCCTCAAATAATTCTTCAAATGCAAGCAAGCCGAGCAAGTCAAACAATAGCAGTTCAAGCAGCTCAAGTAGCTCAAACAATGACCGTCAGTATAGCGCACCATCCGGTGCAAACGGACAGGCAGTAGCTAATTATGCATGTCAGTTCGTTGGTAATCCGTATGTATACGGCGGTAGCAGCTTGACAAACGGCGCAGACTGTTCCGGATTTGTTATGGCAGTATATGCTGCATTTGGCGTATCACTTCCGCACTCATCCAGCGCACAGCGCAGTGTCGGATACGGTGTAAGTATTGACGAGATTCAGCCGGGTGACATCGTATGCTACAGCGGACATGTAGGAATCTATGTAGGAAATAACACGATTGTACATGCCAGCTCACCGTCAACAGGTATTAAGTATACTTCACCGATTACTTACCGTACTGTATTAGCAGTTCGTAGAATTTTCTAAAAAGAAATCAGATGAAAATCGAATAAAATGCAAATAAAAAATCCTGTCTGAAATATGACAGGATTTTTTGTTTGTTTTAGTTTGAAAAAAATATAATTGTTCAGAGCCTACCTCGAAAATACAACGCATTTCCTCGGTGTAGCGTATCCGCCAAATAGTTTCAAAAAATCATAACTTCGCCGTCTAAAATGGCGTATTCTACTTCGGCGCCTAATTCCATCTGTGCCTGACCGCTGGTGCCCTGTGTGATGTCATTTTGTAAGGTGGCAAGCTGATCGGACGGAACCATCGTGTGGATGCAGACTCCTTCGGTGTACTCGGTGTCCAGTGTCGTGATGTTGGAGGATGATAAAATATATTGAATTTTTCCGAGACCGGTATAGTCGGTATGGATTGTCATTTTACATCCTTTTAAGCGTTCGATGATGACAGAATTTGCAAGACCGGCTTGCACGGACTTCTGATAAGCGCGCACTAATCCGCCGGTGCCGAGCAATGTGCCGCCAAAATAGCGGGTCACGACAACTGCTACATTGTGGATATCTTCGCGAAGTAAAACGTCGAGCATGGGGCGTCCGGCTGTTCCGGAAGGTTCACCATCGTCGTTGCACCTTGTGTTTTCGTGTTTTTCGCCAATCGTAAAAGCCGTACAGTTATGTCTGGCATCCCAGTATTCTTTCTTTTTTTTATTAAAAAAGGCAATCGCCTCTTCTTCTGATGTAACCGGCTCTACAGATGCGATAAAACGTGATTTCTTTTCTTCAATTTCTCCTACGCCGCCTTGATAGACGGTCTTGTATCCGATTTGTTTTTCCATACACAAGAGTATACCATTTTGGGCACGAGTTTACAAGCAGACAATAAAATGGTATAATAGCGAAGAAAATGTGCATTGATATCGAGACGAGCGTCGAGATGGTGTCATGCATAGTTATGGTAATGGAGTAATTGAAAAATAGGAGGCAGACTATGAACTATGGAAAAGAGGGGGCAAAGAAGCAATCGAAAAAGATTGCAGCGAAGTCTCCAAAGGTTTTACGAAAGTTCAAAGTGGTGTTTTATAAATTAGTGCTGGTCGCTGCTTTTGCGGTAGTGGTCAGTGTGGGATTTACAGGATTTGGTATTTATAAAGGCATCATTGATTCATCTCCGACGATAGAAGCGATGGATGTTACACCGACCGGATATTTATCGACCATTTTGGATGTGGAAGGAAATACGACGGCGACACTCGTGGCGTCCGGTGCCAATCGTGTGTATGTAACAATCGATGAGATTCCGGAAGATTTGCAGCATGCGTTTGTAGCGATTGAAGATGAACGATTTTATGAACACAATGGAATCGATGTGAAAGGTATTATTCGTGCCGGTGTAAAGGGCATTTTGTCCGGCGGTCATTTTTCACAGGGAGCATCGACGATTACACAGCAGTTGCTGAAAAACAATGTATTTACGACATGGACGACGGATCGCGGGTTTGCAAAGGTCGTTCGAAAATTGCAGGAACAGTATTTGGCGATAGAGCTGGAAAAGAAAGTGGCCAATAAAGACTGGATACTGGAAAATTATTTAAATACCGTGAATTTGGGACAAAACTGTCTGGGTGTGCAGGCAGCG
>JAGAOE010000113.1 GCA_017623885.1 Eubacterium sp. | reverse complement strand
GCAGCAGTTGTAGAAGTAAACTCTGAGACAGACTTTGTTGCAAAGAACGAGACATTCCAGACATTTGTTACAGCTGTAGCAAAGCAGGCAGTTGCATCTTCAGCAGCAGATATGGATGCATTTATGGCTGAGCAGTGGAACGAGGATACCTCAAAGACTGTTGCAGAAGCATTGGTTGAGAAGGTAGCTGTAATCGGAGAAAACTTAAAGATTCGTCGTTTCGAGAAGGTTGTAGAGCCGAACGGATGCGTTGTTACCTATGTACACGGTGGCGGAAGAATCGGTGTTATCGTAGACGCTGAGACAAACGCTGTAAATGATGATGTAAAAGAAGGCTTAAAGAATGTCGCAATGCAGATCGCTGCTTTAGCACCGAAGTATGTATCACGCGATGAAGTAAGTGCTGAGTATATTGAGCATGAGAAAGAGATTTTGAAAGCTCAGATTATGAACGACCCGAAAGAGTCTCAGAAGCCGGAGAAGGTTATCAATGGTATGATCGAGGGACGTATCAGCAAAGAGTTAAAGGAAATCTGCTTAGTAGATCAGGTTTATGTAAAGGCTGAAGACGGAAAGCAGACTGTAGGAAAGTATTTAGAAGAGCTTTCTAAGCTTGCAGGAGATACTGTAAAGATTAAGAAGTTCGTTCGTTTCGAGACAGGTGAAGGTCTTGAGAAGAAGAACGAGGACTTTGCTGCAGAGGTTGCTGCTCAGTTACAGTAATTATAAGGAGAGCGTGATTGCTCAAATATTAAAATGATATATAAAAACTCCAGAAACATTTCGATTACGATGATAACGATAATGAAAAATGTTTTTGGAGTTTTTTTATTTCATAAGCTAGGCATAGAAACATTCCTATGATATGATAAGATATGCTATTTGGAAAATATGTCGCGTTGAAAATGTATAATAATTTCGCGTTAGGTTCTGGATAGTTTTATATCTAATTTACTTTTGGGAGGAAAATATAATGGAAGAAAAACGTAGAGAGCGTCGTTTAGAGCTGGACGTATCGATTGAATTAGAGCGTTTAGATCAGGGACAGATGACAACATTAAAGATGATACACGTGGATGTGACGGATTTATCCAGCAGTGGTATGGGATTTCGAACCTCGCAGCCGATGGAAAACGGTGCATTGTATGATACCAGAATAAAAATTTGGACAAACGAGGTGATTCAGACGGTGATTCGAATCGTGCGCTGTGAGCAGTTGTCGGACAGCGCGTATCAGTGCGGAGCAACCTTTGTAGGTCTGCCAAGTGCGGATGCATTAAAAATAAATATATACAGTATGTTTAATCCGGAGGAAAATGAGTAATGAAATTGCGTTGGAGTTTTGCGCTGTTAATGGGTTTGTCTCTTGTGACGATGACATCCGGCTGTGGAGAAAAAAAAGCACCTGAGCTGGAAGTAGAACAGGTGAGTGAACAGAGCAAAGAAAAGGAAGCAGAAGCTGAAGCATCGAAAGAAGATGCATTAAAAGAAGACATCTCAAAAGAGGATGTCGCAAAAGAAGAATCCGCAGAAGATGCGTTGACACAGGAAGAGAATACCGAAGCAAATGAGATAATAGAAAAGCAGGAGGAAGAAGGCTTCTCGTTTGAAGCGTTTAAGACGATCAATTTTTCGTTTTCCAGTGGTGCCGGTGCATGGGGAACCGGATTGGAGATTAACCAGGACGGTAGCTTTTCCGGTTCCTATCATGATATGGATATGGGTGTGACGGGCGACTTACACCCGAATGGAACCAGATATGAGTGTCGTTTTACAGGTTCGTTTTCAAAACCTGAAAAGGTAAATGAATATACGTATCAGATGCATATTGAATCTATGGAGTATGAGCGTGAGGTCGGTACGGATGAAATATTAGATGGTGTTTTTGTCTCTTATACGGATGCGTTTGGACTGGAAGGGACGGAAGATTTCTATATCTATTTGCCGGGTACACCGCTGAATGAATTGCCTGAAGATCTTCGTTGGTGGTTGGTTAATCTACCGGAGGAGAATGTAGAGAGTGCTGTGCTGGAATATTATGTGATTCATAATAAGGACCAGAATTTTGGCTTTGTCGGAAGCGATATTATCGAATCACATTACAGTATGTTGGAATGGTCAGAAGAATATGTTTTGGCGATGGAGGATGAGATAAAAAATACGCCGTTTACAGAGGAAGAACTGGTACAGAAAGCAGTACAGATTTATGAGACATGGGATATTTTGCTGAATGACCAGTGGAGTATATTAAAACGTATCTATTCGCCGGAAGAGTTCCAAAAATTGACTGAAGAACAGCGTGGATGGATTGCAGACAAGGAAGCGATGATTCAACGTGCACAGGCTGATATTGAAAGTGGCATTATGGAGCCGCAGGTAGTGCATTTGCAGGCGGCTGAGATGACGAAGCAACGTGTATATGAATTTCTGCAATATATAAAAGAATATAAACAGAATTAGAATGGAATCAGACCAAAGTTAAACAGAAACTGGGATGAATAAAGAACTCCCCTGATGATGACAGGTATAGTGTGTTCTAGGTAAAGAACATACCTATTATCATTAGGGGAGCTTTTTGTTGCATGAACGGATAAATACTCCGTGTATTCGTTGTTGTATTTACGCGCAGGAAATACGTTTTAAATTATCAAAAAATCCGGGATAGGAGATATCCACACTATCAGCATTTTGAATAGTCGTCGGTTCATCACACATCAGGCCTGCTACGGTAAAAGACATCGCGATGCGATGGTCGAGATGTGAGTCAATGACTGCGCCATGTAAAGGTTTTCCGCCGCGAATAATCATACCGTCATCGGTCGCAGTCACATCGGCACCCATAGCAAGAAGTCCTTCGGCGACAGTGTCGATACGGTTCGATTCTTTTACCTTCAATTCCTGTGCATCCCTTATGACGGTTTCACCGTCAGCAAAACATGCGAGCACGGCAATGACCGGAATTTCATCGATGAGCGTCGGAATCAACTCACCGGAGATGACCGTTCCGTGAAGCGTGCTGCTGCGAATGATGAGATCACAAACTAACTCGCCGGAGACCGTATGGACGTTTTCTTGAAGAATCGTACCGCCCATTGCCTGTACGACCCGTAAAATGCCGTCGCGTGTGGGATTGATACCGACGTTTTTTAATACTATTTCTGAATTCGGAATAATCAATGCGGCCGCGATCCAGTATGCGGCAGATGAAATATCTCCGGGGACTGCAATTTTCTGACCGATAAGTCTGGGGTTCGGCTCAATCTTGGCGGTGGTGTGTTCAGAAGTCACCTGTGCACCAAAACCGGAGAGCATAAGCTCTGTATGATTACGGGAAAGTACCGGTTCTGTCACAAGGGTTGCGGAATCTGCGTAAAGACCGGCGAGCAATACACATGATTTTACCTGAGCAGAAGAAACCGGTGAGGAATAATGGATTCCATGCAGGGGTCCGCCACATATTTCAAGTGGTGCACAGTCGTTACCTTTTATACTGCGTATATTCGCACCCATTTGTAAAAGCGGTGTGATAATGCGTTTCATCGGTCTTTTTTGAATCGAAGCATCGCCGTTTATCACGGATGTAAAGGACTGGCCTGCGAGAATACCGCTGATTAGTCGTGTAGTCGTGCCACTGTTACCGACATCCAGAGAATGTGCAGGTGCCTGTAAACCATGCAAACCAACACCGTGAATTGTTACACAATCGGTTCGGTTTTCGATGGACACTCCCATAGATTGAAAACAGGAAATGGTGGAGAGACAATCTGCACCCTGTAAAAAATTCGTAATTTCTGTAGTGCCTTCTGAAATGGCACCAAACATGATTGCTCGGTGAGAAATCGATTTGTCACCGGGAATTTCTAATTCTCCGCGAAGACCTGTTGATTTTTTGATTGTAATATCCATTTTTGGATTCCTTTCTCATTTTGTTTCGAGGTTTTGCGATTAACAACACTGTTTTGTATGTTAGCGTTCGTATACGGTATAGTGATATTTGCGCAGTAATTCTACCGATTTCTGAAGAGAATCCTGATCATACATTTCCAGATGCAGCACACCGTCTTCGAATTCACGGTTGTGAATAATACCGATATTTTTAATGCTGAGATTGTTGCTTGCTAAAATCGTAGCAAGGGTTGCGATACCACCGGCTTCATCAATCAAATCACAATAGAGCTCATAAACCTTTTTGTAAGCTCCGGGTGTCGTGATAGTAATAGAATCGCGATAGTCCTTGGCGGACTGGAAAAAATCAAAAATTTCCTGACCGTTGGCGGAAGCGATTTGACCGCGAATGCCTGCAAGCTGTGTCTGGAACTGATCCAGAATATCTAATATTTGCTCTTTATTGGAAAGACAGATATTTTCCCACATGACAGCAGAAGAAGATGCGATACGTGTGATATCTTTAAATCCACCGGCAGCAATTGTTTTCATCGTTTCCTGTTCGTCATCGATTTGCTGTACGAGGTTCACAAGACTGGCTGCCACGATATGAGGTAAATGACTAATCGTAGCCGTTGCGTGATCGTGCGCAGTATGATTCAGCACCAAAGGAATCGCGCCCAGAGATTGTACCAAGCTTTTAAATTCGCTGACTTTATCCGCAGGGCTGCAAGCAGTAGGCGTAATGATGTAATATGCATTTTCTAACAGATACGCAGTGGCATTTGAATAACCGGTTTTCTCTGAACCGGTCATTGGATGTCCGCCGATAAAGCAGTGCTCCATACCGGCCGCTTTTGCAGCGTCATGAATATCCGACTTTACGCTTCCGACATCTGTCAGAATGGTGCCTTCCTTTAATAAAGGCTTCAGTGCATGAAGATATTCGATGTTTTTCTGAACCGGTGTGCATAAAAAGATAAGATCACAGGCTGCGATTTCCTCAAGAGATAATAAGGTATCGTTCTCAATTGTGTGATCCTCAAAAGCCTCAGTTACGGTCGCCAGGTGACCGGATGTTGCATATAGTTTCTTTTCGGGATACAGTCGCTTTATTGTTTTTGCGATAGAACCGCCAATAAGACCGAGCCCGATAAATCCGATTTTATCAAAAGACATTATGAAATGCTCCTTTTCTTCAAATTAAAATCATTATAGCATAAAACATTTACACTTTAAAGCGAAAAAGTGATTCATATATTATTTGTGAAAAATGAATAAAATAGTTGTAATTATTTCAATGTTTTAGTACAATATACATATGTCAAACGACAGGAACAGTTTTTTTATATGTGAAAAATTCACATACTGTTCAGATTAAGAAATAGGAGGGTATTATATATGAACGTTTACACAACTGACAAGATTCGTAACGTAGTTCTTTTAGGCCATGGAGGGGCGGGAAAGACCAGTCTGGTAGAGGCAATGGCATATTTAGCAGGTCAGACCACCAGAATGGGAAAAATCAGTGAAGGAAATACAATCAGCGATTTTGATAAAGAGGAAATAAAGAGATCATTTTCAATTAGTACATCTGTAGTTCCCATCGAGTGGGAAGGAAGCAAAATAAATATTTTGGATACACCCGGTTATTTCGATTTTGTAGGTGAAGTAGAAGAGGCGGCTGCAGTAGCAGATGCAGCGATTATTGTTGTTTCAGGTAAAGCAGGAATCGAGGTAGGTACGAAAAAAGCGTGGGAAATCTGTGAAAAATACAAATTACCGCGTATGGTATTCGTGACCGATATGGATATAGATAATGCGAGCTATCGACAGGTTGTAGAGAATTTACAGGAGCTGTATGGTAAGAAAATAGCACCGTTCCATCTGCCGATTCGTGAAAATGAGCAGTTTGTAGGATATGTAAATGTGATTCAGCAGCGTGCGAAGAGATGGAAAGAAGACGGAACCGTTGAAAAATGTGAGATTCCGGATTACTCTGTTGCAAATCTGGAGATTTGCCGTGAAGCTTTAATGGAATCTGTGGCAGAGACCAGCGAAGAGTTTATGGATCGTTACTTTAACGGTGAACAGTTCTCGGATGATGAGATTCGTCAGGCACTTCGTGTAAATGTGGCAGAAGGAAGCATCGTTCCGGTATTGATGGGATCTAATATTTTGGCACGCGGTATGTATACATTGATGGTGGATATTGTAAAATATCTTCCCAGCCCTGACAAACGTACCTGTGCAGGTATTAATGCAAAGACCAACGAAGTATATCAGGCAGATTATGATTTTGCAAAACCGAAGTCAGCATATGTTTTCAAGACAATCGTAGATCCGTTTATCGGAAAATATTCATTGATAAAAGTGAATTCCGGTGTTTTAAAGACCGATGACATGATGTATAACCATCATAAAGATGTTGAAGGAAAAATCGGTAAATTATATGTAATGTGCGGCGGCAAGGCAGAAGAAGTAAAAGAACTGCATGCAGGAGATATCGGAGCACTTGCAAAATTGACGACAGCAGCAACGACAGATTCCTTGTCTACAAAGGCAAATCCGATCGTATACATCCGTACCGCATTATCGACTCCTTACACCTATATGCGCTACAAAGCAAAGAATAAAGGTGATGAGGATAAGATTTCACAGGCATTACAGAAGATGGCACAGGAAGATTTGACGATTAAGGCTGTGAATGACAGCGAGAACGGTCAGACTTTATTATATGGTATCGGCGAACAGCAATTAGAAGTAGTTGCCAGCAAGCTGTTGACCAAATATAAAGTAGACATTGAGTTGTCACGTCCGAAAGTGGCATTCCGTGAGACGATTCGCAAGAAATCAGATGTGGAATACAAGTATAAAAAACAGTCCGGCGGACATGGTCAGTATGGACATGTAAAGATGACCTTTGAACCTTCCGGCGATTTGGAGACACCGTATACATTTGAACAAATCGTTGTCGGCGGAGCTGTTCCGAAGAACTTCTTCCCTGCAGTAGAAAAGGGTATTATGGACGCTGTTCAGAAAGGACCGATGGCTGCTTATCCGGTAGTTGGCGTGAAGGCAGTATTGTATGACGGATCTTATCATCCGGTAGATTCATCAGAAATGGCATTCAAGATGGCTGCTACGCAGGCGTTCAAGAAAGGTGTTCTGGAGGCAAATCCGGTGCTGTTAGAGCCTATCGCTTCATTGAAGGTCGTAGTTCCGGACAGCTATACCGGTGACATCATGGGTGATTTGAATAAGCGCCGTGGCCGCGTACTCGGTATGAATCCGATTGAAGGCGGAAAGCAGGAGATTTTAGCAGATGTACCGTATACAGAGTTATATGGCTACAATACCGAACTGCGTTCTATGACAGGTGGTGCAGGTGAGTATTCTTATGAATTTGCACGCTATGAGCAGGCTCCTTCAGATGTACAGGAGAAAGAGATTGCAGCTCGTGCAAACAAGCTGGATCATTCAGAAGAATAAAATTTGTAACTGTTCAGAGCCGAGCAGTTTCATCAAAAACATATGCGTAATGTTTACATTTCATAATATGTACATGTAAAATGATAAAAATCGGGAAACTGTTTTTACAGCTTCCCGGTTTTTTTGTGTCCTACAAAACATCATGTCATATCAGCGTTGTTGCATATTTAGCAGTGCCAATACCTGATTAACGCGCGCTTTTTCAGCGGAAGATAAATTAGCAGTAAGAAGTTGAATCAAAAGATTTTGTTCATCTGTAGAAAATTGAATGTTTTGTTGTTTTGCCTCTTGCTGACAGTGCATGAGCTGACGCATCATTGCAGCCGAATTACTGCCGGTGGGCAGGTTTGCAAAAGCTTTTAGAAAGGCAAGCTTTTCGGGTGAGATACCCGTGTTTGCCTGCATGAGATCATCGATATTCATAAGTCCTCCTGTCCGCTGAACATGCCGTTGTAGATATCTGCCATAGAAAGTACATTTGTAATCATGTCAATATTCGCCTGGTCAGCTTCTACACAGAGCGGGCGAATCGCATCCAGCATTTGTAGGATACGATTGGAAGTATTCATACCTTCACACATTTGAAGTGCCGGCTCTTTTTGCTCAAAGAGCGAGTTTGCCCGTGAAAGTTCCATGATTTTTACAGCGGTAGCGAGCAATCGCTGGCGTGGATATGGTATGTAAGGTATGGCTGTTTTTAACAGTTGTAATGTGCGATTTTGCAAATGCGAATCAAAGGGTGTAGGAGAAAATTCATTGTCCATAAAAAATCCTTTTTATTTAAAACTATGAGAGAACAGAAAAAATATGCATATGATATAGGGAGTAATGCAATTGCAAAATTTACTCAAGTTAGGCGTTTGCGAAACTCCAATTTTTTTTGCCGAATTTGCGAAGCAACAAGTTTCTTTGCAAATTCGTGCAATCCTTCGGGGAATACTTAGGAAATGCGAGCATAATCAGCATTTCCTAAGTACCAACGGACTCAGAGTATCTGCTTGTGGTCGTTGGTAATGTTACACAACACGATAAGATATATAAGGAGTTTCGCAATCACCTAATATCTCAAGCTGACGAAAGGAGTCGAATGATTTGGGACGTTTAATTATAGATGGAAATAAAGTATACGAACTGGATGAAACATGTTTGCGGGAAAAGAGAGAGAGAATGCAACAGCGAAAAGAGCAGGAGGATAAAAAGAAAAAAACATCAAATATGCAAATGCATAACAAAAATCGATGAGAACAATATATTTTTACAAAATAAAAGAGTCCGGATGGACTCTTTTATTTTTGGTAAAGCAGATGTTTGTTAGAAGCAACCGTTATTGTTGTTTCCGCCGTTGCAGCAGCACAAAAGAAGCAGGATGATCCAGATGTTGTCGCATCCGTTGCCACAGCCATTGCTGTTTCCTAAGAATCCGCCATTTCCGCCGTTGCAGCAGAGCAGTAACAGGATCCAGATGATGCTAGAGCATCCATTGGAAGTTTCACATCCACATCCACAGTTTGTAGCAGCTAAATCACTCATTTTTAAATCCTCCATTGATTTGATGTTTATAGTTCATACTATGATGAGAGCCTGTCAGAGTTTCCAAAATAAAATTATGAAACTATTTGGCAAATATCTCATACCGAGGAAATACACCGTATTTTTGAGATGTGCTCTGAACAGTTACTCTGAATAGTTACCCTGAACAGATATAAAATTTCTTGTACCGGAGCAGAAAGTGTGCTATAGTTACATGTGATTGTGGGTTCGTATCAGCATTTAGAGAAAAATAGAATCAGCAGCCCAAAATGTAAAGGTGGATGAGCTGGTCATAGATTTGAGAAAGGCAGGATAAAACAATGGAAAAAATAAAAATGGTGACTCCTTTGGTAGAAATGGATGGAGATGAGATGACGCGTGTGCTCTGGCAGATAATTAAAGATGAACTGCTGACACCGTTTGTTGATTTAAAGACAGAATATTATGATCTTGGTCTGGAATGCCGTAATGAGACAGATGATCAGGTGACGGTTGATTCTGCAAACGCGACAAAAAAATATGGCGTAGCAGTAAAATGTGCGACGATTACACCGAACGCAGCGCGTATGACGGAATATAATCTGAAAGAGATGTGGAAGAGCCCGAACGGAACGATTCGTGCAATTTTAGACGGAACCGTATTCCGTACACCGATACAGGTAAAAGGGATTGAGCCTTGTGTGAAAAACTGGAAAAAGCCGATTACGATTGCCAGACATGCATATGGTGATGTGTATAAATCAGTAGAATGGAAGGTGCCGGGTGCAGGAAAAGCAGAGCTGGTATTCACCGGGGCAGACGGTAAAGAAGAACGTATCACCATTCATGAGTTTCAGGGTGCAGGTGTTTTGCAGGGACAGCACAATATTGACGCATCAATTGAGAGCTTTGCAAGAAGCTGCTTTAACTATGCGTTGGATTTGCAGCAGGATTTATGGTTTGCGACAAAAGATACGATTTCGAAAAAGTATGATCATACATTTAAGGATATTTTCCAGGAAATATATGATGCAGAATTCAAAGAGAAATTTGAAGCAAAGAATATTACATACTTCTATACATTGATTGATGATGCAGTGGCACGTGTAATGAAGTCAGAAGGCGGATTCATCTGGGCATGCAAAACTATGATGGAGATGTCATGAGTGATATGATTTCATCAGCATGCGGTTCATTGGCTATGATGACTTCTGTACTGGTATCTCCGGAAGGTATTTATGAGTATGAGGCAGCACACGGAACTGTACAGCGTCATTATTATAAGCATCTGAAGGGAGAAGAAACTTCGACAAACTCTGTTGCTACGATTTTCGCATGGTCAGGTGCGTTGAGAAAGCGTGGAGAATTGGATGCGCTTCCTGAATTAGTAACGTTTGCTGATCGTTTGGAGCAGGCTTGTATAGATACCATCGAGTCAGGAAAAATGACAAAAGACTTGGCTTTGATTACGGAGCTTGCAAATCCGACTGTATTAAACAGCGCAGACTTTATTAAAGCGATTCGTGAAACATTAGAAACATATTATAAATAAATCAGACCGGATGAACCATAAATGGTCTGAAAGGAGTAACTGTAATGATTTTAGCCTGTAATCGTGTGTCAAAGGCATTTGGAACAGATGAAATATTGAAAAACGTTTCTTTTCATGTAGAAGAAAATGAAAAGGTTGCAATTGTCGGAATCAATGGTGCCGGAAAGTCTACCTTGCTAAAAATTTTGATTGGTGAACTGCCGGCAGATGAAGGCGACGTTACGATTGCAAAAAGTACGAGCGTCGGCTATCTTGCGCAGTATCAGGAAGTGGCGGCAGAACAATCGATTTATGAAGAAGTCTTGAGTGCGAAGGCTGATATTATCGAGATGGAAGCGCAGATTCGAACCTTCGAAGAACAGATGAAGCATGTGCAGGGTGCAGAGCTGAATGCGCTGATGGAGCGTTATCATTCCTTTTTGCAGGAATTTGAAGCAAAAGGCGGATATTATTACAAAAGTGAAATCAGTAGTGTGTTGCGGGGCCTTGGCTTTGAAGACAGTGATTTTGAACGCAAAATGAGTGAATTGTCCGGCGGACAAAAGACGCGCGTTTCGTTGGCAAAATTACTGGTGCGAAAACCGGATATATTGCTGTTGGATGAGCCGACCAACCACCTGGATTTGGCAAGTATCACATGGCTTGAGGGCTTTTTAAAGGGCTATAAAGGTGCTGTGATACTGGTGTCACATGACCGCTATTTCTTGGACCGGATTGTGACGAAGGTAATCGAAGTTTTCATGCATCAGGCACACGTTTATGCAGGAAATTATTCACAATACAGTCAAAAGAAGGCGCAGATGCGCGCGGCTCAGATGAAACAATACTTAAACCAACGTCGTGAGATTGAGCATCAGCAGGAAGTAATCACGAAGCTAAAGTCATTTAACCGTGAAAAATCCATAAAGCGGGCAGAAAGCCGTGAAAAAGCACTGCAAAAGATTGAGGTTCTCGAAAAGCCGGTGGAAGAACAGGCAGATATGCGTATCACCCTGGAGCCGAATATAGTCAGTGGAAAAGATGTGTTGAAGGTCGAGGGACTCGCTAAGGCATTTCCCGGGAATTTGCTTTTTTCAGGAATTGATTTTGAAATAAAGCGTGGTGAGCGTGTCGCACTTATCGGAAATAATGGAACCGGAAAGACGACCATGTTAAAAATAATCACCAAGCATTTGGAGTCGGATGCCGGAACCATTCGCTTGGGAACGAATGTCAACATCGGCTATTATGATCAGGAGCAGCAATTGTTGTCAGAAGACAAGACGCTGTTCGAAGAAATACAAGATGCGTATCCCAATTTGAATAATACACAGGTGCGAAATGTTCTGGCATCGTTTTTGTTCACCGGTGAAGATGCGGTGACAAAGCGAGTGGCTGAGCTGAGTGGTGGGGAACGCGGTCGTTTGTCATTGGCAAAGCTGATGCTTTCGGAAGCTAACTTTCTGATACTGGATGAGCCAACGAATCATTTAGACATGGTTTCGAAAGAAATTTTAGAAGAGGCATTAAACAATTATACAGGCACTGTTTTTTTTGTATCACATGACCGCTATTTTATTAATCAGACGGCAACCCGTATTTTAGATTTGACGGGTCAGACGATTGTAAATTATATCGGAAATTATGATTATTATTTGGAAAAACAAGAAGAACTGACACGCGTGTATGTAACGGGTCAGGCTGAGGAAAAAAACGCAGCGTCAAATGCTGAGAAAAAAACGGCAGATGATGCCGGAAAAATAGATTGGCAGGAACAAAAAAGACAGCAGGCACAGCTTCGAAAAAAACAAAATGAGCGAAAAAAAATAGAAGATGAAATTGCAAAGCTGGAAGCGGACAAAGAACAGGCAGAAAACGAAGCCGCACTTCCGGAAATTGCTACAAATTCAGCAAAGCTGTTTGAATTACACAAAAATATAACTGCGATGGAAGAACGGTTGGAAGTGTTATATGAAGAGTGGGAGACTTGCTCAGAAGAACTGGAAGAATTAGAACAGGAGCAGGCGGCCGGGACGACGAAGTAACATTGACAATGTTTTAACACAAAGTTATACTTTAAGTCAGTAAATGCTAATTTGAGAATGCCAAAGGAGAAGGCGGGAATTATGGAAGAAAAGGAAATCTCACAGGCAGTCATCAGACGAATGCCGCGATATTACAGATATTTAGGAGAATTGCTGGATGCCGGTGTGGAACGTATTTCGTCAAATGATTTGAGTAGCCGTATGAATGTTACAGCATCTCAAATACGTCAGGATTTAAATAATTTTGGAGGATTCGGACAACAGGGATACGGATATAATGTACAATATCTTTACGAAGAAATCGGAAAGATATTGGGACTAAATACGAAACATTATGTTATTATTATCGGTGCAGGACACCTGGGTCAGGCGTTGGCAAATTATGTAAAATTTGAAAAACTGGGATTCGTTATTACAGCGCTTTTTGATGTAGACCCGGAGCTGATTGGAAAGAGTGTACGTGGTATACCGATTTTGGCACTGGAGGATTTGCCGGATTATGTCAGAAATCACACGGTTGATATTGCGACGCTGACAATGCCAAAGTCAAAGGCGGATACGATTGCAAATGAGCTGGTAAGCCTCGGCGTACATGCGATTTGGAATTTTGCGCATGTGGATTTAGAGCTGATAGACAAAGATGTGATTGTTGAGAATGTACATCTGTCGGATAGTTTGATGCAGTTATCCTACAATACGGTAAAGCATACGAAAGAAAAGGGAAAAAATTTCGAGTAAGTCAGGAGAGAACTAATGGCTGAAAAAAAAGATTTTAGTAGTTTTTTAGAAGATAAGAAGTTACCAATCTGCGTACTCGATCAAAAATGGCATCGATTGTTTGCAGTACAGGGAAAGCCGGAACATATAGCGAAATGCGAACAGGAACTGGACGAATATTTGCAAAAGCAGGGAAAGCTCCAGAATGAGTTGAAAGAACTTAAAAAAATGAAGGCAAAGCTCATGAGCAGTATTGTCGCAAATATGGAAGGTACTTATATTGAAAATGAAGGACGCAGCAGCTCGAAAAAACTGGATGCAAATAAACAGATGTTGGATGAAATCAATGAAAAGATGGAGCAGCATGAGGATTTGCTGATAGATTTACCGCGCGAAATAGACCGTGTCAACAAAGAGCTGATGCTGTATACGATTGAATACTGCTACGAGAAGTTTCGAATAAATATTTCGGAAGTGCGGGAAATTGCGGATTGGATTACGCAAGTGCGCATTGAGTTGAAAAAGAATATTATTAAGAAACAAAACCGCGAAGTAAATTCCAGACAGATTTATGCATACATGCATGACATATTTGGCGCAGAGATGATGGATGTGTTTGATTTGGATAATGGTGATGTGGATTTGCGTGTACTGGAGCCGCCGAAGAAAAAAGAACAGACAGTATCGAATGAAAAAAAAGCATCGGATGGCAGTGTATCGGTACGTGGTGAAGCTGAACATGCGCAGGCCCAAAAAGAAAACTTTGATACGGATGAACAGGGCTGACCATTCTAAGGTCAGCCTTTTGTGATTGAATGTAGGATAGAAATAAAAAGAACAGAAAGAACGGAGAATACGAAAAAGGGGGTGTGCGCGTGAAATATCTGGTAAAGCGCAATGAAATGCGGCAATATGATAAGAATACTATCCATCATTTTGGAATACCTTCGATGGTGTTGATTGAGCGCGCTGCGCTTGCGGCACTTGAAGAAATAGAAAAGATATTCGAGTGCGGAAAGGCACGGATTCTGATTGCATGCGGTGTGGGAAATAATGGCGCAGACGGGTTGGTACTGGCGCGATTGTTATACCTGAAGGGATATGAGGTGGAAATTCTGACCGTAGGCAACCGCCAAAAAGCGACAGAAGAAAACAAACAGGAGCTAATGATTGCGGATGCGTATGGCTTGGTGCGTTTTTCGACCGAAACATTTTTTGCACGTCATGGGTTACATGCAAATGAGCAGATTGTGAACCATGCGGAGTCATTGCAGCAGGCGAGAGAATATGATTTGATTGTAGATGCGGTGTTTGGTGTCGGATTGTCCAGACGTATTGAAGGGGAATATGGACAATTGCTGGAGTTATTAAACCAATTGCGCGCAAAGAAGCTCGCGCTTGATATACCGAGCGGTATTGATGCGGACGACGGCTCTGTATTGGGAATCGCTTTTCGTGCAGATTTGACGGTGACATTTTCTTATGAGAAAGTAGGAATGCGTCTCTATCCGGGACAGGAGTATTGTGGGACAATTATCTGCCGGAGTGTAGGTATTGATGATTATAGCTTTTTGACGAATCAACCGCACGGTTATGCGCCGACGATGGCAGCATATACAAGAGAAGATTTGGATTTTATACCGGGACGCAGACCGCATACGAACAAAGGATCTTATGGAAAGGTTCTGGTGATTGCTGGTAGTGTGAATATGGCGGGTGCGGCTGTTTTTAGTGCAAGAGCGGCATATTTGTCGGGCTGTGGTCTTGTGCGAGTGCTGACGGCAGAAGAAAATCGTGTGATTATACAGAGTACATTGCCGGAGGCGGTGCTGACCACCTATCATGAAAAAAAGCCGGACAAGGAAGCTGTGATTCAGGCATTGCAATGGGCGGATGTGATTGTTTGCGGACCGGGACTTGGAATATCGGATACATCGCGTTTGCTGGTGCAGATGGTTTTGAAAAATGCTGCAGTTCCGGTGATTATGGATGCAGATGCACTGAATCTGATCGCGGAAGATGTAGATATATTAAAGAAACCGCATACTGAGCTGATAGTGACACCGCATTTAGGGGAAATGGCACGTTTGGCGGGAGTAACCATATCTTATATCAAAGATCATTTGATAGAGACTGCCGAAGAATTTGCGCGAACCTATCAATTGACTTGCGTGTTAAAGGACGCGCGTACGATTACGGCAGTTCCGTATGGCATGACGTATGTAAACTTGTCAGGAAATAACGGCATGGCGACAGGCGGAAGCGGCGATGTATTGACCGGCGTGATTGCAGCACTAATTGCGCAGGGATTGAAGCCGGAGCAGGCAGCTCCGCTTGGTGTATATATTCATGGTGCAGCCGGAGATGAAGCTGCGAAACGACATGGAAGGTATAGTCTGATGGCAAATTCGTTGCTGGAAGCATTACCTTTGATATTTTG
Organism: Eubacterium sp.; assembly: GCA_017623885.1. Taxonomy (GTDB): domain Bacteria; phylum Bacillota; class Clostridia; order Lachnospirales; family Lachnospiraceae; genus W0P33-017. The sequence continues at coordinate 4,042 of JAGAOE010000113.1, read as the reverse complement.
TGAGAAAGAAGGCATGGTAAAATGACAGATTATCCGAGAGTGCATGCAGATATTGACCTGAATGCAATGTTGCATAATATGGACGAAATGCATCGGCTGATTCATTCGGATACCAAAATAATGGCAGTGATTAAAACGGATGGATATGGGCATGGCGCAACAATGATTGCAAAAGAGCTGGAAGCTGTACCTTATGTGTATGGCTATGCGGTAGCGGCAGAAGAAGAAGGGTTGGCGCTTCGTGCAACCGGTATCAAAAAGCCGATACTGATATTGGGATATACCTTTGAAGAACAATATGAAGCGCTTTTACAGGCAAAGATTACGCCGGCAATTTTTTCGCTGGAGTCAGCGCAGCGCTTATCAGAAGTGGCGCAGCGATTAGATATAACAACACCGGTGCATATCAAGCTGGATACCGGAATGGGGCGTGTCGGTTTTCTGGTTTCGGAAGAAAGTGCGGATTTGATTGCACATATCTCGAAATTGCCGAATATAATGATTGAAGGATTATTTACACATTTTGCACGTGCGGATGAAACCGACAAAACTTCTGCGTTAGAACAGTTGAAGTGCTTTATGGATATGGTTCAGATGCTGGAAAAACGCAACGTGCACATCCCGTTGAAACACTGTTCAAACAGTGCGGGTATTTTAGATTTGCCGCAGGCGAATTTGGACATTGTTCGTGCAGGTATCACGTTGTACGGAATGTGTCCGTCGGATGAAGTGCATGTGGAACGGATGGAGATGCAGCCGGTTCTTAGCTTAAAGAGCAGAGTCGTACATGTGAAGACATTGCCGAAAGGCTATGGTATCAGCTACGGTGCGACATATGTCACGGATGATGAGCGTCGAATCGCGACGATACCGGTCGGATACGGCGACGGTTATGCACGTAGCCTCTCAAACTGTGGAGAGGTATTGATTCATGGAAAGCGTGCACCGATTTTAGGGCGCGTGTGCATGGATCAGTTTATGGTAGATGTGACGGATATTCCGGATGTAAAAGTATCAGATACGGTGACGTTAATCGGAACGGACGGAGCGGAATGTATCACATTGGAAGAACTGGGAGAAAAATCAGGCCGATTCAATTACGAGTTTGCCTGTGATATCGGAAAACGCATTCCGCGTGTTTTTTATAAAGATGGGAAAAAAGTTGCGTATTGGACACAGTTTGAGGGATTTGTTGAATAAAACGAATCCGATTGGAGATACTTCAGAATGTAACAAGTAACTGTAAGATGATATACAGATTACAATTTATTTCTGGAGTGACAATGATGACAATTCGACGAGGGGATGTATATTACGCAGATTTAAGACCGGTAGTAGGATCGGAGCAAGGAGGAATCCGTCCGGTTTTGATTATACAAAATGATGTAGGAAACCGCCACAGTCCGACCGTAATTGTGGCTGCCATCACATCACAGATAAACAAATCAAAGCTTCCAACGCATGTAGAGTTGTCTGCAAAGCAATATGCAATGGTAAAAGATTCGGTGATTTTGTTAGAGCAATTGCGAACAATTGATAAGCGCAGACTCAGAGAACGCGTATGTCATTTGGATGGTGAAATATTGATGAAAGTGGACAAAGCGTTGGGAATCAGTTTAGAACTGCCTACATAAACTTGACTTTACTGGCAGGTAATGGTATATTTCTAGTGCTTTACAATTTTTAGAAATACGTAGTATTTTCGAAGTTTGCTTTGAATAGTTACAAATCAAGAAAAACGAACAGAAAATGATAGGAGAGAAAAATGGAAGATGCCGGAAACCCACAAAGGGGTTTTTTTGAAAAAATGAAGCGGTTTTTTAACAGAAATGCTGAGGATGTGACAGAAGAGGAAATTATTTCACTTGTCAATGAGCGTCATGAACAAGGTTTTATTCGTGAAAGTGAAGCGGAAATGATTCATAATATTTTTGAGCTTGGTGAAAAAAATGCTAAGGATATTATGACACATCGAAAGCATATATGTGCGTTGGACGGAAGAATGACTTTTTCAGAAGCGATGGATTCGATTTTGAAACAGCCATATTCCAGATTTCCAGTGTACATAGATGATATGGATGAGATCATTGGTCAGGTTCATATCAAGGAGGTTCTGGCGCGTGCCAGAGATACGGAATGTCAGCAAATGCCGATTCAGGAGATGAAGGGCTTGCTCTCGCCGGTGGATTTTGTGCCGGAGACGATTGGAATCACTGCGCTGTTTCAGCAAATGCAGAAGTCGAAAAATCATTTGGTGATCGTCATTGATGAATACGGACAAACTGCGGGTTTGGTGGCGCTTGAGGATATTCTGGAAGAAATCGTAGGAAACATTTTTGATGAGCATGACAAGGAAGAACATCATATTGTAGCGCGAGCTGACGGAAGCTATCTCATGGATGGTATTGCTGATTTGGAAGAAGTGGCGGAGACGTTAGGCTTGGAAGAACTAAATGAGAATGAGAATGATACGCTCAATGGCTATTTGATATCTTTGATTGACAAGATTCCGGTAGACGGTGAACGGTTTATCGTAGAAGCAATGGGCTATCAGTTTCATGTGTTATCAGTACAGGATAAAATGATTCGACGTGTAGAAGTGAAGAAAAACGAAGAGACTGTATAACGCAAATACTTTAATGAAAGAGAACGAAAAGAGGAGAAAACATGTCAGGACATTCAAAATTTGCAAATATTAAGCACAAAAAAGAGAAAAATGATGCAGCAAAAGGTAAGATTTTCACCATGATCGGTCGAGAAATCGCAGTGGCAGTAAAGGAAGGCGGACCGGACCCTGCGAACAACAGCAAGCTTGCAGCAGTGATTGCGAAGGCAAAGTCAAATAATATGCCGAACGATACGATTGAGCGCGGTATTAAAAAAGCAGCCGGAGACGGTGACAATGTAAACTATGTTGTAGCTACATACGAAGGATATGGACCTGCCGGAACAGCAATTATCGTTAAGTGTCTGACAGACAATAAAAATCGTACTGCTGCAAATGTCAGAAATGCATTTACAAAAGGACAGGGAAGCATCGGTACACAGGGTTGTGTATCCTATATGTTTGACGAGCGTGGACAGATTATCATTGAAAAAGAGACCTGCGAAATGGATGCGGATGATTTGATGATGCTTGCATTAGATGCAGGAGCAGATGATTTCAATGAAGAAGATGACAGCTATGAAATTCTCACGGCACCGGATGCCTTTGATGCAGTTCGCGTAGCACTTGAAGCAGAGAAAATCGAGATGGCGAGTGCAGAGGTCACCATGCTTCCGCAGACTTATGTGACACTTTCGGATGAGGCAGATTTGAAAAATATTCAGCGAATTTTGGATTTGTTGGATGAGGAAGATGATGTACAGGATGTATATCATAACTGGGATGAATAATTGAAGATGATAAAATGAAAAAAGAAGCCATTCAAGGCTTCTTTTTGTTTGTTTATTTACAGTGAATGTGGTAGAATAAAAATGAATTGTACAGACAATTTAAAATGTAAGTGGTTTTTAATGGAGGCAATATGGAATTTATAAAAGGTGTGTGTCCGCATTGCGGTGGAGAGTTACAGATTCCGCAGGATCGAGAATCGATTATCTGTATGTATTGTGGAGTTTCTATTTCACAGGAAGATGCAGTAAACGGACAGGAACAAAAGAGTCGTCCGGAACCGGTGTCAGAAGAAGCCGCGACTGAGGCGTTACAGAATTTACTGTATGGCATCGAAAATCCGATGCAGTTTTTCAAAAAAGCGATTTATATGGAGTTTTTTAAGAAATACATATTTGAGAATGCCAAAAATCTGGCGCTTCTGGAACAGTTTTATCTAGCATCGCCGGAGCCGGTGCCGCTCATGCAGCGGGTGGCAGAACCGATGGTCGCACGAGTAGACGAAGATTTAAAGTCTTTGCGTGGTCGTAAAAAAGACGAGTTGCAGATGGACTACAATCTGTCAATGGTGGTATATGTATTTCCGGCATTGCTTGAGACGAATGAAAAGTCGGGTAAGGCATGGATTGAAGTGCTGACTTCGACATG